>JABDKA010000164.1 GCA_013002405.1 Sulfitobacter sp. | reverse complement strand
AATTCGCCAAGCGTCCGAGGCGGCGCAACGAGGACGATGCTGTCATAGGCCCCCTTGTGCGCGTGTTTGTAGAGGATGTCCGCCAGATCATGCGCAAAACGCTCTTTTTGCAACTCGTGCCAGTCCGTGTCATCCACAGCTGACCGCTGCACACCCGGACCGTCATTGAAACGTCCGGGTCGGTTCGCCGCCTGATCACGGTTCGCGGGGTTCTCCTGCTCCTCTTCGCGGAAAACGTCCAAAAACGGATCGTCTCCGTCGGTCTTGTTTTGCAGGAACAGGGCCTTTTCGCCGTCGGCGATCAGCACCCAGGTTCCGTTATTCAGCTTTGTCATTCATCCTCTCCGTGGTTGCGCTTGTCCTGGCCTCTGACGCGCGTCGCGCCTGCTGGCTTTTCCTTGGCGCGTTTTTCTTCATCCTGCGTGGCAACATCGCGTTGCAGGTTACCGTCGGCCCGGCCCTGCTGCGAGATGCCAGCCGCATCGCCGATGATCTTGTCGGTATCCTTGCTGCCATCCTTGGATCTGTGACGTTCGGCCATGGTACTCTCCTATGCTAATTCCTTGAGAAATCAACGCGGGAGAAAAGGGCGGGTTCCAATGAAAAGCCCCGTCAAGCGCGCTTGACGGGGCTTAAGCAGCTTAGTTGCCTACGCTTGCATCAAGGATGCAACGCTATCCCCTTCGGCTTAAGTAAAGGAGAGTGACCTCTCCATTCACATCCGCGAGGCGACATTTTCCCAGTTCACGAGCTTGCCCAGAAAGTTCGACAGATAGTCGGGACGCGCGTTGCGGAAGTCGATGTAGTAGGAATGCTCCCACACGTCGCAGCCCAGCAACGCGGTCTGGCCGAAGCAGACCGGGTTTACGCCATTCTCTGTTTTGGTGACCTTCAAACTGCCATCGGCGTCCTTGACCAGCCAGGCCCAGCCCGAGCCGAACTGACCGGCACCGGCCGCCTTGAAATCGTCCTTGAACTTGTCAACCGAGCCGAAGTTCTCGGTGATCGCCTTTTCCAGCTCACCGGGCATGGCGCTGTCGTTAGGGCCCATCATCTCCCAGAACTGGTTGTGGTTCCAAAGCTGCGAGATGTTGTTGAATATGCCAGACTGCGCCACGGCGTTGGGATCATAGGTGCCCTTGATGATCTCTTCGAGAGATTTGCCTTCCCACTCTGTGCCCTCAATGGCCTTGTTGCCATTCACCACATAGGCGTTGTGGTGCTTGTCGTGGTGGTATTCCAGCGTTTCCGCGCTCATGCCCTTGGAAGCAAGTGCGTCGTGAGCATAGGGAAGATCGGGGAGTTCAAAAGCCATCGGTCGGGCCTCCTGTCTTGTTATTTCATCTGCACTGCAATGGAGTGCGGGGAGGCCCTTCGTCAAGGGTGCATAAGATAAAGACATCGGGCGTGAATGAGCATTTCAACGCTGTCGGCTTTACCTGAGACGAACCCGGACGGAGATTTGGCACCGCACCGCTTTTGCGAAAATGGCGGTCGTGCCGCCTACCTGATCTTTTTGCAGAGGCCGTCACCGCTGACCACGTTGTCATAGCCGATCCTCTGACCACTCAGTGTGAACCTGTTGCGATCGGTGAAGAGAACGACCCTGAACGTGTTGCTGCCCCTGCCCCCATTTGACGCCTTCAGCCCTTTGAGCCGCCAGTTGAATTAAAATGACGTGTCGGACCGGCGCTTCATATCGACCAGGATCGGGTTTTCGTGAAGATGCTTGATCATTGGGTCAAAGGCTGTCGCCTCTCCCTTGGCCTCGTCATAACTCAGAATCATTTCGCTTGGCACCCAGCCACCGCGACCGAAGTTCTTGGTTTCACATCTGTAAGTATCCGCAATGGCAGCCGCCGGAAGCAGCATCGTCATCAAAATGATTGAAATCGACTTCATCTCAACATCCTCTAATTGAACTCTCTCAACCATTAGCTGCAAGGAATTCGGGACTCAATGATACCTGCGGGTAAGGCAGTCAGCTCGTGAAATACCCCACCTCAGACCCCGGCTGTGCCGCCACTTTCAGCACATCGAAGGCATAGCGCGCGACTGAGCGGAAACAGACGATCTGAAAGGTCTCTTCCTCCGGCATCCAGAAGGCCGCCGGGATCTGGGCCAGGCGCGTGCGCCGGAACATGCCGGGCTGGAACCGGTCGGGATGCAGATCCACGGGCGACAGCTTGCCCATCACCTCACGCGCCCTGGGGCCGGTCACGAGGAATGTTGCGCGCGCGTCTGAGACGTTAACGGCAAGGGCATGGCCCTTCGCCAGCTTGGCCTGCAGATCGGCAAGGCGGTCGTGCACTTCCACGTAAGGGCACATGATCAGCAACTCGTCCGGAGACATCCAGGCGATGCCCTTTTCCCCTTCGTTGTTGCAGTGGCCCTGTTCGGGCATGGTCACACCACCTGCGGCCACGGCGGCCTTTTTCAGCGCCTTGTCCGACAGATCACCGCGTAGGGTGATCATGCCAAGCGGGCCCCCTTCGGTGATGGTGGCGATACCGACCTTGTCCTCGGCCCCCATCAGGGCGGTAACGGGCTCAGACATTCTGTTTCTCCCCTTCCTTGTCGTAGAAGACCGGATCGACGATCTTGGCGGTGTATTCCTTGCCGTTCGTGCCGGGGAAGGTAAGCACTTCACCCATCCGGTCGGGGCCGTTCAGGACCAGCCCCATGGCAATGCCCCGGTCAAGGTTGGGCGAATGGTAGGTCGAGGTAACCCGCCCGATCATATTGCGCTGTCCGTTGTCATTGGTCCCTTCGCCGACCGCATAGGCCCCGTCGGGCAGGGTGGAGCCGTCAGTGGTCTCAAGACCCACGAGCTTCCAGCGCGTTGGCTCGGTCATGTGGGAGCGTTCCTGCGCCCGCTTGCCAAGGTAGTCATCCTTCTTTTTGGAAATGGCCCAGTTGAGGCCCAGATCCTGCGGGATGACCGTACCATCGGTTTCGTCCCCGATCATGATAAAGCCCTTTTCGGCCCGCAGGATGTGCAGCGCCTCGGTGCCGTAGGGCATGACGCCCAGATCATTACCGACCGCAAGCAGGGCATTCCAGAAGGCCGCCCCGTGGCTGGCATCGACCGCGATCTCATAGCTCAGCTCACCCGAGAAGGAGATGCGGTAGATCCGAACCTTGAAGCCGCCAAGCTCCCCGTCGGCCCACTCCATAAAGCCCAGCGCCTCTTTGGACACATCCATGCCGCCCAGCCGTTCAAGTGCGGTGCGCGCGTTGGGGCCGACCACGGCAATCTGCGCGTACTGTTCAGTCACGTTGGCGACATAGACTTTCCAGTCCCACCATTCGGTCTGGAGCCATTCTTCCATGTGGGCATGAATGCTCTCCGCGCCGCCCGTGGTCGTGTGGCACAGCCAGGTATCCTCGTCGATGCGGGCGACGACGCCATCGTCGATGAGAAAGCCGTTTTCGCTGCACATCAGACCATAGCGGCATTTGCCGACCTTCAGCGTCGACATCATGTTCGTATACATCATGTCCAGGAACTTGCCCGCGTCCGGCCCCTTGACGATGATCTTGCCGAGGGTCGAGGCATCCAGCAGGCCGAGGTTTTCGCGCACGTTCTTCACTTCGCGCATGACCGCGTCGTGGGTGCTCTCCAGCCCGCGCTTGAAGGCATAGGGCCTGCGCCACTGGCCCACGGGCTCCCAGATGGCGCCGTTGGCCTCATGCCAGTCATGCAAGGGCGTGCGGCGCAGCGGCTGAAAGGTTTCGGCCCGCGCCTCACCCGCGATGGAGGCGAGTGAGATGGGTGTGTAGGGCGGACGGAAGGTGGTGGTGCCGACCGCGGGGATATCCGCATCAAGTGCGCCCGCGAGAGTGGCCAAGCCGTTGATGTTGCTCAGCTTGCCCTGGTCGGTGGCCATGCCAAGGGTGGTGTAACGCTTGGCATGTTCGACCGAGACGAAGCCCTCTTGTGCCGCCAGTCGCACGTCTGAGACCTTCACATCGTTCTGAAAGTCCAGCCATGCCTTCTCGCGCAGCTTCACGCTGGCGCCATGGGGCATCATCCAGACCGGCATCATCGGGCTTTCCTCGCGCCGCTCAGCCTTGGGGGCCTCGACATCGCGGGGCAGCTTGAAGTCGAGCGAGGTCACGACACCATCGGCCGCCGCGTGGGCATCGTGCAGCACATCATCTAACGCGAACATGCCCGATGCCGCCCCGGCGGGCGTGACAAAGCCCATGCCGTCCGCACCTTTGGGCGGACTGTCGAGATCGGGGCTGAAACAGCCGTGGTCTGTATCCCAGCGCAGCTTGCCACCGCAGTGAGACCAGAGGTGCACAACAGGCGACCAGCCGCCCGACATGGCGACCGCGTCGCAGGCGATCTCTTCCAGCACCGCGCCTTCACCGGCCTGGGCGCAGATGGCGACTCCGGTCACGCGCTTGCCGCCCTTCACGGATGAAATCCCGTGGCCCATCAGCACGCGGATGCCCAGCGCCTTGGCCTGCTCCACCAGCCCGATATCTTCGGGCAGAACACGCGCGTCAAGGATCACGGGCACGTCGAGCCCGGCCTTCTTGAGCGTGATCGCGGTCAGATAAGCATTGTCGTTATTGGTCACGACAACCGTCCGGTCGCCGATTGAGACGCCGTAGTTTACCACGTAGTCGCGCAGAGCGGAGGCCAGCATGACACCGGGAATGTCGTTGCCCGCGAAGCTCAGCGGTCGCTCTATCGCGCCTGTCGCGGTGATGATATGTCCCGCCCGGATGCGCCACAGGCGGTGACGCGGGCCTTTGGCGTCGGGCTGGTGATCGGTAAGGCGTTCGTAGGCGAGCGCGTAGCCGTGATCGTAGACCCCGGCGCCCATGGTGCGCAGACGCAGGGTGACATTTTCCATCCCCTCCAGTTCTGCCAAGGTGCGCGCGATGTGATCTTCGACCGACCCGCCGTCGATGGAACCGCCGTCTACCGGTGCGCGCCCGCCCCAGTGCTCCGTCTGTTCCACAAGAATGACCCTTGCGCCGGACCGGCCCGCGGTGCGCGCCGCCTCCAGCCCCGCGACACCTCCGCCAACGATCAGCACATCGCAAAAGGCGTAAAAATGTTCGTAGGTGTCTGCATCGCGTGCCTTCGGCGCTTTGCCAAGGCCCGCGGAGTGGCGGATGAAGGGCTCGTAGATGTGCTTCCAAAAGCTGCGCGGATACATGAACATCTTGTAGTAAAAGCCCGCGGGTAGGAAGCGGCTGAGGTGCCGGTTGATTGCGCCTACGTCGAATTCCAGCGATGGCCAGTGGTTCTGGCTGGTTGCCTCGAGCCCCTCGAAAAGCTCGGTCACGGTGGCACGCTGATTGGGCTCGAATCGCCCTTCGCTGCCGAGGTTCACCAGCGCATTCGGCTCTTCCGCACCCGAAGCCACGACAGAGCGGGGTCGGTGGTACTTGAAGGAGCGGCCCATCAGCATCTGGTCATTTGCCAGGAGGGCTGAGGCAAGGGTGTCCCCCTCATAGCCGCGCAGGTGCTTGCCGTTGAAGGTGAAGGAAAGCGGCTTGTCGGTTTTCAGCAGGCGACCGCCAGTGGCAAGACGTGTGCTCATGAAGGCGAACCTTTCGGCTGGCTAATGGGGCGGGAACGAGTGCTTTTGGCAGAAAGGAGCATCAGGTCAGCTCCCATTCCGGACGGCGGTCGCGGATGGCCTGCAGTATCTCTTCGGGCGGTTCAGTGGTCTGAGCACTATAGCTGCCGAATACCTCAAGCGTCACGGTATCGCGGGCCACGTGGAACCACTTGCCGCAGCCATACTGGTGGCGCCAGCGTTCGAAATGCACGCCCTTGGGGTTGCGGCGCATGAAGAGGTAGCTTTCGAACTCATCGTCCGCAGAGCCGGGGCCGAAGCGTTTCAGATGCGCCTCGCCGTGGGCATGGAATTCGGTTTCCTCTGCGGTGACGCCGCAGTTGGGGCAGTGGATTATCAGCATGGGAAGGCTCCGGTGGGGGAGATCGGTGCAAGCGGATAAAGGGCGGGAGCCAATAGGCTGCGCCCTTTTCGTGGAAATGCTTTCTCGAACTGAAAAGAGTGGTCCCGCTGACGCGCTGTCAGCGAGCGATTGGCACCTGTTGCGGTGCGGGCTTTAGTCGCCGGTGCCCTGCGTGGCGACCGGCACGGTATTGTCCGGGGCGGACGAATTGCCAAGCCAGGCAATGCCGCCAACGAAGACGGCAAGACCCAAGAGCGCGACGAGAACCGCGCGCCTGTTGCCGTTGCCGCTGTGGATGGTCTCCTGGGCCATGATGGTTCCTCCCAATGAAGTGAGGACAGAATGCCATCTTTTGGCGAAATCACCAAATCCGCGACCGAAGCGGGCGTTTTTGGGCCAGTTCTGGCCGATAAACTGAAGAACAGGCTGCGCATCGGGGATCTCAATGCGCCACGCCCGCGGCGACGCTTTCGTCGATGAAGCGGCCTTCGGTGAAACGTTCCAGCCCGAAGGCGTCCGTGAGCGGCGAACGCCCCTTGGCCATCAGCTCAGCCATCGCCCAGCCGGAGCCCGGGATCGCCTTGAAACCACCCGTTCCCCAGCCGCAGTTGATGAAGATGCCGTCCACCGGTGTGCGCGACAGGATGGGAGAGCGGTCGCCCGTGACATCGACGATCCCGCCCCACTGGCGCAGCATCTTGAGACGGCTCAGCATCGGGAAGGTTTCTATCAGCGCGCGCACCGTTTCCTCTATGTGGTGGAAGGCGCCGCGCTGGGTGTAGTTGTTGTAGCCGTCCGTGCCTCCGCCGATCACCATTTCGCCCTTGTCGGACTGACTGAGGTAGCCGTGCACCGTGTTGGCCATGACCACCACATCCATGCATGGCTTGATCGGCTCGCTCACCAGCGCCTGCAGCGCGACTGACTCGATTGGCAGCCGGAAGCCCGCCATGTCGGCCAAATGCCCCGAATGGCCCGCCACGACCATGCCCAGCTTGTCGCAGTCAATATCGCCCTTGTTGGTCGAGACGCCCACGACCTTGCCACCGGCCTGGCGGATAGCCGTCACCTCGCACTTCTGGATGACGTCCATCCCCATGTCCGAACAGGCACGGGCATAGCCCCAGGCCACCGCATCGTGCCGCGCCGTGCCACCGCGCGCCTGCCAGAGGCCGCCCAGAACCGGATAGCGCGGCCCGTCGATGTCGATGATCGGCACCAGTTCCTTGACCCGCTCGGGTCCGATGAATTCCGTCTGCACCCCCTGCAGTGCATTCGCGTGGGCTGTCCGCTTGTAGCCCCGCACCTCATGCTCTGTCTGGGCCAGCATGATCACGCCACGGGGGGAGAACATGACGTTGTAGTTCAGATCCTGGCTCATCGTCTCGTAAAGCGAGCGGGACTTCTCGTAGATCGCCGCCGATGGGTCCTGAAGATAATTCGACCGGATGATCGTCGTGTTTCGGCCCGTGTTGCCGCCGCCAAGCCATCCCTTTTCAAGGATCGCCACGTTGGTGATGCCGAAGTTCTTACCAAGGTAGTAGGCGGTGGCAAGCCCGTGGCCCCCTGCCCCAATGATGATCACATCGTACTTCTTTTTCGGCTGGGCGTCGCGCCATGCGCGGTCCCAGCCGGTGTGATGGCGCATCGCCTCACGGGCAACGGCGAAAACGGAGTACTTCTTCATTTGGGCGTCCCCTGCCTGAGCGGCAAAAACGAGTGGACGCGCGTAATGCGACGCGCGCCCGGCGGCTGGTTCTGTTCTGGCGATATGCTCGAAAAAGAGGATACCCGCCACGGCATTCCTTAGCAATTTTGCGACATGCAGCGCAATTGGCCCGAAGTGGCGAAGCAATGGTCAAATTGTCCCCTTTTGTCGCAGCTTTGCAGCGACTAGGTACAGGCGCAGGGAATCTTGCGGGGAACCTATGACCTTTTGGATCATCATCTTTGCCGTTGCGGCGGCTGTCGCGCTTTTGCTGAGCCTCGCGCTGGTGCGCGGCGCTGGGGCGACCCTGCGTGAGGCGGCAGAGTTCGACATGCAGGTATATCGCGACCAGTTGGCCGAGGTGGAGCGTGATGTGGCACGCGGTGTGGTGCCGCCCGAAGATGCCGAACGAATCCGCACCGAAATCTCCCGCCGTATTCTGGCGGCGGATGCCGCAAACCGTGACGGGAGGAGCCAGAACAGGGGTCCGCGCGGCGTGCTGATCGGTATCATCGGCCTTGTCCTGGTCGGCGGCAGCCTGCTGCTTTACCGTGAGGTCGGCGCGCCGGGCTATGGTGACATGGCCCTGCAGGACCGGATCGCCTTTGCCGAGGAGATGCGCGAGAGCCGCCCCAGCCAGAAAGAGGCAGTCGCGGGTGTCCCCCCCCTGCCCTTGCCCGAGGGCACCTCGGAGGAATTTCTGGCATTGGTCGACCGCCTGCGGGAAACGGTTGAGGCCCGTCCCGACGATCTGCAGGGCCATATCCTGCTGACCCAGAACGAGGCCCGCATCGGACGCTTTTCCGCCGCCGCGGAAGCCCAAGCACGGGTGGTGGAACTGAAGGGCGAAGATCTGGCCGCAAATGACGTGACCGACTACGCCGAACTGCTGATTTTGGCAGCGGGCGGTTATGTGTCACCCGAGGCGGAAACGGCACTCCGTGCGGCCCTGGCGATGGATGAGACCGACGGCCGCGCCCGCTATTACATTGGTCTGATGATGGTCCAGACAGGGCGGCCCGACCTGTCCTTCCGGATCTGGGACGGACTTCTGCGCCGCGGGCCCGAGGATGCCGCCTGGATTGCCCCGATCCGCGCACAAATCAAGGAGGTCGCAGAACTGGCGGGCGTCAACTACACGCTGCCCGAGATTGGTTCAGGCGTCGGGCGGGGACCTTCCGTGGCAGATATCGAGGCCGTCGCCGAGATGAGCGCAGAGGCGCGAATGAAAATGATCGGCGGCATGGTGGAGGGGCTGTCCAATCGCCTTGCCACCGAAGGCGGCCCGCCCCGCGACTGGGGGCGGTTGATTACCTCACTCGCCATTCTGGGACAGCCGGACAGGGCGCGCGCCATCTACGACAACGCGATCGAGGTTTTCGCCGACAATGAAGGCGCGCTCGACATTATCCGTGAGGCAGGTAGCCGCGCCGGGGTCGCCGAATGATTTTTGAGGAGATGGCCGATTTCGCCGCCGCGGTCCCGCCGATGCGGGCGCTCATGGGCCTCGATCTGGGCGACAAGACCATCGGCGTGGCGGTCAGTGACACCTTCCTTTCCGTCGCCACCCCATTGGAGACTATCCGGCGCAAGAAATTCGGTGTCGATGCGGCCCGTCTGAACGAGTTGATTGTGGAGCGTCACATCGGCGGGCTTGTCCTTGGCCTGCCGCGCAACATGGACGGCAGCGAGGGGCCGCGCTGCCAATCCACCCGAGCCTTCGCCCGCAATTTCGACCGGCTGGGCGATCTGCCGATCACTTTCTGGGACGAACGGCTGTCCACCGTGGCGGCCGAAAGGGCGCTGTTGGAGGCGGATACGACACGAAAACGTCGCGCGGAGGTCATTGATCATGTCGCGGCTGCGTATATCCTTCAGGGAGTGCTGGACCGGATCGCGGTTCTGCGCAGGCAGGAAACAGGCAATGGCTGACGATATTTGGCAGCGCAGGGAAATCGAAAGCCCCTGCATCAAGATCTGCGTGGTCCACCCGGAGGCACGGCTGTGCACCGGCTGTCTGCGGTCGATCGATGAAATCGGGCGCTGGTCCCGCATGACGCCCGATGAGCGGCGCACCGTGATGGAAGACCTGCCCTCCCGCGCCGGTGCCTTTTCCAAAAGACGCGGCGGGCGGGCGGCACGTCTTGCCCGGCGTTAGGGATTTCCGGCGATTTCCTGGAGGAGGGCAAGTCCCTCGTCCCTTGTCACCGCTGCCTCAAGGCCAAAAGGTGCGTGATCGCGGTTCGCACTGGGTTGCCGAGCCTTCACCATGCGCCTTGCTTCAAGACACCTGAACCGTCCATGCACGGCAAAGACAGCGGGTCTGCGTCCACGCATGCCGCTTACAAAATAGGCCAGGTTGCCCCTTGGCCCGGTCAAAACCACTGTCATCTGCCTCACCCCGTGTACCCGGAATTAATGGGGTCATGTATCGTGCCCGGTATGGCGACAATGGGGCAGTGAGAGGGTCTTTATGAGGAATAGACCATGCGGCCAGAGGCCCCTCGCCAAAGGCGCAGGCATCCGGATCAGTCGTCTTTCAACCACTCTCTGGCGTCAATTTGCGGTCTGAAATAGGCGATCATGCGGCCTTCTGG
>JABDKA010000161.1 GCA_013002405.1 Sulfitobacter sp. | reverse complement strand
GGCCTATGTCGAAGCCTCCCGCGCTATCCGCGCAATGATGGAGCAACTGACCCCCGCCATTCAGCCCTTGTCGCTGGATGAGGCGTTCCTCGACATGACCGGCACCGAGAGGCTGCACGGGGTGCCGCCCGCCGTGATGCTCGCCGGTCTGGTGCGACGGATGAAGGTGGAACTGGGCCTCACCGGGTCCATCGGCCTGAGCCACAACAAGTTCCTTGCCAAGGTGGCCTCCGACTTCGACAAGCCGCACGGCTTTTCGGTGATCGGCAAGGCCGAGACGCAAGACTTCCTGCGGGACAAACCGGTACGGCTGATATGGGGTGTGGGTGCTGCGGCGCAGACTTCACTGGACAAGGCGGGCATTCGCACCTTTTCTGATCTGCTGCGCTGGGAAAAACAGGACCTGATCCTGCGCTTCGGCGGCATGGGAGAGCGGCTCTGGCACCTCGCACGGGGAGAGGACCACCGCCGCGTTTCCGCCCATGAACCGGTCAAATCAATCAGCAAGGAGACCACCTTTGGCGAGGACACAGCCGACGCGGACATCCTCGACGGGCATATCTGGCGACTTTCCGTCCAGGTGGCGGACCGGGCCAAGGCCAAGGACCTAGCCGGACGCGTCGTTACCCTGAAGATCAAACGTGGCGATTTCAAATCCCTTACCCGCCGGGTGTCGCTGACCGATCCCACGCAACTGGCCGACCGCATCTATCGTACGGCTCACGCACTTTTTGACCAGTTGGAGGATCCCGGTCCCTTCCGGCTGATCGGCGTCGGCATCTCGGATCTCAGCCCCGGTGAAGGTGCGGATAAGGCGGGCGATCTGCTGGACCCGAATGCGGAACGGCGGAGCAAGGCCGAGCGCGCCACAGACGCGATCCGCGAACGTTATGGGGCAAAGGCAATCGTGAAGGGGCGCGCGCTGCGCTGATATCCCAGCGCGGCCCCTGATCCCATCCGGACCCGCGGTTGGCGCTACTCCGCCGCGAGGGGGATGCGCCCCTGCCCGATCTGGGCCACTTCGGCCACCACTTGCCGCAGGGCCGTGCGCACTTGGTCGAAGGCACCGTTCGGCCGGATCAGCTTTTCGTCCATGTAAAGCGAGCGGTCAATCTCAACCTGGACCGCGTGCTGACCCCGCGCGGGACGGCCGTAGGCTTGTGTGATGTAGGCACCAGCAAAGGGCATGTTGCGTGTCACGACAAAACCCGCATTCACCAGAGCCGCCTCCATCCTGTCCACGATCTCGCCCCCGCTGGAGGCCCCAAACCGATCGCCAAGGACCACATCGGGCCGCTTCACGCCCGATCGGGCCACGCTGTCCATCGCCTCGTGCGGCATGGAGTGACAGTCGATCAGGACCGCCTGCCCATGGCGCTGGTGCAGTTCGTCCAGAAGGGCCTGCAGCATCCCGTGATAGGGATGCCAATAGTGATCGATCCTTCGGCGTGCCTCGGCGTTGCTGATCTTGCCGTTGTAGATCGCGCGGCCGTTCGCCACGACCCGCGGGATCACACCAAGACCGGATGCAACACGCGGATTGTGGCCTTGCCGCCGCACCCCTTCGATCAGCGCCGGGTCAAGTTCTGTAGCGGCCCGGTTGAGATCGACAAAGGCACGTGGTGCCCCGGCCCGGATGAAGGTCGCGCCAAATTCTGGTGCACATTCAAAGAGTTGATCGACAAAGGCGTCCTCGGACGACCTGATGGCGTGTTCATCCAGCACCGTGTGCCGCAGGAAGCTCCACGGGTAGTCGCGCCCCGAATGGGGCGAGGCAAAGAGCACGCAACTTAAGCCGCGTTCGGGATGCAGAACTTCGTAAGCAGACTTGGGCATCGGGATCCCCTTTGGTTCCTACATAGCGCACAAAACTGGTTTGCCAAAAGCCCTTGATCCCGGCATCGACTCCTTTTATAGCACCCCAACCGGCGCGGCATCTCGCGCCCCATTTTGTTTGGGGCAGGCTGTCAGGCTGGGAAAAGTGGGTGATTAGCTCAGCGGTAGAGCACTTCGTTGACATCGAAGGGGTCACTGGTTCGATCCCAGTATCGCCCACCACCGCATTAACCGGTCCCTTTTTTGGGACTGCCCGAAACCGGCGCTGGTTCGCGCCATGAAATGGATGGAGAAGGACATGAAAGTTCGCAATTCGCTCCGCTCGCTCAAGAACCGGCACCGGGATTGCCGCGTTGTGCGTCGCAAGGGCCGCGTTTACGTGATCAACAAGACGCAGCGCCGGTTCAAAGCCCGCCAGGGCTGAAGCCTGCCGCAATGCCAATTTAAAAAAGCTGCCCTTTGAGGCGGCTTTTTTGTTTCTGCCGGGTTTGATCTTATTCGGGCGGATAGGGCTCGCAGGGACGCGTCCGGAACTCGTAACGTGGCACTGCGGGTACCTTTAGCCGCACCCGTCCGCCTTCGGGATAGGCCAGACCCAGCTCAAGCGCGTCCTGCTGCCGTTCAAGCGGTGTATTGGGAAATTCAAGCCTGTCGGGCAGATCGGCCCCCTTTCGCCACACCTGTGCCGCCCCTTGATACCCAAATCCCGGTGCCAGATGAGAAGTCTGGCAAATTGCCTTCGGCACGATGTCGATGCGCGCCTCCCGACCGGGCGCAAGATCGCGCAGATCGATCATGTGCCCCTCCTTCGTGGTGAAGTTGCGCACCGCGAAGGTAAGCGGGAGGGCAAGTGTCAGCACTTCCGTCGCATCACCCGCGCCAAAAAGGTCATCCTCGCCCTGCCAGTCTGTCCCGATCGCAAAGCGTACCGAAAAAGTCCCCGGCGGAACCAGTACCGCGAAAAAGCGGCCACCCTCGATATAGGCAGCCAGCGCGGGCTCTCCCGTCTCGGCGTCGCGCAGGGTCAGGTACATGTCCCGCCCCGCCACCGTCTTCACGTGAAGCGGAAAGACCGCAGGCAGGCCCGTCCGGTTCCACATCAGCCCATGGCGCGCCTCTTTCTGTTCCGCGTCGGCCAGGGCGGGCAATGCTAGCACCATGAATGTCAAAACCCAGAATATCCGCATCGCTTTCGATCCCGCTGACCACACACCCAACAGTTCAATTATAACACGAAATCGACCATAGCGAATTCTCTCAGAACACGTTTTCCATGATCGCTCTGGTTCTTTTCCCAACGAACACCGTAGATTGGCGACAACGCAACACGCCAAAGGAGCGATCCGTCGATGACCGAATATACACCCCCCGCCGTCTGGACCTGGGACCAGGAAAGCGGAGGCCGCTTTGCCAGTATCAATCGGCCCATCGCCGGGCCCACCCATGACAAGGAACTGCCTGTCGGCAAACATCCCTTCCAGCTCTACTCGCTTGCCACGCCCAACGGGGTCAAGGTGACCGTCATGTTCGAAGAGCTGCTGGCGGCGGGGCACGCGGGTGCGGAGTATGACGCCTGGATCATCGACATCTCAAGCGGTGACCAATTCGGCTCAGGCTTTGTGGAAGCCAACCCCAACTCCAAGATCCCCGCGCTGATGGACCATTCCGGTGAGACACCGCAGCGGGTCTTCGAATCCGGGGCCATACTGCTGTACCTCGCGGAAAAGTTCGGGGCCTTCCTGCCCGAAGACCCCGCCAACCGAACGGAGGCGCTGAGCTGGCTCTTCTGGCAGATGGGCAGCGCGCCCTATTTGGGCGGCGGTTTTGGTCACTTCTACGCCTACGCACCTGAGAAATGGGAATACCCCATCAACCGCTTTGCCATGGAAACCAAGCGCCAGCTTGACGTGCTGGACCGTCATCTGGACACACACGACTGGATGGCGGGGGACTACTCCATCGCCGACATGGCAATCTGGGCCTGGTATGGGCAGCTGGTCCTTGGCCGTCTTTACAGCGCGGCGGAATTCCTTGATGTGACTTCTTACAAAAACGTCCTGAAATGGGCCGAGACCATCGACGCCCGTCCGGCCGTCAAACGCGGCCGGATGGTCAACCGGGCCTTCGGCGACGATCTGTCGATGCAGCTGCACGAACGGCACGATGCGTCTGACTTTGAACTGCGGACGCAGGATAAGATCGGTGAGAAAGAATAGGCTCGCCCAGGTCCTGGCACCACACCTAGCGCTGTCGGCCCACCTGCCGACAGATCAGAATGACCGGCAACAGTCCCATCGCTACGATGATAAGCGATGGGACCGCTGCCCCTTCCAACCGCTCATCACTGGCCAGCCTATAGGCCTGTACAGCCAGCGTGTCGTAATTGAAGGGCCGCATGATCAGGGTGGCGGGCAACTCCTTCATTACATCGACAAAGACGATCAGCAGGGCCGTCAGCAGGCTGGGCGCCAGGATCGGGAGGTGCACCCGGCGCAGGGTGCCGATGGGTGTCTGGCCAAGGGATCGGGCGGCGGCGTCCATGTTGGCGTGCACCATCGATTGCCCCCCTTCATAGGCCCCCAGGGCCGCGGCGAGGAAACGCACCAGGTAGGCCACGATCAGCAGCCAGATCGAGCCGGTGACCAGCAGCCCCGTGGAGATATCGAAGGTGGCCCGCATCCAGGCGTCAAACGCATTATCAAAGGCGGCGAAGGGCACCAGCAGGCCCACGGCGATGACACCGCCGGGCACCGCATAACCCAGCCGCGCCACGTAGGCCGAACCCGAGGAAAGCTGCCCCGGGTGGAGCCGTTTGTAGAAGCCGACGCAGATCGCCGCCACAACCGTCACCCCCGCCGCGATACCCGCCAGCGTGACGGAATTCCGGATGAAACCCAGATAACGCGGACTTAGCAAATCCTGTTCGGAGCCGAGACCCATGTTGAAGAGCACCACCACCGGCAGAACCGCACCGAAGAGCACGGGGATTCCGCAGGCCACGGCCGCAAGGGCGGCGTACCAACCGCGCAACTCCATGGGGGGCATGGCCTGAGAGCGGCGCGCGGGGTCGTGGTATTTGGCCTTGCCGCGCTGAAACCGCTCCAGCATCGCCAAAAGCAGCGCAAAGCTGAGCAGGCAGAGGGCCAGCTGCGCCGCCGCTGCCCTGTCGAACATCGAAAACCAGGCCGTATAGATGCCCGTGGCGAAGGTCTGTACGCCGAAGTAGGCAACCGTGCCAAAATCCGCGATCGTCTCCATCACTGCCAGCAGGACGCCCGCTGCGATGGCGGGTCGCGCGAGTGGCAGACTGACCTTGAAGAAGGCCGAAAAGGCGCTCGACCCAAGGGCACGGGCGGCGAGGAAGGTCGTGCCGCTTTGCTGCAGGAAGGCGGCCCGTGCCAGCAGGTAAACATAAGGATATAGCACCAGCACCAGCATCGCCGCCGCACCGCCGAGCGAACGGATATCGGGGAACCAGTAGTCGCGCGGCCCCCATCCCGTGATCTCCCGCAGGGTGGTCTGGACGATGCCGGGATGGTCCAGAAGATCGGTGTAGGCGTAGGCCAGAACGTAGGCCGGAAAGGCCAATGGCAGGACAAGTGCCACCTCTAGCCAGCGCACGCCGGGAAAGCGGGTCATCGTCACCAGCCAGGCCGCCCCGACCCCGATGGCGAAAGTCCCGACTGAAACCAGCACAACCAGCGCAAGCGTTGTAACCGCGTAGCGCCCCAGCACGGTATCCATGAGATGCTGCACCGTTTCCGTTCCGCCGGTCAGAGCGGCGACGACAACCGCGACCATCGGCAAGGCGCAGATGACAGCCACCAAAACCGCGGCAGCCGCCAACCCGCGCGCGCTGTCGCGGGGTTTGTTTTTGAGGGGCAGATCTGTCGTCGGAACGCTCATGTCTCCGTTTCGACCATTTTTGTCGGAAATACCAGACGCTGGGCGGCAGAGGTGGAGGCAGGATTGACGCAGGTCGGGGTCGGAGCAGGCGTTACCCTGCGGTGCAGGGTATGGTCTTGCGGGCCCAATCGCTTAGGTCCCGGATCAAATCCGGGACTGTGGCGTGCTCAGTCGTAGGTACGCTGATCCTCGATCACCAGACCGTCCTTCGGCAGGCTGCCCGGCTCCACGACCACGACCTTGCCTTTCAATTTCAGGAGGCTGGCCACTGACTGTGCATAGGCATCGGCATCCCCGCCCGCGCTCTCGATCTGGACGGTCATCACGTCCTGCTCACCCGCACGGCTGGCGATAACACGGGCCTTGGAGACTTCTTCGTGCTGCGCGACAAGCTGCGCCACCTGTTCAGGGCGCACAAACATGCCTTTGATCTTGGTCGTCTGATCTGCCCGGCCCATCCAGCCCTTGATGCGCATGTTGGTGCGGCCACAGGGGGAGGTTCCTTCCATCACAGCACTCAGGTCGCCTGTGGCGAAGCGGATCAGCGGGTAGTCGGGGTTCAGGGACGTCACGACAACCTCACCGACATCACCGGGTGCGACGGGATCACCAGTGCCGGGGGTCACGATCTCAACGATCACGCCTTCGTCTACGATCATGCCCTCCATCGCCGCGCTCTCGTAGGCGATGTTGCCCAGATCGGCAGTGGCATAGCATTGCAGGCAGGCAATGCCGCGATCCTGGTAGTACTGGCGCAGGGAGGGGAAGAGCGCGCCGCCTCCAACCGCCGCCTTGACGATACCCAACTCGACCCCAAGCGCGTCAGCCTTTTCCAGAATGATCTTCAGGTAATCCGGGGTCCCCGCGTAGGCGGTCGTGGCAACGTGTTTCGCAGCCTCGACCTGCAGTTCGGTCTGACCAGTGCCTGCAGGCAGAACGGTTGCCCCCACCGCGCGCGCGCCGCTTTCAAACATGTGGCCCGCCGGGGTGAGGTGATAGCCAAAGCAGTTCTGAACGATGTCCGTTGTCCCGATCCCCGCCGCGTGCAGGAACCGGCCCATCCGCCACCAGTCGGCACCCAGGCTGCCCGGTTCGTAGATGGGACCGGGCGACTGAAAGACATAGTTGACGTTGCTGACCCGAATGCCGCCGAAAGGGGGGCGCGCCTTTTGCCAGTCGCTCAGGTCAGACTTGCGCAGAACCGGCAACTTGGGCAGATCGGCGGTTGTCCTGACTTCGGCCGCAGCCGCCTGCCAGTCATCGGGGGCGTTGGTCACACCGGCCAGGATAGACTGCAAAGCGGCAGACTGCGCGGCTTCGCGGGCGTCGGCGCTGCGGGTTTCCAGATCGTCGTAATAGTCGGACATGGCGTCAGCCTTCATCTTTTCGGTGCGGCGCGGAGGCGCGGGGAAAGAGGGTGGGACCCTGGCCCACCTGACAACTCAGCTCAGCCAGCGCTTGCGGCGGCGGTAGCTGCGCACATCGCGGAAGGACTTGCGGCCCTCATCGGACATACCAAGGTAGAATTCCTTCACATCCTGATTTTCGCGCAGGTCCGCGGCGGGGCCGTCCATCACGACGCGGCCCGATTCAAGGATATAGCCATAGTGGGCGAAACGCAGGGCAACGTTGGTGTTCTGCTCCGCCAGGAGGAAAGTAACACCCTCCTGCTCGTTGATCGTCTTCACGATCTCGAAAATCTGCTCCACCAACTGCGGGGCAAGGCCCATAGAAGGCTCATCGAGCAGGATGGTTTCGGGCTTGGACATGAGCGCGCGGCCCACCGCGCACATCTGCTGTTCTCCGCCCGAGGTGTAGCCGGCCTGAGAGCGGCGACGCTCTTTCAGACGTGGAAAATAATCGTAGACCATCTCAAGGTCCTGCTGGATCGCGGCATTGCCGTCGCTGCGGGTGTAGGCCCCGGTCAGCAGGTTTTCCTCAACGGTCAGGTGTTCGAAACAGTGACGTCCCTCCATCACCTGAACGACGCCCTTCTTCACGGTCTCTGCCGGGTCGGCGTGGGCAATGTCCGCGCCGCGATACTTGATCGTTCCCTTGGTCACCTCGCCCCGTTCAGAGGCAAGCAGGCCCGAGATCGCCTTGAGGGTTGTGGTCTTGCCAGCACCGTTGCCGCCCAGCAGCGCGGTGATCCCGCCTTTGGGCACATTCAGGCTGACGCCCTTCAGCACGAGGATCACGTGATTGTAGATCACCTCGATATTGTTGACCTCCAAGACATTCTCGACAGCGGTCTCGGCGGGTTGGGAAGCGTCCAGCATCGGCTATTCTCCATCGCGCCCCGGACCTGATCCGGGGCCTCTCGGGTTCTGATGCGCGCCCGATGTCGGGCGCGCACCTTGTTCTCCTGCCGGGACAAGCCCGGTATGCAGCCTTAGCTACAGTTGCCTTCGATGTTGTTCTCGGCCGCGTAGGCAGCGGAGTCCTCATCAATCAGCGGCTGGATCACGTCCATGTCCGCCGGCTTGAAGTCGGAAATCAGGTTCCACTTCTGCGCGGAGGCATCCCACTGCGCCACGCCGACAAGACCCGGGCCACCGTGGTTTTCGCAGGAGACCTGGAACTCGGGGCCGAAGTTGGGCATGCCCAGGGCGGCCATGCGTGCTTCGGTGATGTTCAGGTTCTCCATTGCGTCACGCATCATGCCGCTGGTGATGTCCGTCGTGCCATTGGCTTCCTGTGCGTCCTTGGCCGCTTCGGCGGCAAGCATCGCCGCATAGACACCACGGTTGTAGAGCACCGTGCCGATCTGATCGCCGGCACCGGCCGCCAGACCCTTGTCCACCACGTGCGTACGGATATCGTCAAACACCGGATAGTCGTCGCCAACCGCGTGGAAGGTGATCGCCTTGTAGCCGTCCGACGCCGCGCCCGCGGGCAGCACGTCATGCTGCGCACCGGACCACCAGACGCCGATGAACTGGTCCATCGGATAACGGATGTTGGCCGCTTCCTGGATGGCCACCTGGTTCATCACGCCCCAGCCCCACATGACAACGAAGTCGGGCTTCTCGCGGCGGATCTGCAGCCACTGGGACTTCTGCTCCTGACCGGGGTGATCCACGGGCAGCAGGCTCAGCTCAAAACCGTGCTTGTTGGAAAGCTCCTCCAGGGTGCGGATCGGCTCCTTGCCGTAGGCGGAGTTGTGGTAGACCAGCGCGATCTTCTTGCCGTTGATGTCGCCACCATTGCTTTCCAGCAGGTAGTTCACCACGCCCGAGGCACCGTGCCAGTAGTTGCCGGGGTAGTTGAAGATGTGGCTGAAGACGTCGCCATTGGCGGCGGATGTCCGGCCATATCCCATGGTATGGATCGGGATGTCATCCACGGTCGCCTTGGGAATAAGCTGGTAGGTGATCCCGGTGGAGAGAGGTTGATAGATCAGTGCGCCCTCGCCTTTGGTGGATTCGTAGCATTCCACACCTTTTTCGGTGTTATAAGCAGTCTCGCACTCGATCACGTTGGCTTTGACGCCACCGATGCCGCCGTCCCGCTCATTCAGCAGCGTGAAGTAATCCGCATAGCCATCCGCGAAGGGGATGCCGCCTGCGGCGTAGGGTCCGGTACGATAGCTCAGCGATGGGAACACGAGGTCCGCCATCACCGGGCCCGCTGCCATCATCGCGGTGACAGCCAGTGTTGCTAGTTTCATTTTCATCGGTGTTTTCCTCCCTTGGATTTTATCCGACTTCCGTTGAATGGGGTGTGCCCCATCTTCTTCCAGCGGCCTCCCCTAGTGCGGGAAGGGCCACAATCTCAGTTTCTCCTTCGCCACCCGCCACAGCTGCGCCAGCCCGTGCGGCTCGGCAATCAGGAAGAGCACGATCAGGCCGCCCACGATCACCAGCTGCAGGTGCGCCACGATGTCCGTGGGCCAGCCCAGCCAGTCGACGCCGACGATCTTGAGCACCACCGGCAGAAGCACCAGAAAGGCTGCCCCGGCAAAGGAGCCGAAGATCGAGCCAAGCCCCCCGATGATAATCATGAAAAGCACGATGAAGGACTTGGTGATGCCAAAGACCTCACCCACTTCGACGGCCCCCAGGTAGACGGAAAAGAACAGCGCCCCCGAAATACCGATAAAGAACGAACTGACCGCAAAGGCCGTCAGCTTGGCCCGCAACGGATCCACGCCGATGATTTCGGCCGCGATGTCCATGTCACGGATCGCCATCCACTTTCGCCCCGTGGCCCCCCGCGTCATGTTGCGCGCGATCACCGCACAGATGATGGTGATGAAGAGGCAGAAAAGGTAGGTCGCCCAGGGCTCCGTGCTCGGCCCGGTGATCAGGATACCGAAGAGATCCCTTTCCGGTGCGTTGATCTGACCGGATGCGGAATAGTTGTAGAACCAGGCTACCCGGTTGAAGAGCCAGACCAGGAAGAACTGCGCGGCCAGCGTCGCCACGGCCAGGTAGAACCCCTTGATCCGCAAGCTCGGCAATCCAAAGAGCACCCCGACCAGGGCCGTCATGACCCCGCCCATGATCACCGAAAAGAAGATATTGAACTCCGGTAGCCGGAAGAGCAGTTCACCACCCCACCAGATGTCCACTCCGGTCATGAACTTGTAACAGGCGTAGGCGCCCACAGCCATGAAACCGCCCGTACCAAGGCTCACCTGTCCGCAGTATCCCACCAGGATGTTCAGCCCGATGGCGGCGATTGCGTAGATGAGGAAGGGCAACATAAAGGAGTTGGCCCAGTAGTCATTGATGAAGAAAGGCACGACGAAGATCGCGATGAAGAGCACGACATAGTAGCGATACCGGTCGAACTTGATCGGAAAAGTCTGCTGATCCTCGGCGTAGGTCGTGCTGAAATCGCCTGCTTCACGGTAGAACATCAGCGCAGCTCCCCTGCTTCCAAATGGTTCGAAATCCCGGGGGTTCGGGGG
>JABDKA010000159.1 GCA_013002405.1 Sulfitobacter sp. | reverse complement strand
GTGGAGGCCAAGTTGCGGTCTTTTGCCGAGGCGCGCCGCAGCTTCGGGCGCGAAATGCGCGGGGGTGATGAGAAATGAGCACCGCACCCCCAACCACCAGAACCCGCGTCGTTCTGGGTGCCACCTGTTACGCCGATGCGGCAGCATCGCTGCAGGTTGCCTTGGTCCTGGCCAAACAGATCAGCGCTGACATACACGGCTGCCTTGTCACGGATGACGCCATCCTTGCGTCGGTCTCCTACCCCAACGCCCGCGCGGTGGCCTATTCCGGGCGCAGCTTTCATTCCGTGTCCGAACAGTCCATGCGCGCTGCACTGCGCGCGGATGCCCGCATGTTCGAAGACAGGCTGACCGCAGAAGCGCGGCAGGCCTCGATCAAGGCCGCTTTCACCGAGGCGCACGGGGGTCTTTCCGGCATCCTGCAAAATATCGCCGGGGCAGGGGATCTGATTGTCTTCGGGTTTCGGCGGGCGATGCGGGAGAGTGAGAGCATCGTCCTCCTTCTGGGCACCGAGGCACCGGATCCTGACCTTCTGGCGCTGGGCGCGGCGCTTGCGCAGCGGCTGAGGAAACGCCTGACCCTCATCGCCGCGCCGGATCGCCATGCGGATATTGCCGACCGGCTGGCACGGCTTTCCGTCACGGGGTTTGAACTGGTACCCTTTTTCGGCACCGACCGGATGCTTCTGCAGCTCGACAGGATGAGCCCTGCCGCCCTTCTCGTGGGGACCGATCTGCCCGGCGCGGCCGCGCTCTCGCGTCTCATGGATGTGGCGCGCTGCCCGGTTGTTTTGCCGATGCGAAGGCTTCCGGTGACTTCCGCAGCGGCCAAACCTGACCGAAAGGCTGGGAAGGCGCCAACTGGATGACAGATCAGAATTCTGCAGGACCCGTTGAAGAGGGCCCCAAGCTTCGCCGCGCGGTTAATCTGCCATTGCTCATTCTCTATGGGTTGGGGATCACCATAGGCGCGGGCATCTATGTGCTGATCGGCGCGGCGGCGGCCGAGGCCGGGCCCTATGCGCCTTCCGCCTTTCTATTTGCCGCTTTCGTCATGTGCTTCAGCGCGCTCAGCTTTGCGGAGCTGTCCGGCCGCATCCCGCAAAGCGCAGGCGAGGCGGTCTATGTTGATGCAGGCTTCGGCTGGAACTGGCTGACCCTCGCAACGGGCCTGTTGATCATCATCGCTGCCACCATTGCGGGGGCCGCCATCAGCATCGGATGTGCGGGCTATGTCGGCGTGCTGGTGCCCTTGCCGCAGCCCGTGATCGTGGCCGCAATTGTCCTGTCGATGGGGGCCGTTGCGGCGAAAGGGGTGAAGGAATCCGTCACCTTCGCAGGGATCCTGACGGTGATTGAGATCATGGGGCTGCTGGCCATCGTCGTGGCAGGGTTCGCGGCGGATCCCACGATCTATAAACAGATCCCGGCCTCCCTGCCGCCCCTGACGGATATGGCGGCCTTGACCGGCGTCCTCAGCGCCAGCCTGATCGCCTTTTTCGCCTTCATCGGCTTCGACGACGTGGTCAACCTGGTAGAGGAAACGCAGGATCCCAAGCGTACCATGCCGCGCGCCATCATCTGGTCGCTTATTGCTGTCACCCTGATCTATTTCCTGGTGGTTTTCGTCGCGGTGCAGTCCGTCTCTGCCGACAGGCTCGCCGACTCCAAGGCCCCCATCGGCCTGCTTTTTGAAGAACTGACGGGTCTGCCTCCTCTTGGGATCACTTTGGTGGCCATCGTGGCCACGATCAATGGGGTGGTGATCGAGATCATCATGGCCTCCCGCGTGGTTTACGGATTGGGAAAGAAGGGCCGTCTGCCAAGCGTGCTGGCCCGCGTCAATGCAACCACGCGGGTGCCGCTGAATGCCACGGTCCTGATCACCGGGTTGATGCTGGCAGCGGCGATGTTCGTGCCGCTGGCCGAACTGGTCGAATGGACCTCGCAGATGATCCTTGCGGCCTTCACGCTGGTGAACATGGCCCTCATCCTGATCAAGCTCAGAGGCGAGGAAGCACCCGAGGATGTCTTTAACGTGCCGATGATCGTGCCCATTCTGGGGGTGATCACTTGCGTATTCTTGCTGATCGGCCCCTTCATCTGGGTCTGAACCATGACCCTGTCCCGCAACCGGTGATCTGAATGGAAAACCTCTTTCCGGAAACACTGCCACTTTCCGCCAATGTCGCGCTCTTTCTTCTGGCCGCGGGGCTCGTCTGGTTCTCGGGCACGCGCATGGTCTACTACGGCGATGAGATGGCGGAACGGTTCGGCATCACGCGCGAATTCGTCGGTCTCTTCTTCCTCGCCACCGCCACCGAGTTGCCGGAGATTGTCACCACCCTCACCGCCGCCGCCGCGGGCAACGCGAACCTGGTGATGGGCAACATGTTCGGCGGCGTGACCATGCAGACAGCGATCCTTGCGGTGGCCGACATTTTCGTGGTCCACCGCGCCCTGACCAGCTGGCCGCGCAAACCGACCCACGCACTGGAAGCGGTTTTCCTGATCATCTTTCTAAACGTTCTTCTGATCTTCACCATCTTCAAGGAGATCCCCCTGACCCGGACAGTTGGCCTCGGAGCCTTTCTGCTTTTTGTCGGCTACCCGCTCACGATTTGGGTGCTCAGGCGCTACGACATGCGGAGCACCTGGACACCCATCGACATCCCCGAAGAAAGCGAGGGAGCCGCGGTCCTGATCGGGGCGCGGACACTGGCGGGCTGGGGGACCGGCAGGCTGATTGGACACGCGCTGATTGCGGCTCTCGCCATTCTGGTTGCGGGCTATGTAACGGCGGACAGGGCAGGGGTCATCGCTGAACAGACCGGGCTCAGCGCTTCTTTCATGGGGATTGCCTTCCTTGCCGCGGCCACCTCAACGCCCGAGCTGTCGACCACCATCGCCGCGGCCCGGATCGGCGCCTATACGATGGCCATCTCGAACATTTTCGGCAGCAACCTGATCATGCTGGCTCTGATCCTGCCCGCCGATCTGGTCTACCGCCGCGGCCCGATTCTGGCGGAAGCGGATCAGGTGGCCCAGATCAGCATCGTGACCGGGGTGATCGTTACGGCAATCTATGTGGCGGGCCTGCTGATCCGCAGAACGCCCCGGATGTTCGGGGCGGGCGTGGATTCATTATTGGTGCTGGCGATCTACATCGGCTCGCTCTTCGTGCTCTACCGTTTGCAGTCGGGGTGAGATCAGTCCCGTCCGGCTCTTGCGTTCAGCCAGAGCCCAAGCACCGTACTGAGACCGACCAAAGCAAGGAGAGGCACCCGCAAGGCTCCACCCTGAACCGGGTTGGTGACCCCGTGGAGGGCAATATAGATCCCGTGCAGAGCCAGATAGAGAGCAATTGCGAGCAGACCGACCCCACCAGTTTCCCGTCCGAGGGAGATCCAAAGGGCCCAGATCCCGAGAACGCCGTTTGACAGCAGGCGCAGGGGCTCGGCCTGACCTGTGCCGACATGGATCGCAATATCGAAAAGCTGCACGGCAACCAGCGCTGCGACAAGTCCCATGACAGCATTGCTGTTTGTCACGTCAGAGAGGCTCCCCCTGGTTGGGCCGGCATCAGGGTCAAGGCATTGTCGACCGCTGGTCCAACTTGATGAGCGGCTACTGCTGTCCCTTGGATGCTGCACAAGGTTTTGTGACAACCCGCCATTCAACCGTTCATCATCCGTTGGCGCGTATCAATTCCCGTGCACGGCAAACATGTCCAGGTCCGCATCCCGCGCCTCGATTATGCGAAAGCTCTCCTTTACCCCGGCTTCGGTCAGTTCCCGTGCGACGGTCAGAACCGTGTTGGCGGGATGACCTTCGCACAGAGCCATCATCTGTGCGATTTCTTCCCGGGCCACCGGTACCGCGGCCTCGACCGAAGGGGCCCCGTAAAAGGTGACAAAATGCTGCGCCAGGACCTCGGCCAGTGCGGTGACCTCCGCAGGCTCAATCTGGGCTGTCGCGACGAAGGTCACGCGGCCAAAGGTTTCCACCCCCAGCCAGCCGTTGCTGAAGGATTGGCGCGCCTTGCCGGTCAGGTCCGCTTCGGTCCAGTTCGAAAACTCAAAGCCCCCCGCAATGCACCATTCCCCAGTGCGGGCGGGGGCGTGAAAGACGTTCGTATCGCTTTCGTCGAAGTGGATGGCCCGGGCAAGCATCATGTCAGTCGGTCTCCAACAGGTGGGTAAGGGGTATCAGATGGGTACCATCCGCGTCGCGCAATAGCATCCCGAAGTGTTCGTCGACGCCCAGGAATGTGCCGGACCGGTCCGCCACGCGCGCCTCTTCCCCGATCCCGTGGGCAATGCCGCGCCAGTCCTTGTGGATGGCAGCGGTGCCTTCCTCCGACCAGCGGTTTATCCCGACAAGGGTATGCCGGACCCAGGCCTCCAGCAGCGCGTCGGCTTGCACATCCGCACAGCCTTCGGCGTAAAGTGCCGTCTGGTCGGGCGTTTCACCGGGGTCGTCACCCTCCGGCCAGAGGCGGAGTTCAAGACCGACAATGAGCCAGTGCGGCTCGGCCTCGGGATCACTGTCCGAACTGGCAACACGCAGCCTGCCGCAGGTGGCGCCATTGACGCGGATGGTGCCGTCCCAATCCAGATGCACCGCCACCTCCGGCGGCGCCAGCGCGCCAAGGGCATTCTGAAAGCCTACGCCGCAGATCGGCAGGATCGCCATCGCCTCTGCCAGACGCAGCTCCGGGGCAAAGACGATGGCGGCGCGCAGGTCGCCGCTGCCCAGGCGGTAGACGACCAATCCCGCGTCGCAGCCCTTCAGCGCCTCCGCGCAGGCCTTCTCGAAGGGGTCGATCCGGCTGTCCACCGCAAAGGCCTGGAAGAGGGGCGGAAACTGCACCTCCGTCATGCCTGACCGGCCTCGATCAGGGCCCGTGCGACCTTGCGAAAGCCTTGCGCCTGGGCACTCTCCGGGCTGGAAACCACGAGGGGGGCGCCTCCATCAGCGGCCAGCCGAATGTCGAGATGCAGGGGGATTTCCGCCAGCAGGGGCACACCCAGTTTTTCCGCCTCCGCCGCGACGCCGCCGTGGCCAAAGACATGCTCCTCGTACCCGCAGTTTGAACAGATGTGTGTGCTCATGTTCTCGATCATGCCGATGATCGGCGTCTTCATCTGGTTGAACATGTCGATCCCCTTGCGGGCATCCAGAAGGGCCACGTCCTGCGGGGTTGAAACAATGATCGCCCCGTCGAGATGCGCCTTTTGTGCAAGCGTCATCTGCACATCGCCCGTACCGGGGGGCAGATCCACGATCAGCACGTCCAGCGCACCCCATTGCACCTGGGTCAGCATCTGCTGCAGCGCGCCCATCAACATCGGCCCGCGCCAGACCACCGCCTGATCCTCGTTGGTCATCAGACCGATGGACATCATCGTCACGCCATAATTGCGCAGCGGCAGGATAAGCTTTCCATCGGGGCTTTGCGGCCGTCCAGAAACGCCAAGCATGCGCGGCTGAGAGGGCCCGTAGACATCCGCATCCAGCATTCCCACACGCCGCCCCTCCGCCGCCAGCGCACAGGCCAAATTGGCGGCAACGGTGGATTTCCCGACGCCCCCCTTGCCCGAGGCGATGGCGATGATCCGGTCAATGCCGGGGATCCTCTCCGGCCCCGCGGGCTCCGCCTTGCGGGTGGGTTTCAGATCGGGCGGCGCGCCGGGCTTGGCGTGGGCCGTCATGACAACGGAAACCTGCGCAGCCCCCAGGCCTGTCAGCTTTTCCTCCACCTCCGCCTTGATTGGCAGATAGGGTTCGGGAGAAGCCACCTCCATCACAAAGCGGACCTTGCCCTCTTCCACGTTCAGCGCGCGGACAAGGCCCGCCGACACGATATCTGTGCCCGATGGGTCATCAATCCCCTTCAGGCATTCCAGAACCTGCTCTCTTGTCAGTGCCACCTATGCGCCTTCGATCTTGCCTGTTACGACATGTTGCAGGTCAAGCCCGTCGATGGTCAGAACCACCTTCGCTTCAAAGCTCTTGCCGCCGGTGTTGCCCGTTTTGCGCATCGCCTCTTCGATGGCCTGTTGCGAGGTCACGCCGACCTGCTTGAGAAATTTGCGCATCGACATGTTGAATTCGTCGCTCATCTGTAGAGCCTCCCCGTTCTTGACCGTTTGAGCCTAGCGACCCTAGGCTGACATGCAAGATGAGCCAGAGGTGGAGAGATGAAAATGTTGAGGACAATTTGCGCCCTCCTGATCCTGACGGCCGGTACGGCTGCCGCGCAGGAGAGGCACTTTACCCTGCAAGCCCCCGCCGCCCTGATCGAAAACGGGTTTCTGCGGCACCTCCTGCCCCGCTTCTCGCTCAAGACCGGGATCAGGATCACGCCAGGCGCTGATCCCGGGAATGCCGCCTTTGGGGACGAAGGTATCCCGGTCTTCCGGCAGGGCGAGCGGGTCTGGCATCTGAGCAGGACAGACGGGCCCTACACGGAGGCCTTTCAGGACTGGCTCCTGTCCGACATCGGCAAGCGGACGATCGAATCCTTTGCCACCGATGGCACCAATCTATTCAGCACCGATGTCGCGGTCAGGGAAGTGGCCGTCGTGGCTGAAATCACCGGAGACGTTGCCATGGGGGAGGAGATGAGCCTGAAGCATTGCGGGCGCTGCCACGTTGTCAATGAGACCAACCGCATGAACGCCATCGGCTCTACGCCCTCCTTCGGGCTGATGCGCACCTTTCCCGACTGGGAGGGCCGGTTCCTGGCCTTCTATGCGCTGAACCCCCACCCCGCCTTCACCCAGGTCGCCGAGGTGACGGAGCCCTTTCCCGAAAACCTGCCGTCACCCATCGCGCCTCTGGAAGTAACTCTGGACGAGATCGACGCCATCGCCGCCTATGTTGCCACCATCGCACCCGCTGACCTGGGCGCGCCGGTCCGTTCTCAGTGATCCTTTCGCTTTAAGAAATAGTCCTCGGTCGTGCGCGGGCGGGGCGGCTCGCTGCCCTGGAAGGGATTATCCTGCGAATGGAATTGCGCCTGGATCCGGCAATTGTCACACATCTGGATCATCCGCGCGGCGTCCGAACTGGCGAACATTGCATGCTTGCCCGCTAGTTTCTCCGTGATCTTCTCGATCGTGGATTTCACGCCAAACAGCGCGCCGCACTCGACACAGGCAAAGGGCTCTTCCTCGTGCAGGACCCGCTGGGACAGGGCGGCATCCGTCAGGTCCAGCTGTGGGGCAAGGGTAATGGCTTTTTCGGGGCAGATGTTGCTGCACAGGCCGCATTGCAGGCAGGCGTCTTCCTGAAACCGCAGTTGCGGCAGGTCCGGGTTGTCACCCAGGGCGCCAGACGGGCAGAGCGACACGCAGGAAAGGCAGAGCGTGCAGGCCTCCTTATCCACCAGCACCGCCCCGTAAGGGGCCTCCGGGGGGAGCGGTATGACCTTCGCCTCGGGTGCCAGCGCTCTGGCTGCCAGGCGCGTAATTTGACGGCGGCTGCCAATGGGCAGGACCGGGTCGCAGATGACAGGATCGGGCGCGCTTTCGTAGAGCGCCTCGCTCAGCGCGTCCGGATCGGCCGGATCCAGCAGATCCACCGGGGACCCACCTGCGATAGCGAGAGCCAGCGCCCGCTGGGCGGCGATTACGTCGCGGTCGGACCGCGGCGCGATCAGGATATCGACATGCCAGAAACCGCAGGCCAGCGCGGCGAGCATTTCGGCGTGGCCGAAGCTGGAAAGCGCCTCCACCTCCAGTGGGATCACATCGGCTGGCAGCCCGCGACCGTAGCGCGCGGCAAGTGAAATCATCTCGCGCCCGTGCCCGCCTTCGTGCACCAGCACCCGGGGACCCGTTCCGCCCGCCTTGCGGTAGGTTGTTGCAAGCGCGTTGAGCCTTTGGAAAACCGTGTTGACCGGCGGCGCGTCGTAGGAAATCGCGCCAGAGGGGCATACCGCCGAACAGGATCCACAGCCCGCGCAAATCATCGGATCCACTGCCACATGCTCCCCGGCTGAAGTGATGGCCCCGGTCGGGCAAACATTGAGACAGTTGGAGCAGGCAGGCTGTTCCGCGCGGCTGTGGGCGCAGAGGCTGGTCTCGAGCCGGACGTAGAGGGGCTTTTCAAAGGTGCCGACAAGGTGCGCGGCCTCGAAGACGGCCCGCGCGACCGAGGGCGCGTGCGACGGGTCGGCGCGCAAATATCCCTCGCGCTTTTCGGGCGCGGGGAAGAGGGGCGTGCCGCCGGTCAGATCAAGGA
>JABDKA010000149.1 GCA_013002405.1 Sulfitobacter sp. | reverse complement strand
CTCTCAAGATGTCGAGATTAGGCGGAAAGCGCCGCCCAGCGATCGGGCCGAGGTTTGGCGAATAGGTTTTCGTCCTGCGGTCTGGCCTGGCGGACGGCGATGTCAGCCTCCCGTCGTTGCAGATCGCTCAGCTGGTTGGAGGTGACAATTTCGACCGGAAGCTCGGGTGCCCCTGGCCTTGATGCTCTCAAGGATCCGCGGCAAATAGTGCGAGGCCAGCAGATTTCTGGCAGAGATGGCGACATGCCCGCTGACGGATTGCGACTGGCCGGTGGCACCGATGGAGATGCGGTTGGCCGCCTCCCCCATGCCATGACAATGTCCAAGCACTTGGGGGCGCGCCTATGCCATCGGTCAGGGCGCCTTGACCCCGGCTTAGTGGGATGAGTTGGGTGCTGCTAATTGGGGCGGAGCCTACGGGCGCGGTACGCGAATGGATCATGGTCCTTGCCTGGGGCCTGAACATGTTGGCAGCTGAGCTGCTCCTGCGGCTTTGTCTGTGGGGCAAGGTGGCCTGCGACCTGGACCGGCCTCGCTCACCCCTCCCGGTGGACATGCACCGCACAGCCCGCGTGGCGCACCACCCGGGCGGCGGTGGAGCCCAGCAGGAAATCGGTCAAATCGGGCCGGTGCGACCCCACTACGATACAGTCGACGCCATTCTCCTCGGTGAAATCGATGATGCTGCGGGAGGCATGGCCGCGCACGATCTCGGACGTGATGTTCGGCAAGTGCGCGGTCTTTTCCTCCATCACCGCGCGCGCCCGGTTAAGCCCTTCGCGGATCGTCGCCTCGCCCAGATAGGCGCTGACGGACCCTTTCGGCACCTCGTAGACGTGCAGGGCAATAATTTTGCCGCCGGGATTCAACAGTGTCTCTGCAATCTTCAGCGTCTTGGGGGACAGGCCGTGGTCAAGGGCCATCGGGACCAGGATCTTGTCGTACATCTCACATTTCCTTTGCCGGACGCCCGCGCGCCCCTTCTACTGCTTTGCCTCGCGGCGGTTGTGGCGAATGGATGACACGAGGGCGAGCCCGATCAGCGCCACGCCGATGCCCCCCGTAATGGTCTCGGGGATATGCATCAGCGACTGCAGGAACATGACCAGCGCCAAGGCAAAGATCGAATAGAAGGCCCCGTGCTCCAGATAGCGGAACTGCTGCAGCGTGCCCTTCTCCACCAGCATGATGGTCATGGAGCGGACGTACATCGCCCCCACACCCAGACCGATCGCGATCAGCAGGATGTTGGAAGTCAGCGCAAAAGCCCCAATCACGCCGTCGAAGGAAAAGCTGGCATCCAGGACTTCGAGGTACAAAAAAGCCCCAAGCGCGCCGCTTGCCCCCACTGAGCTGGCCTTCTTCGAAGACCGATCCAGGTAATTGCCGAGCCCGTCCACCAGAGTAAAGACCAGAAGGCCCATGATGGCGGCGAATAGGAAGGTGCCGCGCTCTATCTCGGGCACCGCCTGGGCGATGAGCGCCATGACGGTAAGCACGAATGCAATCTCGAACCCTCGGACGGAGCCACATTTGCGCAGCTGACGTTCCAGCATCTCGATCCAGTGGATCGACTTGTCCTCATCCACAAAGAAGGTCAGCGCCACCATCATCAGGAAGGTGCCGCCAAAGGCCGCGATGGCCCCGTGGCTGTGCGAAATGATCTCGGAATACTGCTCCGGTTCGGCAAGGGCCAGGCGCGCGGCCTCGAAGGGGTTCACCCAGGCAAAGACCGCCACAATGATCAGCGGGAAAACGATCCGCATCCCGAAAACCGCGATCAGGATGCCCCAGGTCAGGAACCGCTGCCGCCAGACCGGCGTCATGTACTCCAGCTTGTTTGCGTTCACGACCGCATTGTCGAAGGAAAGCGATATCTCAAGTGCCGCCAGCACCGTCCCGATCAGCAGAAAGGAAAGCACTCCCGCCTGCGTGCCTACCGTGGCCCAGCCCAGCCAGCCCGACAGGAAGACGCCGACGCCCGTTACGATGAGCGGCCACTTGAGATAGGCCAGTGTGGATTTGCCCTGCGCCATATCCTATTGCCCCGCTGTGAGATTGGGTAGCCAAAGTGCGATCTGCGGGAAAAAGAGGATCAGCAGGAGGCCGATCACCTGGATCACCATGAACTGCATCATGCCCAGGTAGATGTCCCGCAGGTCCCACTCCGGCACGACCCCCTTGAGGAAGTAGGCCGATAGGGCCACGGGCGGCGAGAGCCAGGCGGTCTGGAGGTTCACCGCCACCAGGATGGCGAACCAGATCAGCAGATCGTTTTTATTCTCAAAACCGAGATCGAGCGAGACGACGGTAGGCACCAGGATGGGCACGATGATCAGCACGATCGGAACCCATTCCAGCGGCCAGCCCAGCAGGAAGATCAGCGCCATTATGAAAAGAAGCACCAGCATCGGCGACATATCGAGGCTGAGCAGCAACTCGGTCAGCATCTTGGGCGTGCCCAGGTTAGAGAAGACCGCACCGAAGAAGTTGGAGGCCGCCACCAGGAACATGATCAGCACCGTGATTTCAAGGCTCTTGATCAGGGCGTCATAAAGGCCCGGGATGGTGAACTTGCGATAGAGCATCGACAGAAGCACCGCACCGAAGGCACCACAGGCCGAAGCCTCGGCCGGGGTGGCCCACCCCGCCAGGATGGAACCAAGCGCGAAGGCGATGAGCACGGTAGGCGGCACGAGCCCCATGAAAAATTCGTACCAGAGGGGCGCGAAGTAGAAGCCGCCAGGCCGGTTCTTGTCGAACCAGCCATATGCCAGGTACATAAGCCCCACCCAAAGCAGTGGCACCACAATGGCCCCCATCGGGAAGCCAAAGCCGGTGGTGATCCCGCGCGTGATCAGCCAGATGAGGAAGATCAGCGCCGCCATCACCAGCACCACCTCCATCAGATAGAAACGTGATGTTTCGGGCCGGTCTTCTGGCGGCAGAACCGGGCCGAGGTCGGGATTGATCCAGCAGCGTCCCAGCGCGTAAAGCAGGTAGAGTCCCGCCAGCATAATGCCCGGAATGATCGCCGCGCGGAAAAGATCGGTCACCGGCACTTCCAGCACCGGCCCCATGACAATCAGCATGATTGAGGGCGGAATGAGGATGCCCAGGGTGCCGCCCGCCGTGATGGTTCCCGCCGCCAGCCGCACGTCGTAGCCCGAGCGGTTCATCGTCCGGGCCGCCATGATACCGAGGATCGTGACGGAGGCCCCGACGATACCTGTTGCCGCGGCAAAGATGGTGGAGACGAAGAGAACGGCGATGAAAAGTGCCCCGCGGGTCCGGCTCATCATCATCTGGACGGCCTGGAATAGCCGCTCCATCAGCCCCGCCTTTTCCATCACGATGCCCATGAAGATGAAGAGCGGCACCGCGACAAGCTGGTCATCCAGCATGACGGAGTTGGTCTGAAGCGTCATCAGGAAGGTGGCCAGCTTGAAGTTGGCCCCCCAGGTGCCGAAGACGAATCCGAGGAAGATCAGCGTGAAGGAGATGGGGAAGCCCACGAAGATGGCGAAGAGCATCGCCGCCAGCATGATCAGGCCGATGGTCGGCTTTTCGATGTCAATCAGGCCGTCGCGGCCCACGGCCCCTTCCCACCAGTCGCCCAGAGGCACCAGATCGGGGAAGAAAACCCCGGCTGTGACAATGGCAAGACCCACAAAATAGACGGGCAGGAAACGCAGGAACTTGCGCTCCCGATCCTTGCCCATCTGATGAAAGGCGCGGAACAGCTCGGGGAAACCTTGCAGCAGAAGCAGGAAGGCGCCCACCGGCATGGCCAGACGCGCGGGCCACAGGACGGGGGCCCAGGTGCTGTCGCTCGCCTGTTCCCCGGTCCCAAAGGATTTCACCCAATACTCGGTAGAAACCCAGGTGAAGAAGAGCATCGCGGGGATGTAGAAGGCCAGATAGAGGCTTGCGTCGACCGTGGCCTGCGTCCTTGGCGACCAATTACGGTACAGAAAATCGGCGCGAATGTGAACACCGCGCATCAGCGCGTAGCCCGCCGCCGCCATGAAAAGCACGCCGCCGATCATGCGGCTGATGTCATAAACCCAGAGGGTCGGCCCGAAGCCCCAGGCGATGGCGACATCGTTCATCCCGTTCTGGGTCAGAATGGCGAACATGTTGCGAGAGAAGACCTCGTAGACGATGGCCAGGATCAGGGGAATCATGAGCAGACAGATGATGCGCCCGGCCCAGAGGTTGAGCACGTCGATCGCCGCCGTGATCGGCCTTTGCCAGGGTGTCATGTCCTCCGGCGTCTGACCGGGTTCCTCCGCGCGGCGTTCCGCGATCAGCTCATCGGTGATGTCCAGTTCACCTGGATTCGGTTCTTCAGCCATGACACTTGTCCCCCCGTGCGTGTCAGTCGGTCGATGACGACCGGTCAGAGAAGACCCCGGCGGAACCGGAGCCTTCGTTTTCTTGGAACGCGCCTTACTTCAGGCTGTCGGCAAAGGCCTTGCCCAGGTTCGCGTTCGAGGTTTGCGCGCCCGCCCAGAAGGGCACGGCGATCTCGGCAAAGTCCTTCTGGCTCTGCCAGACCTCGGCAAAGAACTCGTTCTCAGCCGCGTTGGTCTCAAGCGCCGCCCGAGCCGCGTTCATATACTCGGTGAAGTAGTCCGCAGGGGTGTCATGGAGGATCACACCGTGGTTTTCGGTCAAGTCCTTCAGGGCTTTGCCGTTCTCATAGATGCGGTAGGACATGGACTTGGACAGGGAGGCGTTCGCCGCCACTTCCAGTGCCTTCTTCTCCAGATCGGTCAAACCGTCGTAGACATCCCCATTGATGTAAAGGTCGGCGTTCACGACCACCTGGTGCAGGCCCTGCAGATAGTAGTGCTTGAGCACCTTCTGGAACCCGAAAACCGAGTCGGGCTTGGGGCAGCACCATTCGGCCGCGTCAATTGTGCCCTTCTCAAGTGCGGGCAGGATGTCCCCGCCGCCCATGGCAACAGAAGCCACGCCGATGTCCTTGTAGGTCTGGCCCGGAATGCCCGGAGGTGTGCGGAAGCGGTACTTGCGGAAGTCGTCCATCGAAGCGATAGGCTCCTTGAACCAGCCCAGAGCCTCGGGGCCCACGGGCTGCAGCATGAAGCCCTTGACGTTCACGCCCATCTCATCCCAGAGCCGGTCATAAAGCTCCTTGCCGCCGCCGAACTGGAACCAGCTGAGAAAGGCGATATTGTCGATACCAACACCGGCACCGGCCACCGGAGAGCCGAAGAGCATGGCCGCCGGATGCTTGCCCGACCAGTAGTGGGTCCAGGCAAATCCGCCCTCGATCAGGCCACTGTCGACGGCGTCGAGCGTTTCACGCACGCCCACCACTGCACCAGCGGGCAGCACCTCGATCTTGAGCGAGCCATTGGTCAGGGCTGCCACGTCATTGGCAAAGTCCTGCAGCATGGTCACTTCGTCCGCCTGCGCCGGGATCACCGACTGCACGCGGATCACGGTCTCGGCAAAGGCCGCTCCCGCCGTTAGTGCCAGGGCGGTGGCCCCGGCAGCGATTGTCTTGAAACTAAACATCAAATTTCCTCCCTTGATGAAGTGCCCTCAGTCTTTGGTCTTCGGTCTGCGCAGGGTGAGGGCACGGCCCTGGCAGTTTCCGGTTCGGACATCCGGATAGCATTCGGCCGGATCTCCGCATTGGTTGTCTTTCGTTCGCGGGGCATCAGCGCGCGTCCTCCAGAATAAGATCGCTCGCCTTTTCCCCGATCATGATGGCCGGGGCGTTGGTATTGCCGCTCACGATCTGCGGCATGATAGAGGCATCTGCCACCCGCAGCCCCTGCACCCCTTTCACCCGCAGCCGCGCATCGACCACGGCCATCGGGTCCTGACCCATCTTGCAGGTGCCAGTGGGGTGATAGATCGTCACCGCCGACCGCCGCGCCCAGTCAAGCGTTGCCGCTTCATCCTCCAGCGCGACACCATACCCGGGGGCGTGTTCCTCGGTGATGTGGGATTTCAGCGGTTCGACCTGCGCGATCTTGCGGGCAATCTGGATGCCCTTGACGATGGTCCGGCAGTCCCTGTCCGTCGCCAGATAGTTGGGATGGATATCCGGATGATCGTCCATGTTGGCCGAGCGCAGGGTGAGGTGCCCGGCGCTTTCCGGGCGCAATTGCAGGACGGACATGGTGAAGGCCGAAAAGGGGTGTGCACCGGCCGCCGGGCTGTCGGCGCTGAAGGGCTGGATATGAAACTGGATATCGGGCGTCTCAAGGTGCTCTTCGGTCTTGAGGAACCCCGTGCCGAGGCTGGCGGCCATGGTCATGGGTCCGCGCCGGGTGAGGGCATATTGCAGGGCGATGAGCCCCTGTTTGAAGATATTGCTGGTCTCGACGTTGATCGTGCTGAGATCGGTCTTGAAGACAGGCCGCGCCTGAAGGTGGTCCTGCAGGTTCTTGCCCACGCCCCTGACCTCTGCCCGCATCTCAATCCCATGGGGCATGATGTCATCGGGATCGCCTATCCCAGAAAGCATCAGGATCTGGGGTGAGCCGATTGCCCCCGCGCTCAGGACCACCTCACGCCGCGCGCGGATATCTGTCATGCCCTGCGGCAGACGCGCCCGCACGCCCACGGCGCGGCCCTCTTCGATCAGCAGGCGTTCCGTCTGGGCATCCGTGATGACTTCAAGGTTGTGCCGCCCCCGCGCCGGTTTCAGGTAGGCCTTGGCCGATGAACAGCGCTGCCCGCCCTTCATCGTCAGCTGGAAATAGCCGACCCCTTCCTGATCTTCGCCGTTGTAATCGGGGTTGCGCGGGTAGCCCGCCGCCTCCGCCGCATCGACCCAGAGATCGACGATCTTGCGCGACAGGCGCGAGGTCTGGACCGAAAGCGGACCGTTCTTTCCGCGCAGGCCGGTATCGTCCCTGCCTTCCCAGCTTTCGGAGCGCTTGAAATAGGGCAGCACGTCCTCCCAGGACCAGCCGCTGCAACCCATCTGGGCCCACTGGTCATAGTCCTGCGGCTGTCCCCGCACGTAGAGCAGACCGTTGATCGAGGAGGAGCCACCCAGCACTCTCCCGCGCGGCCAGGGGATTGCCCTGCCCGCAATGCCGGGATCGGGGGCCGTGACGTAGCGCCAGTCGCTGCGCGGGTTGCCCATGGTGCGGAAATAGCCGACCGGAATGTGGATCCAGGGGTTCGTATCGCGCGGCCCGGCCTCCAGCAAGGCGACGCTGTAGCGACCGTCCTCAGACAGTCGGCTGGCCAGCGCACAGCCTGCGGACCCCGCCCCTACGATCACGAAATCAAACTCCATATCCCCCCGATATGCAAAAAATGAGACTTTTTATCTCGATTTTTACCTTTTTTCCACGCTACAATGATTCTGTCACAAATCAACGAAAATCCTGAAAGCTTCCTCCGATGGCAAATCAGCACCGCATTCCCACCAACATGCGCACGCTGCTGATCCTCGAAATTCTCGGGCGCAGCGACCGGGCCATGACGGCGACCGAGATCAACGCCGAACTTGGCCTGCCCAAGCAGACGGTGCACCGCCTTTGCGCGACGCTTGAGGAAAACGGCTTTATTGCCCGCAAGGGTGCTTCACGCCGCTATCAGGTGGCGCGGCGGTCGCGGGAACTTGGCACGGGCCTTCTTTACAATTCACGTGACCATATCGCGCGGCGGCAGATCCTTCTGGACGTGGCCGGACAGGTGAATGAGACAGTCAATTACGTGGTCCCCGAAGCCACGGGGATGAGCTATCTGGACCGGGTCGAGACTGGCTGGGCCTTTCGTGTGCAGCTGCCCATCGGATCCAACGTGCCTTTCCACTGTACCGCCAGCGGCAAGTGTTTCCTGGCCAGCCTGTCGCCGAAAGCGCGGGAGAGCTCAGTCGCCACCCTGCCGCTTGACCGGATGACCCCTTCAACCCACACCGCGACCGGGCCGCTGCTGGAGGAGTTGTCGGAAATCGCCCGCCTCGGCTACTCGCTCGACCGGGAAGAGTTCCTGGAAGGCATGGTTGCGATTGCCGTACCGATCAAGGATCCAAAGGGCCGTTTCGTCGCCGCGCTGGCGCTGCACGGGCCCACGCCCCGCATCACGATCCCCAGCGCGATCGAGCGCAAGGAACTGCTTCAGGCCGCCGCCGGACGGATCAGCGCGGCGCTCTATTCGGATCCATAAACCTGTTGGCAGCGGGTCCGCGCACCGCTCTGACAATGCACGGCCCCTGGCTCCTGAATGGGCCTAGTTCGCGAAACGTGCGTCCAGGAAGGACGAAAAGGCAGCCCAGCTCAACTGATCCGCCCGCTCCTGATAACGGCTGGAGCCGAAGACCGTGAAGGCATGGGGCGCGTTGGAATAGACATTGATCGTGTAGATAGTCCCGGCCTGCTCAAGCTCGGTCGAGAGGGTGGCGACATCTTCCATGGTGATCGAAGTATCGGCCCCGCCGTGGAGCACCAGAAGCGGTGGCTCATCTCCGTCCCAGGACTGCCCCTGCGGCGTGCTCAGCCCACCGTGGAACGTGGCATAGCCGCTGGCCATGTCGGCCATGTCGCTGCGGGCCATTTCAAGTGCAACGGCCCCGCCAAAGCAATACCCCGTAACGACCATCTTATCGACGCTCGACAGCTCCTGCGCCTTGGTGATGCCGACGCGGATCAGTTGGCGCATGCGGTCCCTGTCCTGATACAGCGCACCTGCTGCCGCGCGGCGGTGGTCCACCGTTTCCGTCGGGGTTTCATCCCCGAACATGTCCAGCGCGAAGGCATCGTATCCAATTTCGGCCAGCATATCCGCCCGCTGGCGTTCATATTCGGTCATCCCGTCCCAGTCATGGACGATCAGGACCAGCCCCTTGGGGCTGTCGGCCGCGGCATGGTATCCGGTAAAGGCCTCTTCCCCGACATTATAAGAGACATCCGCCGCCAGCAGAGGGGTGGCAGCAAGTGTTGCAGCCATCAAGATCGGTATCAGTTTCATCATTTTCCTCCGGGTTTTGAAGTTTCAGATCTTATGCGTGCGGCTTCCTGCGAAGCCCAGATCAAGTGCTCCTGGTCAGGACGGACTGCGCTCCGCCTCGCCAATCGCGTCCAGCTCCGCGTTGAGGGCCTCGGCGCTTTGGGCGCGGGGGCGGGACAGACCGCTGATCAGCGCGTAGGCCGCGGGCGTCAAAAACAGGGTGACCAGCACGGCCAGCCCCAGACCGCCCACGATCACCCAGCCGATGGCGGCGCGCGCCTCTGCCCCGGGACCCAAGCCCAGGACCAGCGGCAGGCCGGACATGACGGTGCAGATGAGGGTCATCATAATGGGTCTCAGCCGCACCTGCGCCGCCTCAAAGGCCGCATCGGGGGCGGATCTGCCCTGATCGCGCAGCTGGTCGGCAAATTCGACCAGCAGGATACCGTTCTTAGCCATCACGCCGATCAGCATCAGCACGCCGATCTGACTGTAGATATTGATGGTCGTCTCTGTCAGGAAAAGGGCAAAGATGGCGGCACAGATCCCGAAGGGCACGGTCAACATCACCACCAGCGCGCTGGTCAGGCTCTCAAACTGCGCCAGAAGGACCAGAAAGACCACGATCAGCGCGATAACAAAGGTCGCCGTCAGCGCAGAGGAGGTCTCATCGAGAGAGGCGGCCTCCCCCAGAAAGATCAAACCAATCCCAGCTGGCAGTTCCGCCTGCGACAGGGCGCGCACCTCTTCGATCACGTCGCGCAGGGTTACTTCGGGTGCCACGGACGCGTCGATTTCGATCGCGCGCCGCTGAGCATGGCGGTCAAGCTCGGCTGCGACGCCGACCTCCTTGAAACTGACGATCTGGCTGAGCGGGACAAGCGCGCCCGCATCCGACCGCACGTTGAGGTTCAGCAGATCGACCGGATCCCGAACCGCGCCGCTGGCGGACTGCAGGATGATCGGCACGGCCTGATCCTCGATGGTGAGTTCGGCGATCTCATCTTCGTCGATGAGCGCGCGCAGGGTGGTGGAAAGCACCGACATGGGCACGCCCAGATCAGAGGCGCGGTTGCGGTCCACCTTGACGCCAAGTTGCGGCTGCGTGGCCTGATACTGAACCCGGATACCGGTAAGACCCGGCACATCCGCAAGGCGAATGGCGAAGGCGTCGGCGGCCTCGGCGATGGCGGGATAGCTGGGGCCGGTCAAGGCAATGCTGAGCCCGCCACTGCTGCCGCGCAGGCCCAGGCTGTTGCCGCCACCGATCCGCGCCCTTGCACCGGGGATCGCCTCCAGATCGTCGCGGATCATCGCTTCCAACTCGGCCTGCGGTACCTTCCGCTGGTCCCAAGGCAGAAGACGCGCGCTGACCGCGCCTCGGTTCAGGTCGTAACGGCCCGTAATGGAATAGATGGCCTCCGCCGCGCCGCTGTCCACGAAGGGCTGCATGGCCTTTTCGACCTGGACCACCTGCCTGTCGGTATAGTCCAGTCCAGTGCCGTCAGGTCCCTGCAGCCAGACAGAAACCTTGCCACGGTCCTCATCGGGCACCAGTTCCTCGCCCAGTTGGTCATAGACCAGCGCCGCCATCCCCGCCAAAAGCGCTGCACCCACGACCGTGACCAGAGGCGCGCGGATCATGGGGCGCAGGAACGCGCTGTAAAGCCTGACCAGATGGGGCCCGAGAGAGACAAAGGGCCCCCCGCTCTGATCCATCCGCTCAGAGATCGAGGCGAGCATGGGGCAAATCGTGAGCGCCGCGAAAGAAGAGATGGAAACAGTCACAGCCAGGACAAAGCCGAATTCAGCAAAAAGGCGGCCCGCCTCACTTGGCAGGAATGAAATTGGGATAAATACGGCGATCAGGGTCAGGGTCGTCGCAACCACCGCGAAGAAGACCTGCCCCGAGCCAACCACGGCAGCCGCACGGCGCCCCATGCCCTCCTGCCTTCGGCGCTGGATGTTCTCTGTCACCACGATGGCGTCATCGACCACCAGACCGGTTGCCAGAACCAACGCCATCAGGGTGATCAGGTTGATCGAAAAGCCCATCAGCCAGATCCCGGCGATGGAGCCCATCAGAGAGACGGGAATGGCAATGGCCGGGATCAGGGTCGTGCTCAGGCTGCCAAAAAAGAGCCAGATCACGGCCATAACGATCACCAGCGCGAAGGCGAGCGTCTTGAGCACCTCTGCAATCGCACCCTCGATGAAAACAGCGTCGTCGCCCGTCACCTGAAAGCCGATATCGGGGAACCGCTTTTCAAGCTGACTGATCGCGGCATTCACATCGCTGGAAATCTGAACCGTATTGGACTGGGCCTGCCGGACGATGCCCAGACTGATGACAAGCCGTCCGTCCAGTCGCGCCACGCTTTCCTGTGAGGCGAGTGCGAAGTAGACATCCGCCACCTCACCCAGTCGCACGTTATCGCGCAGCATCAGATCCTCAATAAGGCTTGGATCATCCACGGAGGCGTCCGCACGCACAAGCACGTCGAGCTCGCCAGACGAAAAGCTGCCAACTGGCACGTCGAACTGCGTGGCCTCCAGCACCTCGGCCACCTCACCTATGGAAAGCCCTAGTGCGGCAAGGCGCTCGGGGCGGACTGAGACACGCAGGACCCGCTCCTGATTGCCAAAAAGCGCCACCTCGGCCACGCCATCCACGGCGGTGAATTCGGTCACGATGTCGTTCTCAACCAGCCGGGTCAGTTCGTCGATGGCGCGTTCATTGCTCCAGATCGCAATATCCATGATCGGCGATGCATCCCGCTCCGACTTGACGACAAAGAGGTCTTCGACCCCGGCGGGAAGTTGCGGTTCGATCCGGCTGACGGCTTCACGCACATCGTTGGCCGCCGTGTCCAGATCACGGTCAGGGCTGAATTCCACCCTTTGGCGGAAATTGCCCTCTTCAGACGAGGTCCGGACCGATTTCACCCCGGCGACGCGGGCCACGGCTCCCTCGACAATGGAGGCCACTTCCGCATCCACGGTCGTCGGTGAGGCCCCGGGATAGTTCGCGCGGACGGAGACCACCGGCCGGTCGATGTTGGGCAGTTCCCGGACCTCGATCCCCCAAAGCGCGCCGATGCCCGCGATGACGATCAGCAGGTTCATCACGACGGCGAGGTAGGGACGCCGCACGCTCAGCGCGCTGATGGAATCGCGATATTTCCTCACGAATTTGCTCCAGGGGCCGCATTGAGCGTCTCAACCGCCAAACCCGGGCGCAGCCGCTGGGTGCCTTCAACAACGATGGCGTCACCCGCCTCCAATGGACCGTCGAGTATCACCCGGCCCGCCCGGCGGCGGACCATCTGAACCTCCACCTTTTCAGCCTTCTCATCGCGGACACGCCAGACATGCAGACTGCCTTCGGCGAATTGCAGCGCCAGTTCCGGCACCGAAGGGTAGGCCGATCCAGGCAGGTCCAGCCGGATCGAGAAGGAGGCACCGGGCCGCAACAGATCTTCGCCGTTGTCGACCAGCGCCCGCACCTGCGCGCTGCGCGATCCTTCGTCCAGGCGGCTGTCCACCTCGGCCACCTGGCCGTCAAAGCTGCGGTTTGGGACCGCCGGTGTGCTGGCTGCCACGGGAAGGCCGGGGGCAACGCGGAAAAGCAGTGCCTCTGGCAACTGGAATTCGACCAGAAGGCTTGTGCGATCGTCAAAGCTTGCCACCGCGTCCGTCAGGGAAATCCTGTCTCCAACCTCAACCAGGGCCAGCCCCGACACCCCGTCAAAGGGCGCGCGCAGGGTGCGGTCAGCCAGATCGGCACGGGCCTGTTCCAGGGCGATTCTGGCCACCCGGAAGGCGGTCTGCACATCCTCAAACCGGGAAATGGCCGCCACACCGGTGTCCTGTAATTGCTGATAACGGGTCTGCTCGGAACTGGCACGGTCCAGACGGGCCTCTGCCAGTTCCACTGCAAGACGTTCGTCCCGGTCGTCAAGCCGCAGCAGCACTTCGTCCTTCGCGAAGAGCTTTCCAGGCTCTATCAGAAGCTCCGTGACGATCCCGTCTGAAGGGGCGCGCAGGGTCACGGACCGCTGGGCAAAACCCGTACCAATGGCAGAAAAGGTGATATCGTCGTTCACAACCTCGGTCCTCGCGACGATGACCGGAGTGGCCCGTGGTGCACGATCGGGTCGGGTCTCCTCCGCTGAGAGAGGCTGCCACATCAGCGCGATCTCTTCGCGGTTAGTCCAGGCCAGCGCCGCCGCAAGCAGCAACAGGGCACTCAGAACCGCTTGCTTGAAGATACCAGTGGATTTCATTCCCGGGCCCGGATCGTTAGAAATCAGTCATCGTAAGATTAGCGCAGAATGGGGCCGCGTCACACGCGCGATTGCGTTACGGGGATTTCCGGCTGCCTTGCCCTGCAGGAAATGTGCCAAAATCATCCTTCTGTTGCTTCACGCGGGGCCTGTCACAGCTCAAAACCAGCGTGAGGCGGGACTTGAGCTTGTCCCGCTCGCCGATGCCTCCGGCTCCATCGAAGCAGAAGAACTTGCCTTTCAGTGGCAGGGCTACGCGCGGGCCGTAACCGATCCGGCCGACATCGCGGCCATGGAGAATTCGATCTGCGGCACGGTCGTGGTCATCTAGATCGAATGGGCGGCCAACACCGCCTTGGTGGCGGACCGGGCCGTCGGCAAGATCGAGGCGGC
>JABDKA010000141.1 GCA_013002405.1 Sulfitobacter sp. | reverse complement strand
GCGGAGACGGGCGATTTCCTGATGCCACTGGTCGGGGTCATGGAGGATCCTTTCCTGATTTGAGTGTAAGGGGCTATCGGCGGCGCAACGGAGAGATGGAGGACTATAAATGTTATATATTAGTTACTTTTATATATTTTATAATGTAAAACTTTAACATTCAGCTCCAAATCAAGGGCTAGGAAAAAACACCCGCCGCTTCTGGCGGAGAGTGTTTATTTTCGATATTTTATCGTCCTATCTTCATTTAAAAGATGAAGTCTTCCGTACCGAGCGTGAAGGTCTCGAACCCGATGACGCCAACGCTGCTGGCCTTGCCTGAATCGTTGGTGAAATCGATCTGGGCAGAGCTTTCCGTCAGCTGGATAAACTCCAGATCATCCATGCTCTGAACGGCATTCATCCGGGAAAAATCGATCTTGTCCAATCCGTCTTCCCAGTCGAAGATCTGCCCGCCGCGAGAGCTATCCATGAAGAGGAAGGTATCAGCCTGCTGACCGCCGCTCATGTTGTCGTAACCGCTGTTGGAGACGAGCGTGTCTTCGCCGTTTTCGCCGAAAAGCGCGTCACTGCCCCAGTCGCCTTCGATCCAGTCATTGCCGTTTCCACCAAAGAGCAGGTCATTATGGCCGCCGCCGAAGACAAAATCGTCCCCCTCGCCCGCCTGGACATAGTCATTGCCCTGCTCGCCGTGGATGTTGTCAGCTTTCATTGTGCCGCTGATCATATTGGCGTCGTCGTTCCCGGCGATGTGGATGGGCAGTCCCTCCAGCGGCTCAAGGATGTCGATGCCGTCAAAGACGCCACCTGCGGTGACCTTGACGTCCTCTGTGGTGACGACATCGCCGTAGACCTTTACGGTGCCGAGTGAATCCTCGTCGTGGGCGCCGCCACCATCACCCTGCTGGGACCGGACGTGGAGCAGGGAATAGTCACCGCCAGCATCCTCACCGTAGGTGATATTGGCCAACTCGACCGTGTGACCCCGCAGTTCAATCTGGTCACCGTCCTGGTTGGAGAAGTCGAGAAGGACGTCGTTGCCGCCGCTTTCAACCCAGTGGTCGTGGACGGCGTCGTTTTCACCGGCCACTTTGCGCCAGTTGATCGAACCGTCCTCTTCCGTATGGCGGGCCAGCACGACCTCGGTCGCATTGAGCAGGAAGTTGAACTTGAAGTGGTCGCGGTCCTGCCCGCCCGAGATGATGTCGGTTGACAGGGACGGATCCACTGGATCGTTGATGCGGCCCGCGCCGTCTGTCTGCGCCGGGTCCGGTTCGCCGCCGTCGGCGTAGATCCGGATATGGTCGCGCCCGACACCCGCATGTACCTCCTGCGCGCCCGAGCCGATCTCGATTCGATCGGCGGTTTCAACACTGCCCGGGGCGGTTTCGATCACCTCGCCGTGTTCCGTGCTGACAAATTCCTGAACACCTCCGTTGAAACCCAACAACTCGTCCGCTTCTGTGAGACGATCTGCCCCGTCGAAAACGCCGCTGGCCTGAACCCTGACGTCTGCATCGGTGACCTTGTCGCCGTAGACCTTGATGATCCCAAGCGGATCTTCGTCGTGGGCACCCGTGGCGGTGTTCGCGCCACCCGCGCCCCCGTCGCCCTGCTGGCTGATCACGCGGATGACGGAAAAGGCACCGCCTTCGTCCTCGCCATAGGTGATCTCGGCGATCTCGACCGTATGGCCCCGAACGGTGATCTTGTCGCCGTCATCCTTGGAGTAATCGAGGATGGTATCCGTGCCAAAGCCCTCTACCCAGTGATCATGCACATTGTCGTTCTCACCCGCGACGCCGCGCCAGTTGATGAACCCGGTGCTGCCCGTGTGCTGGGCCGCGACCTGGGCCGTGGCGTTGAGAAGCGCGCGGAATTCGAAGTGGTCCGCGCCCGCGCCGCCGCTAAAAAAGTCGTCAGAGGCCCCTGCTGAGAGTGCCGGGTTGATACGTCCCCCGGCTGCCTCGGTCTGGGCCGGATCAGGCTCCCCCGCGTCGCCGTAGGAGATGATCTTGTCATTTCCCGCGCCACCGTCGATGTGCTGCGTACCACTGCCCGCCTTGAACATATCACTGTGGGAGGTGCCTGCGAATTTCACCTCGATCTCTTCCGGGTTCGGCATCCCCCACTGCGGGTTCTGTGGGGCCACACGTGCATTGTCGGCAAGGCCCGATGCCTCATCCGCAGCAATCTCATCAAGCTCATCTACACCGTAGAAGACATCGGCGCGCAGGCTGATGTCGTCCTCGGTCACCTTGTCGCCGTAGACCTTGATGGTACCAAGGGGATCCTCGTCGTGGGCACCGCCGCCGTCGCCCTGCTGGGAGCGCAGCAAGATGAGGCTGAAGTCGCCACCCGCGTCCTCCCCGTACTCGATCGCGGCGATCTCAACCGTGTGACCGCGGATTTCGATCTTGTCCCGGTCCTGATTGGAGAAGTCGAGGATCACGTCGTTGCCGATCCCTTCGACCCAGTGGTCGTGGACATTGTCATTCTCGCCCGCCACCTTGCGCCAATTGACCGAGCCGTCTTCGCGCGTGTGCTTGTCCAGTATCTCCTGCTTGGCGTTCAGCAGAAGTCGGAAGGCAAAGAGATCACTGCCCTGGCCACCCGCGATCATGTCGTCGGACTGGCTTGCCGCAACCAGGTCATTGACCCGCCCGTCGGCCCCGTCAGTCTGCGCCGGATCAGGTTCACCCCCGTCGGAATAGCTGTAGATCACGTCATTGCCGCCGCCCGCATCCACCGTCTGGGATCCTTCGCCCAGGGAAATACGATCCGTCTGACGGTGCACCGAACCGGTATAGTTCGTGTCGTCCGTGTTGCTGGAGACGATCTGAGTGATGCCACCCTCAATGGGGGCAAGGGCCGCATCGGTCTGCTGCACCCGGTCGATGCCTTCGTTGTTCCGGTCCACTTCCAGATCGGCCAGCTCCACCCGGTCACCGTAGACCTTGATCAGGCCCAGCGGGTCCTCATCGTGGGCCCCTGTCGCCGTGTTGGCACCGCCTGCACCGCCGTCGCCCTGCTGGCTGTAGACGGTGATCAGGGAGTAGGCACCGGCCTCGTCCGTGCCGTAGGTAATCTCGCCAATGGTCACCGTGTGACCGGTGATCTTGATCTTGTCGCCCTCCTCCTTGCTGAAGTCGGTGATCGTGTCGGTACCGAACCCTTCAACCCAATGGTCGTGCACATTGTCATTCTCACCCGCCACATTGCCCCAGTTGACCTGGCCGGAAGACCCGGTGTGGGCCGTGATGACCTCTTCCTTGGCATTGATCAGAGCGCGAAATTCGAAGGTATCGCGGCCAGCGCCGCCGGTGAGCGTGTCATTGGCCGACTCGGTGATCGGCGCATAGACCCGCCCCTCTGCCCCCGGCGTTTGGGCCGGGTCCGGTTCGCCGCCGTCCGCGTAGGAGATGATCCTGTCGTTACCAGCACCCGTGCTAACGGCTTGCGCGCCGCTCCCGATGATCACGGCTTCGCTGTACTTGGTTCCTTCAATCTTCGTCGCCATTGGTCTCTCCCAGTAGTTATGCTTGCGGCACCAGCCGGGACATCTGTCCTGAGCGGCTGATAACGAGCGCAATTCTTTTCCGGGAATGATGAAAAAGTTATGGTTGAATTCGAGCCATCCTGAGAAGGGCGGGAACCCGCTCTGGCTTGGCAAGGACCCGCGCAAAAAGTCGGCGGAATCCCGCATGTTGTGGATTTGGCTGGGGCATTCGCTACAGATTGCGGTGGCGAAGCGTTCAGAAAAAGTTTTGACCAAACGATCAAACCGCTTCTTCTTGCCTTAATGCGCGTTCAGTTTTCCTCAAACTGAAATGACCGCCACAAAAACTGCATTGTCCGCAACGCCCGGTTGTGCCCGCTGCGGGGGCCGCGGGAACCCTAGGCCAGCCGCGCGTCGTTGTACCAGGGACCCAATTGGCGTCCGGCAAACCGTGCTTTTCGGATGTCAGAAATACCCGCTGTCAGCCCTTCACAGCATATCGAAGGGGTGATCCAGAACACCGACCAGCGGCATCAGGAACTCCCCCCGCGCCGGGTCAAGTGCCTCGGCATAGTAGCCGTCAATCGCGGTGAGGGCCGCAGTGACGCCCGTTCCGCTTCCATCGTAAAGCGCCATGGCGGCAGACCCATTGCCAGCGTCCGACATGCCCTTGTGCACGGCAAAGTAGGCTCCGATATCTGTCTTGGTTTCCAGATAGGCCCGGTCGGCGTTCTGCTGGTCGACAAAGGCCTGGCCCATCTCCGGCTTCGGCGCTGCCTTGGCTCCCTCAAGCACTCTCAGGACAAACTCATCCCGGTCCAGCGCACCACTGTCAAGCAGGCCAGTCCAAAAGGCGCTCCCGTCCGGGTCGGCCAGACGGCCAAGGACATTGTCATAAACACTTGCAACAAATGCGCTGTTCGACGTCCCCGGCGGATAGAGAACAATGAATTCCGACTGCGCGGTGAATTCCTTCGCCATCTCTTCCAGCGTCAGACCCACCGCATGGGCTGTGGCCCAGAAGTTCAGACCGACCGCATCGGGTGCGCGGTTGAAGCAGGCGATGTAAAGCTCGATCAGGCTTTCCAGTTGTACCTGATCAAGTGTGACCGCTCTGCCGAAGACATCCAGATCGAATGGCGCGCCGAAGAGATCCGTGTCAAAATCAAGGAGTTCGATACCCATAAGTCTGTCAGTTCCGTTGCCCTCGGCGCGCCGGTCCGTGACGGTGATCTCAGTGGCACTCAGGGTCAGAGTATAGCTGGTCTGCGCTCCCGAAAATTCAGAGAGGTCCCTGCCATCCCCGCCATTCAGCATGTCATCCCCGGCATTGCCGGTCAGGGTATCCTCCCCGCCTCCGCCGATGAGGGTGTCATCGCCCCCCTCCCCTACAAAGCGCTGTTCAAAGGCACGCCCGCGGATCAGGTCAGCGCCATCGCTCCCGTCAATTCCAAAGGCAAACTCGAAAAGCTCATTGCGAGCAACAAAGCCCAGCCAACCCACATCGGGCGGGTTGGGCAGGACCTCGTCCACATCGATGCCAACAAGGTCCAGGAGCGACCCGATGACCGAGTTGCTGTTTCGGGTAAGGGCGGAGTAGCTGAGGTTGAGTTCGTTGATCGCGACAGCCTGTTGTTCAATGACGGCGGCAACAGCTTCCGGATCCCGGCCGCCGAAATCCAGAAGCACCCGATCAAAAAGGGCCGGACTATAAAGGCTTTCGTCTGACAGGTCCCGTGGGACCCAGGCACTGCCCTCGTGGGTCTGGATGTAGAGATCCCCGACAAATAGGTTATTGTCGGTATAAGCGGAGAGGATGAACTCCTGCCCCGCATCGTCGCGATAGAATAGCGCAAGGTGCCCCGCACCGATCCCGATGTCCCCACCTACCCGCCGTCCTGCCAATTCAATCGTCGCCATGCCCACCGTCCAATACCGCCGAAAATCCGGGCGCGGCGCTCTTCCCCAGCCTGTCGGACTTGGGCAGACTCGCGCCACTGTTTGCGGTGGAAGTATGCCCGCTCCGAAATAGCAGCAAAGCGGGAAATTCTAGATAAGCGGGTATTGGCTCAGGTTTACCGGGGGTGATCTGCCCCCAAAGGTTCCCTCATTCATAATGCGAGTCTGCTTTGGACTGGTCCGGTCTCGAACCTTCTACCGCCGTTGGTGAGAGTTTTCCGGCTTGGATCAGGGTTGCAGGCTGGTGATGCCACACGATTTCGTCTGCGTGACCGGGGCTTTGTTGCCGATCGCGTTGTTGGCCGTTCCTCATTGTAGTATCTACGCCAAATCTCCAACTGTTCGGCCGCATCTGCTGGCGTCAGGAACCAGTGGGCATTCAAGCACTCGACACGGATCGTCGTGGGATAGCCCGTTAGTCGACAGACCCGGTCCAGCGTCGTGACCACATCTTTGCCCCGATAACAAAACCGCGCGTCGAGCACAGGCACGTAGCCCGAGAAGGTGTCCACGACGGTCAGGACCCGAAGCTTTTTGCCCGTCGCCAGCTGGTCATGGACAAACTACATCGCCCAGACATCGTTGGGGCCGACGGCTTCGGTGCGATCATCGCACAGCTTTGCCTTCACCCGCCGCTTCGGCGTCTTGTTCCTCAGCTTCATGCCCAACTCTCTGTAAATACGATAGACTTTCTTGATGTTGATGCCCCAACCTTCACGGTCGAGGAGCATGTGAACGCGCCGGTAGCCATAGCGCACGCGCGTCTTGCATATCTCTTTGATCCGCTTCTCCACGGCAGCCTGATCAGTGCGGCGGGATTTGTAGTGGAACGTTGAGCGATCAAATCCGATGGCCCCACACGCCGTCCGGATCGAGACCGCCCAATCGCTGCACATCCCGCGAACCAGTTCGCGCATCCCACCAGGCTTCAGATCTTTCGCCGGATGACATCCCGCAACATCTCGCGGTCCAGAGTCAGGTCGGCAACGAACTTCTTCAGCCCGCCGTTTTCGTCCTCGAGTTGCTTCAGCCGCTTCATCTCGGTCGGCAAAAGGCCCGCATACTTCTTTTTCCGGTTAAAGCAGGTCGCCTGACCGATGCCTGCCTTGCGGCAGTTCTCAGCTACCGGCGTGCCTTCCTCGCCCTGCTTGATAATGAACGCCTTCTGTGCGTCCGAAAATTTCGATGCCTTCCTGTGATTCCACTCCTCTTTCAGCCGGGAGATCTTAGCGGAAAACTCCAGCTTCAAACGGTCCAGTTTGCGGGGTTCAGATCACAACCCAAAGGGCTCCGGTTCCGGCTGGGTGGGATTTCAGTGGCAGGTCACGTCTGCGACGTCTCAGGTTCGGTGCCTGCGTCCAAAGTGAAGCGC
>JABDKA010000133.1 GCA_013002405.1 Sulfitobacter sp. | reverse complement strand
GGCCTCCGGGGTCAGATAGAGCGCAAGCAGGCTGCTGCCAATAACGAGGATGAGGGCGGGGGAGATCACGCGCAAGGTCGTGCCGGTCTCAAAGATCAGCATTCGGAGCGCGTGCGCGATGATGGCGAGCGCGGATTGCATGCCGGTCTCCTTACCTTGCCGCCGCTTTTTGGATTGGAACGAAGCAAGAAGCAAGTGATGCGCGCCTTTCGGCGAATGCATGCCGGTCGGGTGGGATTGCGTGGGAAACGCCGCGGGAAATCATGGGAGGTTGCCTGAACCGTCATGGAAAATGGTCAGGCAATACCGAATGACTCGCAAATAGATTGTGGATTCGGTGGATATTCGAATTGGTTTTGCAGGTTAAATCGGAACATATTAGGAACACATATTGTGGATAAGTGTGTGGGTCAATTTTTCTGGGAATAGATGGGACATTTTGGGCACACCTTCTGGTGCGCTATATGTTGTGCTCAATGGCTTCACTAGCCCTAATTGTGGCAAGAGAAGGCCTAAATATCCGAAAAAAGATCTCATTGTGTCCCTGTGCAAAACAAAAAATTGGGGAAAAATCGCAAAAAAACGTAGACGCCCACGAATTCCCATGGCATCCCTAATGCATCGGATGAGAACGGGACACGGGGCAACAAACGACCCCAACCAAATAAGAACCAAGCAGGTTTCATACAGGCACCTCGGTTTCATCAGACCAAGAGATCCGGCGCGCGGGCGAGCAGACATCCCCCCAGGTGGCGCGCGCAGTCGGACTTCCCCGCCAAGTCGCGGGATGAGGCGGCGGGTTGATCAGTGGCAGCAGATCAACCCGCCGTTCCTATTTCTGGGGATCGAAATTTCAGCGCGGGGGCGCAAACGGGACCAAGCGCAGCAGGCGCAGACAAGGCAGAGAACGTGAGCCGCAGGTTCAGAGGCGAAAGCCAGCACAAGGTCGACAGCAAGGGGCGGGTGTCCATTCCAGCCTCCTTTCGTCGTGTGCTGGAGGCCGGTGATCCGAACTGGAAAAATGGCGACAATCCTGAACTTGTGATCGTCTACGGCGACCAGCGCCGCAATTTCCTGGAATGCTACACGATGGATGCCATCGACGAGGTGGATCGCAAGATCGACGATCTGCCGCGCGGCTCCATGGAGCGCAAGATGCTGCAGCGGCTTTTTCACGGCCAGTCTTTTCCAACGAATGTGGATGAAACCGGCCGCCTGGTCCTGCCTGCCAAGCTGCGGCAGAAGATTGACCTGGAGGGCGAGGCCTTTTTCATCGCCGCCGGTGATACGTTCCAGATCTGGAAGCCCGAAACCTACGACACCGTCGAACGTGCCAAGGAAGAAGAGTGGCTTGGGGAGCTGCCCGAGGACTTTGACCCGCTCCAGTTCCTGGACGGCAGGCCGGAGGGCTGAACGCCATGGCTGCTGCGGCCTCCCCTGATTTGCCTGCCCCCCATACCCCCGTTCTGCTGCGTCCCCTTCTCAAAGCGGTTGCCCCCGTGACCGGCACATGGCTGGACGGCACTTTCGGCGCGGGTGGCTATACACGCGGGTTGCTGGACGCAGGGGCCGATTTCGTCATCGCAGTGGACCGTGATCCGCTCGCCTTTGAGATGGCGGCGGAATGGGCCGGGGATTACGCCGGTCGGATCACCATGCAGCTGGGTGTCTTTTCGCACATGGATGAGTATGCGCAGGATCTGGATGGGGTCGTGCTGGATCTTGGCGTCTCCTCCATGCAGCTTGATCAGGCCGAGCGAGGTTTTTCCTTCATGAAAGACGGTCCGCTTGACATGCGGATGTCCCAGGAGGGGCCCTCCGCCGCCGATCTGGTCAACGAGGCCGACGAAGCGACGCTGGCCAATATCCTCTTCCAGTACGGCGAGGAGCGTGCAAGCCGTCGCATCGCCAAAGCCATCGTGAAGGCCCGTGATTTGGCACCCATCAAGAGGACGCTGGAACTGGCGCGGATTGTGGAGGGCTGTCTGCCCCGGGCCAAGCCCGGCCAGTCCCATCCTGCCACAAGGAGCTTTCAGGCGCTGCGGATCGCGGTGAATGACGAATACGGCGAGCTTTTTCAGGGACTTATGGCAGCTGAGCGGGCTTTGAAGCCGGGCGGCAAGCTGGCGGTGGTGACCTTTCACTCGGTCGAGGACCGGATGGTCAAGCGCTTCCTTACGGCGCGGTCGGGTGGCGGTGGCAATCCAAACCGTTTCGCGCCCGATGTCGAGCGCGCGGCGCCCCAGTTCACCGTGGATAAACGCAAGGCCATAGGCCCGGACGCCCAGGAACTGGCCGAAAACCCGCGCAGCCGGTCGGCCAAGTTGCGGGTGGCAGTGCGGACGGATGCGCCTGCGGGCAAGGTAGATGCAAGGGCAATAGGCATGCCGATGGTTAAGGGGAAATAGATGCGCGCGATCCTTTATATCCTGACCTCCCTCGCGGTCATTGGACTGGCCTTCTGGGCCTACCGTGAGAATTACGCGACCCAGCAGGCGCTGAGCGAGGCGGACAAGCTGCACCGCAACATTCAGGCCGCCCATGCGCGGCTGGCGGTGCTGCGGGCCGAATGGGCCTACCAGAACCGCCCCGAGCGGCTGCGCGATCTGACGGTGCTGAATTATGACCGGCTAGGCCTGCTGCCCCTGCGGCCCGACCAGTTCGGCATGATCGATCAGGTCGCCTATCCCCCCGCGCCGCTATTGCCGATCACCAACCCGGTGGATGTCTCCAGCATGAACGCGCCGCAGGAACAGGAGGACCCCTCATGATCCGCACGCCCCTGCGCCCGCTGGCGCGCATTCTCGAGGCCCGTGAGAAGGGCGAGAACCCCGACGCGATCGAGCGGGAGAACAAGCGCATCCGCCACGAACAGATGCGCGATCATGCCCGACAGAGGGCCGAGGGACGGCTCTTGGTGCTGGGCGTCTGCTTTTTCTGCGCCTTCGCGGTTGTGGGCGCTCGGATGGGACTTCTTGCCACCTCCGAGCCGGTAGAGCCACGCGCCTATGCGCCGGGGGCCATCATCTCTGCCAGCCGCGCCGACATCGTGGACCGCAACGGCCATCTGCTGGCGACCAATTTCGAGACCCACGCGCTCTATGCCCAGCCCCGCCATATGGTCGATCCCGAGGCGGCGGCCCGCAAGCTGGTCAGGGTCTTTCCCGATCTCGATGAAAAGCGTCTGATCAAGGACTTTACGGGCAAGCGCAAGTTCCTCTGGATCAAGAAGAAAATCTCACCCGAGCAAATGCAGGCGGTGCACGACATCGGCGACCCCGGTCTGCTTTTCGCCCCCCGCGACATGCGGCTTTATCCCAATGGCAAGCTGGCCGCCCACGTGATGGGCGGGGCGAGCTTTGGCAAGGAAGGGGTCAACGCGGCTGAGGTGATCGGCGTAGCGGGGGTTGAGAAGTATTTCGACGATTACCTGCGCGATCCGGCCAATGCGGGCAAGCCGCTGCAGCTGTCCCTGGATCTGACCGTGCAGGCAGCGGCAGAACGGGTTCTTTACGGCGGCATGAAGCTGATGAACGCAAAGGGGGCGACGTCTGTCCTCATGGATGTGCGCACCGGCGAAGTGGTGAGCGTTGTTTCCCTGCCTTCATTCGATCCCAATGACCGGCCCCGTCCGGCGGTGGAGGGGGATGCCTCGGACAGCCCTCTCTTCAATCGCTCCGTCCAGGGGGTTTATGAACTGGGCTCGGTCTTCAAGATCTTTGCCGCGGCTCAGGCAATTGACCTGGGGCTGGTGAACGCCCAAACGGTGATCGATACCAAGGGCCCCATGAAGGTGGGCGGCTTTCGCATCGGTGAGTTTCGCAACAAGAACTACGGCAAGCTGTCGGTGACGGACATCATCGTGAAGTCCTCCAACCGGGGCACCGGCCGCATGGCGCTGGACATCGGTGTGAAGCGGCAGAAGGATTTCTTGCAAAGCCTTGGCTTTTTTGAGGAAACTCCCTTCGAGATCGTTGAGGCTGCGGGCGGCAGGCCGCTCCTGCCGAAACGCTGGACGGACCTTTCGACGGTGACCATTTCCTATGGGCACGGCATCTCGACCAGCCCGATGCATCTGGCGGCGGGCTACGCGGCCATCGCCAACGGTGGTTACCGGGTGAAACCGACCCTCCTGAAACAACAGCGCCCGCAGCGCGGCCCGCAGGTGATGTCGGCCCGGGCGGCGGCGGATGCGCGGGCGATGCTGCGCAAGGTGGTGACCAAGGGCACGGCGAGCTTTGCCGAGGTGCCCGGCTATCACATCGGCGGCAAGACCGGCACGGCGGACAAGCCCAGGCCCAGGGGCGGCTATTACGAGGATAAGGTGATCGCCACCTTCGCCGCCATCTTCCCTGCCCACGATCCGCGTTACGCGCTGGTGGTGACATTGGATGAGCCGGTCGAAAGCTCCGGCGACAGGCCGCGCCGCACGGCGGGCTGGACGGCGGTGCCCGTGGCGGCTGAGATGGTGCGCCGTGTAGCGCCTCTCCTGGGCCTGCGGCCCACGGTTGAACCAAAGAATGAGCCTGTGGTAACGCTGACCAGCAGTAACTAAGCCCGAAAGCCCGGACCATGGACCGCCCCCGCAGCATGTCACTGAATTCACTGGGGCTGATGGCCAGTTCGGGTGCGAATCCCGACATTTCCGACCTTGTCGTCGACAGCCGTGCGGTGCGCCCCGGCGCGCTTTTCGCCGCCATGCCCGGCACTGTGGTGCACGGTGCCAGGTTTGCCGCAGCGGCGGTGGCCGATGGGGCCGTGGCCGTCCTGACCGATGCGGAGGGGGCGCGGATCGCGGGCGATGCGGTGCGCAAGGCGGGGGCCGCGCTGATCCTGTCCGATCAGCCGCGCGAGGCGCTGGCGCGGACCGCGGCACTCTGGTTCGGAGCGCAACCGGAGGTGATGGTCGCGGTGACTGGCACCAACGGCAAGACCTCCGTCGCCTCCTTCGTGCGCCAGATCTGGATCGAGATGGGGCTGCAGGCGGTAAACCTGGGCACCACCGGGGTGGAAGGCGCCTGGACCGCACCGCTTGCCCACACCACGCCCGAGCCCATAACCCTGCATCGCGCCCTGGCCGAGGCAGCGCGCAATGGCATTACCCACGCCGCGATGGAGGCGTCATCCCACGGGCTGGACCAGCGGCGGCTGGACGGGGTCATCCTGAAGGCGGCGGGGTTTACCAATTTCACGCAGGACCATCTGGACTATCACGAGAGCTTTGAGGCCTATTTCGACGCCAAGGCCGGGCTTTTCGCCCGCGTTCTGCCAGAGGAGGGTACCGCGGTCATCAATATCGACGATCCCAAGGGCATCGACATGGCCGCCATTGCCAAGGCGCGCGGCTGCGAGGTGATCAGCGTGGGCCGGGACGGGGGCGATCTTCACCTCAAGAACCAGCGTTTTGACGCAACGGGGCAGGAGATCCTGTTTGAGTGGCGCGGCAAGGCCTATCAGAAGCGGCTGGAGCTGATCGGGGGCTTTCAGGCCGAGAATGTGCTCCTTGCTGCGGGCCTGGTGATTGCCTGCGGGGCGGATGCGGAGGAGGTCTTTGACACACTGCCGCCTCTCAAGACGGTGCGGGGCCGGATGCAGCTGGCGGCGACGCGGGACAATGGGGCAGCGGTCTTTGTCGACTATGCCCACACCCCTGACGCGATTGCGACCGCCCTCAAAGCCATGCGCCCCCACGTGATGGGCAAGCTGATTGCCATTGTCGGGGCAGGCGGTGACAGGGACCGCAAGAAACGCCCCCTGATGGGAGAGGCGGCGGCGGAGAATGCCGATGGGGTTATCGTGACCGACGACAACCCCCGCTCCGAAGACCCCGCCACGATCCGCGCTGCCGTGTTGGAAGGCGCGCCCGGTGCGACAGAAGTGGGTGATCGCGCCGAGGCAATCCTGCGTGGGATCGACAAGCTGGGGCCGGGGGATGCGCTGCTGATCGCGGGCAAGGGACATGAAACGGGGCAGGTCATCGGCGATGATGTGCTGCCCTTCGACGATGCAGAACAGGCGAGCCTTGCGGTGTCCGCCCTGGATGGGAGCGGCGGATGAGCCTTTGGACGGCGCAGGAGGCCGCGGCGGCCTCAGGAGGCAAAGCGCAAGGGAACTGGGCCTGTGAGGGGGTGTCGATTGACACACGAACGCTTGCGCCCGGGGATCTCTTTGTCGCCTTGAAAGACCTGCGTGACGGGCACGATTTCGTCGCACAGGCGCTTGAGAAGGGGGCTGCTGCGGCGCTGGTGTCCCGCATCCCGGAAGGGGTGGCCAAGGATGCGCCGCTGCTGATCGTGGAAGATGTCCTGAAGGGGCTGGAAAGGTTGGGTGCTGCAGGGCGCGCACGGACGGGGGCGCGGGTGGCCGCCATCACCGGGTCGGTCGGCAAGACCTCGACCAAGGAGATGTTGCTGACGATGTTGTCGGAGCAGGGGCGCACGCACGCCTCCGTTGCCAGCTACAACAACCATTGGGGTGTGCCCCTGACCCTCGCCCGGATGCCGCGCGATACGCAATTCGCAATCATCGAGATCGGGACGAACCACCCCGGTGAGATTGCCCCGCTGGCGAAACTGGCCCGGCCGCACGTGGCCATGGTCACCACCGTGGCACCTGCCCATCTGGAAGCCTTCGAAGACGTCAACAGGATCGCCGATGAGAAGGCCTCCATCTTCGAGGGAGTCAGCCCCGGTGGAATGGCCGTTGTGAACGCCGATATCGAAACAACCGAAACCCTCCGGGCCAAGGCGGCCGATCAAAAGCTGAAGGCCCTCACATTTGGTACCCACGGGGATCAGTTCAGGCTGAAGGATGTGCTGGTGCAGGCCGACGTGACGGTCGTCCAGGCCGATGCGGAGGAGGTGCCCCTGCTTTTCAAGATCGCCTCCCCAGGCAGGCATTTCGCCATGAACGGGTTGGGGGCGTTGGCAGTCTGTAAGGCACTCGGGGCCGATCTGGCTCTGGCGGCGCAGGCGCTGGGGCGCTGGCAGCCCTACGCGGGCCGGGGTGTGCGGGAAACCATCGTGCTTGACCCCGTGGAGCGGCACCTGTCGCTGAATTTGATTGACGACAGCTACAATGCGAACCCGGCCTCGATGGCGGCCGCGCTCGAGGTGCTGGCCGCCTCCGAGGTGAGGCACGACATCGGTCGGGTCAGCAAGGGCCGACGGATCGCGATCCTGGGGGACATGAAGGAGCTTGGCAAGGAGGAGCGCGCCCTGCACGCAGGGCTGGCCGATCTGGAAGCCACCCAGAAGCTGGACGTGGTGCACTGCATCGGGCCGCTGATGAAGGCGCTCTATGATCAGTTGCCCGAACACCAGCGCGGCCTCTGGGCCGAGACATCCGCCGATCTGGCGGGGGAGTTACGGGGGCTTTTGGACAGCGGCGACGTGGTGCTTGCCAAGGGCTCCCTGTCGATGCGACTTGCCGTAATCGTTGACGCGATCCGGAAAATGGGCCATCCGGAGCCCGCGGCGTGAGCCGGGGCCGCTTGCCTCTAGATGATGTGTTAAGGACGTGATGGATGCTCTATTGGTTGACCCTGCTGTCAGACGGCGGTGATTTCTTTAACCTTTTTCGCTACATCACCTTCCGCGCCGGCGGCGCCTTTCTGACGGCGCTGCTCTTCGGATTTCTCTTTGGAAAACCCCTTATTGCGGTTTTGCGGCGGCGGCAGGGCAAGGGACAGCCGATCCGCGACGACGGTCCCGAGGGGCATTTCGTCAAGGCGGGGACGCCCACCATGGGGGGGCTGTTGATCGTGGGCGCGCTGCTCACCTCCACGCTGCTCTGGGCGCGGCTCGACAATCCCTTCGTCTGGCTGGTGCTGTTTGTGACGATGAGCTTTGCGGCCATCGGTTTTGCGGATGATTACGCCAAGGTGAGCAAGCAGACCACCTCGGGTGTGTCCGGACGGGTCCGGCTCTTGCTGGGGTTTCTCATATCGGGCATTGCGGGCTACTGGGCGGCCTCCTACCACCCCGAGATGCTGCAATTCCAATTGGCGCTTCCGGTCTTCAAGGATACGCTGATCAATCTGGGCTTTTTCTTCGTCCCCTTCGCGATCGTCGTCATTGTCGGCGCGGCCAATGCGGTGAACCTGACCGACGGGCTGGACGGGCTGGCCATCATGCCGGTGATGATCGCGGCGGGCGCGCTGGGGATCATCTCTTACGCTGTGGGCCGGGTCGATTTCACCGAATACCTCGATGTCCACTACGTGCCCGGCACCGGGGAAATCCTGATCTTCACCGCCGGGATCTTTGGCGGAGGGCTGGGCTTCCTGTGGTACAACGCACCCCCTGCGGCGGTCTTCATGGGGGATACCGGATCGCTCGCCCTCGGCGGGGCGCTGGGGGCCATCGCTGTGGCGACCAAGCATGAACTGGTGCTTGCCATCGTCGGCGGCCTCTTCGTGGTGGAGGCGCTGAGCGTGATCATCCAGGTGCTTTATTTCAAACGCACCGGCAAGCGGGTCTTCCTGATGGCACCGATCCATCACCACTACGAAAAAAAGGGCTGGGCCGAACCGCAGATCGTGATCCGCTTCTGGATTATTTCGCTGATCCTGGCGATGATCGGTCTGGCGACGCTAAAGGTGCGCTGAACAGGGCCGCTATAATCCGTTCCAACCCCTTCGCTTTGCCGAGAAAACTCCGGGGGGGCTTGGGGGGCTGGCCCCCAGTCGGTCGGCGCGCGCCCCGCGCGTCGAAATTAAGCCAGGGCCAAGGGGCCACTCAGAAAATCGACCAGTCCATCGCGCGGGCAAGACGGGCCAGCGCCTCAGTTCCTTTCAGCGAATTTCCATACTGGTTCAACCCCGGTGACCAGACAGCGATTGAGGCGCGGCCCGGCACGATTGCCAATATCCCGCCACCCACGCCGCTCTTGCCCGGCAGACCGACACGGTAGGCGAAATCCCCTGACCCGTCGTAGTGCCCGCAGGTCAGCATGAGCGCGTTGAGCCTGCGGATCCGGCTGCGCGAGACCAGCCGGGGGAGGCCGGGCGCATCGACCAGAAAGCGGCCCGCAAGGGCCAGTTGGGCCGTTGTCATTTCAAGCGCGCAATGGTGGAAATAGGTGCCCAGCGTCATCTCGGGCGGGTTGCGCAGGTTGTCGTAGGCGGCCAGGAAATGGGCGAGGGCAAAGTTGCGGTGACCGTAGGCGGTCTCAGATGCGGCGACGGCGTCGTTGATGTGGATTTCATCATCCTCAGCGGCGGCGCGCACGAACTGAACGATCTCTGCCAGGGCCACGCTTGGGGGGCGTCCTGCCAGTACCTCATCGGTGGTCACGATGGCGCCTGCGTTGATGAAAGGGTTGCGCGGGCGGCCCTCTTCCTGCTCCAGCTGAACGATGGAGTTGAAGGCCCGCCCAGAGGGTTCGCGGCCCACCCGGGTCCAGAGTTGATCGCCCGACCGGCCCAGGGCAATGGCCAGGGTAAAGACCTTGGTCACCGACTGGACGGAGAAGGGGACATCCGCATCCCCCGCCTGATAAAGCGCGCCATCCGCACTCGCGACGGCAATGGCGAACTGTTCCGGGTCGATGCGCGCCAGTTCCGGGATGTAAGACGCAACCTCGCCCCAGCTTGGGTCTTCACGCATCCCGGCGTCTAGCCGGGGCAGAAACGTGGCGAGATCGGGCATCGGGCCTCCTTGTGGTGGAGACCGATTGCCCCCATTCTGCCGCGACGACTAGCAGGGGGCGAAGAATGATTCCAGTACAAGGCTTGGAAGGCGCGCGGGTGGCGGTGCTGGGTCTGGGCCGGTCCGGTCTGAGTGCCGCGCGTGCGCTGGCGGCGGGCGGTGCGACACCTCTCTGCTGGGACGACAACCCTGCGGCGCGGCAGCGGGCGGAGGCGGAAGGGTTTGACTGCCTGGATCTGCGCAAAGGGGGGGGGCTTCACCGATATCGCCCGCCTGATCGTGAGCCCCGGTATTCCGCACCTCTATCCTGCGCCCAATCCGGTCGTGGTCGCCGCGCTGGCGGCTGGCGTTCCGGTGGACAATGACATTGGTCTCTTCTTTCAAAGCTTTTCCTCCTCCGACTGGTACCGCTTTGACAGCACGCCGCGCGTGGTGGCCGTGACGGGTTCAAACGGGAAGTCGACCACTTCTGCCCTGATCCACCACATCCTGGAGGAGGCCGGGCGTCCCGCGCAGCTGGCGGGCAATATCGGACGGGGGGTTCTGGACCTTGAACCGCCAGTGGATGGCGAGGTGGTGGTGCTGGAGTTGTCAAGCTACCAGACTGACCTCGCCCGCAGCCTGACGCCCGACATCGCGGTCTTCACCAACCTCAGCCCCGATCATTTGGACCGGCACCATGGCATGGGTGGTTATTTCGCGGCCAAGCGGCGGCTTTTCGCGGAAGGCGGGCCTGATCGCGCTGTGGTGGGCGTGGATGAAATCGAGGGTCGGTTCCTGGCCGGTCAGCTTAGCGAAGGGCCAGGCGATGACCGTGTGATCCGGGTGAGCGTGGCGCGCAAGCTGACGGGGCCGGGCTGGCAGGTATTTGCGCGCAAGGGGTTTCTGGCCGAGTTCCGCAAGGGCAAGCAGGTGGCGGCGATTGACCTGCGCGAGATTGGCGGACTGCCGGGGGAGCACAACCACCAGAATGCTTGCGCCGCCTACGCCACCTGCCGCGCCTTGGGGCTTGCGCCCAAAGTTATTGAGAAGGCATTTAACAGCTTTGCCGGACTGCCGCACCGCTCCCAGACCATCGCTGAGGTGGACGGGGTGCGCTTTGTGAACGACAGCAAGGCGACAAACGTGGATTCGGCAGCCAAGGCACTTGCGGCCTTTCAGAACATCCGCTGGATCTGCGGCGGACTGGAGAAGGATGGCGGGTTGTCGGGGCTGGCCGGGGCGACGGGCGCAGTGCGCAAGGCCTATGTCATCGGACGCGAGGCGGCCGCCTTTGCCATGCAGCTTGAGGTCGAGGCGGAGGTCTGCGGGACGATGGAACTGGCTGTGGCCCGGGCGGTTGAGGAGGCGGAACCGGGGGACGTGGTACTGCTCGCTCCTGCGGCGGCGAGCTTTGATCAGTACGATAGCTTCGAGCGGCGGGGCGAGGATTTCGCCGCCGAGGTGCGGAAGGCCTTGGGGTGAAGCTCAGTCGCGGTCCGGGATCGCGTTCTTCCGGGCCTTGACCTCAGCCCCGGATCGCCTCTGCCGCCGCCATGGCCGAGGACCAGGCCCACTGGAAATTATAGCCGCCCAGCCAACCGGTGACGTCAACCGCTTCCCCGATGAAGTAGAGGCCCGGCACCGCGCGCGCCTCCATGCTGCGGGCATTGAGCGCATCTGTGTCCACACCCCCCAGCGTCACTTCCGCCGTGCGGTAGCCCTCGGTGCCGGAAGGGTGCAGCACCCACCGCTGCAGATCCTCGGTCAGGGTTTGCAGGCGTGCGTCTGACCAGTCGGCAAGGTTGCCGGAGAGGTCCATCTGTGTCGACAGGTGATCAACCAAACGGGCGGGCAGGTGGTGCGCCAGTTCGGTCGTCAGATTGCGGCGGCCCGAGATCTGGCGCTGGTCACGCAGGGCGTCGAAGAGTTTGCCGTCGGGCAGCAGGTTCACCTCGACCGCTTCACCCTCCTGCCAGTAAGAAGAGGCCTGCAGCACCGCCGGACCAGAGAGACCCCGGTGGGTGAAAAGCATCGCCTCATCGAAGGAGGTGCCCCCGGCGGTGACGGTGACGGGGGTGGAGACGCCTGAAATCGAAGCAAAGCGCTTGTCGGTGAAGGTGAAGGGCACCAGCGCGGCCCGGGTTTCCGTCATGGGCAGGCCGAACTGTGCGGCGATGTCGTAGGCCAGCCCTGTGGCCCCCATCTTGGGGATCGATTTGCCGCCCGAGGCGATGATGAGGTTGCGGGCGTTGACTTTGCAGCTTTGCTCAGGCGTTTGCAGATCGAAGGTGAAGCCTTCGCTGGTCTTTGCAAAATTGCGCGCGGAACTTTGCAGACGCAGGTCCACGCCCGCCTCTGCCATCATGCACCGCAGCATGTTGACGATGTCGCGGGCCGAATGATCACAGAAAAGCTGCCCCAGAGTCTTTTCGTGCCAGGGGATCCCGTGCCGATCCACCAGATCGATGAAATTCCACTGGGTATAACGGGCGAGGGCGGATTTGGCGAAATGGGGGTTGCCGCTGATAAAGCGGTCCGGCGCGCAGTGGAGATTGGTGAAGTTGCAGCGCCCGCCGCCGGAAATGCGGATCTTTTCGCCCGGTGCCTTGGCGTGATCGACGACCAGCACTTGCCCGCCCGCGTGGGCGGCACACATCATGCCTGCGGCCCCCGCACCTATGATCGCCGTATCAACCTGCATGGTGGCGCTCTGCCGCGTCTCGCAGGCAAGGTCAAGTTGGCGTGAAGTCGCTTGCCACTCTGCCACAGGGATCGCAGGTGCGGTGGGCGTCAGAGTGATTGAGTAAAGGAGACTGAGATGACAGCACTGGAAGCCGGACAGGAATTTCCCCGGATAGAGGCCGCCAAGCTGGGCGGCGCAACCGTGACCCTTGGCCAGCCCGACGGGGGGCATGACTGGCAGATGGTGGTGGTCTACCGCGGGCTCCATTGCCCCATTTGCAAGAAGTACCTTGCCACGCTGGAGGGACTGCAGGACCGCTTTGCCGAGCAGGGTGTGGATGTTGTGGCCATCTCGGGCGATCCTGAAGAGAAGGCCCAGGCGATGGTCGATGAAAAAGAGCTGACGCTCAAGATGGCCTATGGCCTGAGCATTGCGGAGATGGGCCAGCTTGGCCTTTACGTCTCGGACCCGCGCAGCCCCAAGGAAACGGACCGCCCCTTTCCCGAACCGGGTCTTTTCGTGATCAACGGCGAAGGGCGGATCCAGATCGTCGATGTCTCCAATGCGCCCTTCGCGCGGCCCGATCTGGAAGGGGTGCTGAACGGTATCAAGTTCGTGCGCGAAAACGACTATCCCATCAGGGGCACGCACAAGGCGGCCTGAGGCCCCAATATATCAAGAAAAACAAGCGTTCGGGCGGGCGAAAGACTAGCCCGGACGCAAATTCCCCGCTACAGTGTCGCCAATAATCCCCGAAAAGGGGCGCCCGAAATGGGCATATGAGGCAGTGTAGGACAGGTCCATGACAGAAATGGTCTATGGTGCGGTTCCCGTTCGGGATGGTGAACCGATCCTTCCAAAGTGGTGGCGGACGGTCGACAAGTGGTCGATGTCCTGCATTCTGATGCTTTTCGGCGTCGGACTTTTGCTGGGCTTTGCGGCCTCCCCGCCCTTGGCGGCGAAGAACGGGTTCGAACCCTTCCACTATGTGCAGCGCCAGGCGCTGTTCGGCTCGTTAGCCGTGATGGCGATGATGCTGACGTCGATGATGACACCGGTCCTGGTGCGCCGTCTGGCGGTACTTGGCTTTATCGTGGCCTTCGCGGCGCTTGCGCTCCTTCCCTTTTTCGGCACTGACTTCGGCAAGGGCGCGACGCGCTGGTATTCGCTGGGCTTTGCCTCCCTCCAGCCGTCGGAATTCCTCAAGCCTGGTTTCGTCGTGGCGGCGGCCTGGATGATGGCGGCGAGCCTTGAGATCAACGGGCCGCCGGGCAAGACATGGTCCTTCGCGCTTTGCATCTCCATCGTTCTGATGCTGGCCCTGCAGCCCGACTTTGGCCAGGCCTGCCTGGTTCTGTTTGGCTGGGGGGTCATGTACTTCGTGGCAGGTGCGCCGATGGTGCTGCTTGTCCTGATGGCGGGCCTCGTGGTGATCGCGGGAACCGTGGCCTACGCTAATTCGGAACACTTCGCCCGGCGCATCGACGGTTTCTTGAGCGCCGATGTCGATCCCACGGCCCAGTTGGGCTATGCCACCAACGCCATCCGGCAGGGGGGCCTATTCGGTGTGGGCGTGGGTGAGGGGGAGGTCAAGCGCTACCTGCCCGACGCCCACACGGATTTCATCATCGCCGTCGCTGCAGAGGAATACGGCCTCGTGCTCGTCCTCTGCGTGATCGCGCTCTATTCTATCGTGGTGGTGCGGTCTCTGCTAAGGCTGGTCCGGGAGAGGGACCCCTTCATCCGGCTCGCGGGCACGGGATTGGCTTCTATGTTCGGCGTGCAGGCCATGATCAACATGGGCGTGGCCGTGCGGCTGTTGCCTGCCAAGGGGATGACCCTGCCATTCGTCAGTTACGGGGGGTCGTCGGTGATCGCCTCGGGCATCGCGGTAGGCATGTTGCTGGCCTTCACCCGGACCCGGCCCCAGGGCGAGATTTCCGATATCCTTGGACGGGGACGCCTGAGGTGATATCGCCGGTGCACCATAGGCGTCGGAGGAGGAGATGAGCGCACCGCTCCTGATCATCGCGGCAGGCGGTACGGGGGGGCACATGTTCCCCGCGCAGGCGCTGGCGGAGGTCATGCTGGCGCGCGGCTGGCGCGTGCGCCTCTCCACTGACGCGCGTGGCGCGCGCTACACAAACGGCTTCCCGTCCGAGGTTGAGATTGTCGAGGTGAGTTCCGCCACCTTCGCGCGGGGCGGTCTGCTGGCCAAGGCCCTGGTGCCGCTGCGGGTCTGCATGGGGGTGCTGGGGGCCACACTTCAGATGATGCGCGACAGACCTGATGTGGTGGTCGGATTTGGCGGCTATCCGTCGATTCCGGCGCTTGGGGCGGCAACGCTGCTGCGATTGCCGCGGATGATCCACGAACAGAACGGTGTTCTGGGCCGGGTCAATGAGGTCTTTGTCAAGCGCGTCGACCGCGTCGCTTGCGGCACCTGGCCAACGGCCTTGCCTGAGGGGATCGAAGGTGTGCATGTGGGCAACCCCGTGCGGGCGGCGGTGCTTGAAAAGGCGGGGTCCGGATACATCGTTCCGGGCGATTATCCCATGGAGTTGTTGGTCATGGGCGGCTCTCAAGGCGCGCGGATCCTGAGCGATGTGGTGCCTCCCGCGATCGCGGGCCTGCCTATGGAAATGCTGCGCAACATCCGTGTCAGCCATCAGGCGCGGCGCGAAGACCATGATCGGGTCGCGGGGTATTACGAAGAGCAGGGGATCGACGCGGATGTGCAGCCGTTTTTTGACGATGTGCCGCGGCGCATGTCTCAGGCGCAGTTGGTCATCAGCCGGGCCGGGGCCTCTTCCGTTGCGGATATTTCGGTCATTGGGCGGCCCTCCATTCTGGTGCCCCTTGCCGCCGCGATCCGGGACGAGCAGACGGCCAATGCGCGCGGGCTGGTAGAGGCAGGCGCTGCAATCATGGTGCCGGAATCCATGGCAGATGTTGAGAACGTCACGGAACAGATAAAGAGCGTGCTGGACAATCCCGACGGGGCATTGCAGATGGCGCTCGCCGCGCTCTCCGTAGGCAAGCCCGAGGCCGCCGAAGACCTGGCGACGATGGTGGAAGAATTGGCGCAAAAAGGATCGAGCACATGAACGCAGCAGCCACCAAACTGCCAACGGACGTTGGCCCGATCCATTTCGTGGGCATCGGCGGCATTGGCATGTCCGGCATTGCCGAGGTGCTGATCAACCACGGCTACACTGTCCAGGGGTCCGACTTGAAGGCGACCAAAATCACCGACCGGCTTGCCAAACTGGGGGCTACGATCTTTGAAGGCCAGCGGGCTGAAAACATCGACGACGCGGAGGTTGTCGTGATCTCTTCCGCGATCAAACTGGGCAATCCCGAACTGGACGCGGCGCGCAGCGCGGGCCTGCCTATCGTGCGCCGGGCCGAGATGCTGGCCGAACTGATGCGCCTCAAGTCCAACATTGCCGTTGCGGGCACCCACGGCAAGACCACGACGACGACGCTGGTGGCCGAACTGCTGGTGGCGGGCGGAGTGGACCCTACAGTGGTGAACGGCGGGATCATCCACGCCTATGGTTCAAACGCGCGCATGGGGCAGGGCGAATGGATGGTCGTTGAGGCCGATGAGAGCGATGGTACCTTCAACCGCCTCCCCGCCACCATCGCCATCGTGACCAACATTGATCCCGAGCACATGGAGCACTGGGGCGATTTCGACAAGCTGCGCAAGGGCTTCCTCGACTTCGTCTCGAACATCCCTTTCTACGGGCTGGCGGTCTGCTGCACAGATCATCCTGAGGTGCAGGCGCTGGTGGGCAAGATCACCGACCGTCGCGTTTTGACATACGGATTTAATGCGCAGGCGGACGTTCGCGCGGTGAACCTGCACTACAAGGACGGAGTGGCCCATTTCGACGTCGCCTTGCAGGCCGAAGGCAGGATGATCGAGGGCTGCGCGCTTCCCATGCCCGGCGATCACAATGTCTCTAACGCGCTGGCCGCCATCACGGTGGCGCGGCATCTGGGCATGAAGACCGCAGAGATCCGCACCGCTCTGGCGAAATTCGGCGGGGTCAACCGGCGCTTTACCAAAGTGGGCGAAGTTGATGGCGTGACTATCATCGACGATTACGGCCATCACCCGGTTGAGATTGCGGCCGTGCTGAAGGCCGCCCGGCAATCCACGGAAGGACGGGTCATCGCCGTGCATCAGCCGCACCGCTACAGCCGGTTGCACGGCCTTTTTGAGGACTTCTGCGCCTGTTTCAACGATGCCGATGTGGTGGGCATCGCAGAGGTCTTTGCCGCCGGTGAAGAGCCCATCGAAGGGGCCGACCGCGACGCACTGGTAGCGGGGCTGATCCGGCACGGACACCGCCACGCGCGCGCGGTGCAGAGCGAGGATGACCTGGCGCGGCTGGTCAGGGAGCAGACCGGTCCGGGGGACATGGTCGTCTGCCTCGGCGCGGGCACCATCAGCACCTGGGCCAACGCACTGCCCGAGAAGCTGACGGCGATGAAGGGGGCCGCGGCGTGAGGCTGCTTGAATACCGGGGACCGATTTCGAGGGAGATCCGCGGACGATGATGAAAGGGACGGGATCATGAGTTTGACACTTCTCTGGTTATGCGTGGCCTGGGTCTTTGCCTCGGTCATCGTGGCCATGCTGCCGATGCGGCTGCAATACGTGCCGGGCGTTATCCTGCTTCTTGCCGCTCCCGTTCTGATTATCCTCATCGGACGGGAAGTCGGCTGGATCCCCGCGCTTTTGGGCTTTGCCGCCTTCGTCTCCATGTTCCGCAATCCGCTGCGTTTCATCTGGGCAAAAGCGCGCGGCCAGAATCCGCAGGTGCCTGAATGAGCATTTCGCTGATCCTGGCCTGTCTCTGGGCGCTGGTGGCGAATGTCATCGCAATGATGCCCAGCAAGGACAATCATTGGCGCAATGCCTATGTGCTGACCGCCGCAGGCATTCCGATCGTGGGCTACGTGACCGTGCAGCACGGCCCCTGGGTGGCCATCTTCGTCCTTGCGGCAGGCTGTTCGGTCCTGCGCTGGCCGCTGATCTACCTGGGTCGCTGGCTGCGGCGCGGTCTGGGGGGTGGTGAGGGACCGGCGCAGTGAGCCTTCCTCTATTCATTCTCATCCTGGCGCTGATCATCTGGGTTCTGGCCTGCGCTTACGCGGGCTTTGCTCTGCGGTTCAGGCTCTTTGCCGTAGCGCTTCTGAGCGGCCTTTGCCTGAATTACCTCTGGATGCTTCTGGGTTTGGGGGCAGAGGCATTTGAGTTCAATGTGATGGTTGCTCAGGCCTCGCTCACGCTCTACGGGCTTTGCGCTTTTGCGATTGGTTGGTTCTTGGGGCGGCTTGTGCGCCAGTGGCGGGAAAGCCAGGTGGACAGCGGCGGGGTTTGAGACTACCCACCGGGCCATGACCGATATCACCCTTCCCGACGTACGCGGCAAGCTGACCCGTGACAAAGCGTTGAGCGATCTGACCTGGCTCCGGGTAGGCGGGCCCGCCGATGTGCTCTTTCAACCCGCCAATATCGACGATCTGCGCGATTTCCTGCGCGCTTTGCCCGGATCTGTGGCAGTTTTCCCCATGGGTGTGGGCAGCAACCTGATCGTCCGGGACGGGGGACTTCGCGCCGTGGTCATCCGTCTGGGGCGGGGGTTCAATGCAATCGCGATTGAAGCGGGACGGGTCACGGCAGGGGCCGCGGCTCTGGACGCCCATGTGGCGCGCCGCGCGGCGGAGGCGGGGCTTGATCTGACCTTCCTGCGCACGATCCCCGGCAGCATCGGCGGCGCAGTACGGATGAACGCAGGCTGCTACGGCACCTATGTGGCAGATCACTTCGTCTCCGCTCAGGCCGTGACGCGCGCCGGTGCCCTCATCACGCTAAGCGCCGAGGATTTGAATTTCCGCTATCGTCAGAGTGACTTGGCCGAGGGGGCGGTGATCGTCAGCGCCACCTTCGCGCCACCTGAGGGCGATCCCGAACAGCTTAAAGCGCGGATGGAGGAACAGCTGGCCAAACGCGATGAGACCCAGCCGACCAGGGACCGCAGTGCCGGCAGCACCTTTCGCAATCCGGCGGGCTTTTCCAGCACCGGGCGGGCGGATGACGTCCACGACATGAAGGCCTGGAGGGTGATTGATGCAGCCGGGATGCGCGGTGCGACCCTGGGGGGCGCGCAAATGTCCCCCAAGCATCCCAATTTCCTGATCAACACAGGGGCGGCCACCGCCGCAGACCTTGAAGAACTGGGCGAAGAGGTCCGAAAAAAGGTTTACGAGAACAGCGGCATAAGGCTAGAGTGGGAAATCATGCGCATCGGTGAAAGCTAAGAGCATCGGGCGCGGACACTGCGCCGCAAGGGCGGTGAAATAAAACGATACAAGGGCCGCAAAAGGTCCGGGACAAAAGGCACACAATTGGGCAGGTCGAGCAGGACAGTCCCAGCAGTGGCAGTACTTATGGGCGGCCCCTCAGCTGAGCGGGAGGTGTCGCTTGCGAGCGGTCACGCTTGCGCTGCGGCGTTGCGGGAAAAGAATTTCGAGGTGGTTGAGGTCGATGCAGGCCCCGACCTCTGTGTTGTACTCACTGAACTCAAGCCGGACGCGGTTCTCAATTGCCTTCACGGGCGCTGGGGCGAGGACGGCTGTGTGCAGGGGCTGCTCGAATGGATCGGCGTGCCCTACAGCCATTCCGGCGTGCTGGCCTCGGCCCTTGCCATGGACAAGGAGCGGACCAAGGCAGTCTATCGCGCCCACGGCTTGCCGGTGGTCGAAAGCCGGATTGCCCCTGCAGATGAGGTCCGCGCGCGCCACGTGATGACGCCGCCTTATGTGGTCAAGCCCAACAACGAAGGGTCCTCCGTCGGTGTCTACCTGGTGATGGAGGAAAACAACGGTCCGCCGCAGCTGGGTCCCGAAATGCCCGAACATGTGATGGTTGAAGCCTTCGTGCCGGGCCGCGAACTGACCGTGACGGTTATGGGTGACCGGGCGCTGACGGTGACCGATATCATCACCACCGGCTGGTATGATTACGACGCCAAATACAAGGAAGGTGGCTCCTCCCACGTGGTGCCGGCCGATCTTCCGCAGGACATTTTCGATCTTTGCATGGACTACGCCCTGCGCGCGCACCGGGCGCTGGGTTGTCGCGGGGTCAGCCGGACCGACTATCGCTGGGATGAGGCGCGGGGCGCCGGGGGTCTGGTGCTTCTGGAAACCAATACCCAGCCCGGGATGACCGGTACATCGCTCAGCCCAGAGCAGGCCCAACACTGCGGCATTTCCTTTCCCGATTTCTGCGCCTGGATGGTGGAGGATGCCTCATGCTCTCGCTGATCCGCAGCGCGCAGGCCGCCAGCAAGGCCGATCCCGCCCCCTCCCGCTGGGCCTGGCGGATGCAGCGGTTGATGCTGACCCCCGGTTTCCGCCTCGGGTTGCGGGCGGGCGTGCCCTTTTGCCTGACGCTGATGGCCGGGACCATCTTTTTGTCCGATCCCGACCGGCGTGCGGCCATCGCCGATGGGGTGGCCGAGGCCCGTGCCAGCATCGAAGAGCGCCCCGAATTCATGGTCAAGGTGATGGCCATCGACGGGGCGGAGGGTGCTCTGGCCGCAGAGATCCGCGCCGCGGTGCCGATCGAGTTTCCGCTCAGTTCCTTCGATCTGAACCTGGAGGAACTGCGCGCCGACATCACCGCCATCACCGCCATCAAGAAGGCCAACGTGCGGATCAAGCCCGGTGGCATCCTGCAGATCGACGTGACCCAGCGGACGCCCGTTGTGGTCTGGCGCCATGCAGAAGGCCTGGCGCTGATCGACCGCTCCGGCGCGCACGTGACCGAAGTTGCGCGGCGGGCGGATCATCCGACCCTTCCGCTGATCGCGGGGGAGGGTGCGGCCCGGCGCGTGCCAGAGGCGCTGAAACTGGTGCAGGCCGCATCGGCACTGGGCAACCGGCTGCGCGGCCTCGTTCGTGTAGGAGAGCGTCGTTGGGACGTAGTGTTGGACCGTGACCAGCGCATTCTTCTGCCAGAAAAGGGGGCATTGCAGGCCCTGGAAAGGGTGATTGCGCTGGAAAGCGCGGAGGAAGTTCTAACGCGTGATGTGACAAGGGTCGATTTGCGGCTCGCCAGACGTCCCACCGTGCGGATGAGCGAACAGGCCACCCAGATCTGGTGGGAAATCAAAGGGGCATCCGGCCAGTGAACCGGATGGGACGCATAAAGAACCAATTCATTACGGGGCAGACATGACAGACCTTTACGAAAGCCAGCGGTCGATGCGCCATATGCGTAAACTGGCGATGCAGCGCGGGGTGGTTGCCATCCTTGACGTGGGCTCTTCCAAGATCGCCTGCCTGGTGCTGCGCTTTGACGGCGCCGGACCAGCGCGTGAGGAAGGTGGCATTGGCTCCCTCGCCGGACAGTCGGGTTTCAGGGTCATCGGGGCGGCAACGACGCGGTCACGGGGTGTGAAATTTGGTGAAATCTGCGCCATGGGTGAGACGGAGCGCGCGATCCGCACGGCCCTGCAGGCGGCGCAGAAGATGGCAGGCATCCGTGTCGATCATGTGATCGCCAGCCTTTCCGGCGCGGAGCCGCGCAGCTACGGGCTGGATGCGGAGATCGAACTGGAAGGGGATACCGTCAGTGAGGACGATGTGGCTCGTGTCCTCGCCAGTTGTGACATCCCGGAATACGGTGAGGGTCGCGAGGTGCTGCATGCCCAGCCGGTGAACTTTGCGCTGGACCACCGATCGGGCCTGTCGGACCCTCGCAACCAGATCGGCAATCGCCTGTCCGTCGATCTGCACATGCTCACCATCGACGCCCCGGCGGTGCAGCATCTGGCCCACTGCATCAAGCGTTGTGATCTTGAATTGGCCGGTATCGCCTCCTCGGCCTATGTCTCGGGCATTTCATCCCTGGTGGAGGATGAGCAGGAACTTGGTGCCGCCTGCATCGACCTCGGCGGGGGCACGACCAGCCTGTCGATCTTTATCAAGAAACACATGATCTACGCTGACACGGTGCGCATGGGCGGGGACCACATCACTGCTGATATTTCAATGGGGCTGCAGGTGCCTCACACCAATGCGGAGCGGATCAAGACCTTCTACGGCGGTGTGCACGCCACCGGCATGGATGACCGGGAGATGATCGAGATCGGAGGGGATACGGGCGACTACGAACACGACCGCCGCACCGCCAGCCGGGCGGAGTTGATCGGGATCATGCGGCCGCGGGTCGAGGAAATCCTAGAAGAAGTACGCGTAAGGCTGGATGCCGCGGGCTTTGACCACCTGCCCAGCCAGCAGATTGTCCTGACAGGCGGCGGCAGCCAGATCCCCGGCCTGGATGGGCTGGCCAGCAAGATCCTGGGTCAGCAGGTCCGCCTTGGCCGCCCTCTGCGGGTGCACGGATTGCCCCAAGCGGCGACAGGACCAGGCTTCGCCTCAGCCGTGGGGCTTTCGCTTTTTGCGGCCCATCCGCAGGACGAATGGTGGGACTTTGACATACCGGCAGACAAATACCCTTCTCGCTCGCTCAAGCGGGCGGTGAAGTGGTTCCGAGACAACTGGTGACCACAAGATCAAGTGGCGGCACCGAGATAAATGGAAAAGAGGCAAAAAATTGCCCATATTTAGCGTCCGAAGGGCGTTTTATTGGTGACCTTACGCCCTATGAACGTTAAGATCGCCACAATTTAAGAGCAAAGCCCGCTGGGGACGTGGGCCAGAAAAAAACAGGCGGACTGACATGACACTGAACCTATCGATGCCCGGACAAGAAGATCTGAAGCCCCGTATCACCGTTTTCGGTGTGGGTGGCGCTGGCGGCAATGCCGTCAACAACATGATTGATAAAGAATTGGATGGCGTCGATTTCGTCGTCGCCAACACGGACGCGCAGGCCCTGCAGCAGGCCAAGTCGGACAACAAGGTCCAGCTTGGCATCAAGGTTACCGAAGGTCTGGGCGCCGGCGCGCGGGCCTCCGTAGGTGCTGCCGCGGCCGAGGAATCGATCGAACAGATCGTCGATCACCTGGCGGGTGCGCACATGTGCTTCATCACCGCCGGAATGGGCGGCGGCACTGGAACGGGCGCGGCCCCCATCATCGCGCAGGCCGCGCGGGAGCTGGGCGTGCTGACCGTCGGTGTCGTGACCAAGCCCTTCCAGTTCGAGGGTGCCAAACGCATGCGTCAGGCCGAGGATGGCGTTGAGGCGCTGCAGAAGGTTGTCGATACGCTGATCATCATCCCCAACCAGAACCTCTTCCGCCTGGCCAATGAAAAGACGACATTCACCGAGGCCTTTTCTATGGCCGACGATGTCCTTTACCAGGGTGTGAAGGGCGTGACCGATCTGATGGTGCGTCCGGGCCTTATCAACCTCGACTTTGCCGACGTGCGTGCGGTGATGGATGAGATGGGCAAGGCCATGATGGGCACAGGAGAGGCCGACGGCGAAGACCGCGCCATTCAGGCCGCCGAAAAGGCCATCGCCAACCCGCTGCTGGACGAAATCTCCCTGCGCGGCGCCAAGGGCGTGCTGATCAACATCACCGGTGGCGAGGACCTGACCCTTTTCGAACTGGACGAGGCCGCCAATCGTATCCGCGAAGAGGTGGACCCGGAGGCAAACATCATCGTGGGTTCCACCCTCGATACGGCCATGGGCGGCACAATGCGCGTGAGCGTCGTGGCCACGGGCATCGACGCAACCGAGGTGCAGCACGATATTCCGGTGCCGCGCCGTTCCATGCGCGAACCCCTCAAGCAGCCGCAAAAGATCGAAGAAGAACAGCCCATTGCAGCTGAGGCGGTTGCCACCAATGAGGATCAGCAGGGTCTCTTTGAGGATCTGGACGCGGAGCGTGTTGCCGCAGAGGATCAGGTAGAGGATATCTTTGCCGATGATCCGGTTGACCAGATCGAAGGCGATCTTCCGCCCCCCGCCTACCGTCCTCAGGTCGCGGCCTTCGAACCGCGTCAGGAAGAGGAACTGGAGGCCAACGAGGAGGCCTATGTCGCCCCCCGTGCACCGGCCCCAGGTACCCCGTCGCCCGAGGCGCTTGCCCGTCTGCGCGCCGCCGCCCAGAAGGCTGCACCGCAGCCGGAAGAGCCGAAATCGGATGCCCGTGCACCCCTGCCGCAGACGGAAAAGCCCCGTTTCGGGATCAATTCGCTGATCAACCGTATGACCGGTCATGGTGAAGGTGAGGCCCAGCCGCAGCGCCCCGCGCGCCAGCAGCCGCCCGTGCAGCAGACCCGCTCCGCCGCCGCAGCCCCCCAGCCACAGCAGGAGCAGGACGCCGACGAGGAGCGGATCGAAATCCCCGCATTCCTGCGTCGTCAGGCGAACTGAGGCTTCACATTGAACCGGAAAAGGGCCGCCTGTGGGCGGCCTTTTTTTGTTTTGAAACAACATTTTGCGCCCGTGCAGGCGCATTTACGCTCAATTGTTTCAGCCATGTTTCAGACCGTTACAAAGATTGAGTTGAGGATTTGAACCCCTCCGCATAGTTCAGAGTTGCGCTCAGGACGGGCAAAGTCCGATCGCTGACACTTGGGGTATCATTCAGTGCAAACCACGATCAAATCGCAGATCAGCTTTCATGGCAAAGGTCTGCATAGTGGGCAACCCGCAACGGTGACCGTGCGGCCTGCGGGCGCGCATCATGGTATATGGTTTGTGCGCACCGACATCGCCCTGGGCGACCGGATGGTTCCTGCACACTGGGAGGCGGTGAACCGCTCCCCGCTTTGCACCAAACTGGAAAACCGCGCGGGCCTGTCGGTCTCCACGGTCGAGCATCTGATGGCTGCCCTCGCGGGCTGCGGGATTCACAATGCCCTGATTGAGATTGACGGACCGGAAGTGCCGATCCTTGACGGTTCCGCCCTGCCTTTCGTGCGCGGCTTCGTCAGCCGGGGGGTGCGCAAACTGAACGCCCCGGTCATGGCCTATGAAGTGCTCAAGACCGTCACTGTCCGCGAAGGTGAGGCGACGGCGACCCTCGCGCCCTCCAATACGCTGCGGATTGATTTTGAGATTGATTTTGTCGATGCCGCGATCGGCCGACAGAAGAAATCACTGGTGATGAATAACGGCTCCTTCGCGCGCGAACTGTCCGACAGCCGCACCTTCTGCCGTCAGGCGGATGTGGACGCGATGCAGGCCAATGGCCTGGCGCTGGGCGGAAACCCGGGCGAAAACGCGGTGGTCTTCGACGGTGACTCGGTGCTGAGCCCGGGTGGCCTGCGCCACGCGGATGAACCCGTACGCCACAAAATGCTGGATGCGCTGGGCGATCTCGCGCTCGCGGGTGGCCCCTTGCTGGGCCACTATACCGGGTGCCGGGCGGGTCATTCGCTGACCAACACCCTCCTGCGGGAGCTTTTTGCGGCGCCTGGTGCGGTCCGCCGCATCGCTTGCGATCCCACGCAGGTCGCGCGTCTGCCCGGTTACGGTCTGGTCTGGGACGAAATCCCGGCCGTGGCCTGATCCGCTTTTCAACCTTCGGTTCAGCGTCCTTTCGCCTCATTGAGTGGCGTCTCAAGTCCATGTAAATTCTCACACAATGGGTCTGCGGCCCGAATAGGCGTAGGGCACGCGGAAACCTGAGTCACAATCTGTGGAATGACCGTTTTGCACGGCAAAATATTGTGCTAGGCAAAGATCAGAAGGGCCGAAAAGGCCGTGGGTGTGATGTTGCGAAGGGTGGGACCATGACGGTGCCTCGGGCTGGGAAGTGGTTGGTCTGCGCGATGCTGTTGGTTGCCCTTGCGGCCTGTGGCGGCAATCGCAACGCGGGCCGTGTCACAGGCAGCTTTTTCAACCCGCAGGAAATTCCGCTTGAGACCTACACGCCCGAACAGATCTTCGAGCGGGGCGAGTATGAACTGAACCGCCGTCAGCCTGACGACGCGGCCTTCTACTTTTCCGAGATTGAGCGGCTTTATCCCTATTCCGACTGGGCGCGCCGTGCCCTGATCATGCAGGCCTTCGCCTATCATCAAGATCAGGATTACGAGAACAGCCGTTCGTCAGCACAGCGCTTCATCGACTTTTACCCGGACGATGACGATGCGGCCTATGCCCAGTACTTGCTGGCGCTCAGCTACTACGATCAGATTGATGAAGTGGGCCGGGATCAGGGACTGACCTTCCAGGCGCTGCAATCCCTGCGCGACGTGATAGAGAATTATCCGGACAGCGAATATGCCGACAGCGCCATCTTGAAATTCGATCTTGCTTTTGATCACCTCGCGGGCAAGGAAATGGAGATCGGTCGCTATTACCTGCGCCGGGATCATTACACTGCCGCGATCAACCGCTTCCGCGTCGTGGTCGAGGAATTTCAGACCACCACTCACACCGCCGAAGCCCTGCACCGACTGGTGGAAGCTTACCTGTCCCTCGGTCTGAACACCGAAGCCCAGACGGCGGGGGCCATCCTGGGCCACAACTACCAGGGGAGCGAGTGGTACGAAGACAGTTACCGTCTGCTGACCGGCAAGGGTTTGGAGCCCGCCTTCTTCTCGGACAACTGGCTCGGTGCCATTTACCGGCAGACGATCAAGGGCGAGTGGATATAATAACGCGTGGGGTAATAACCCCACCTGACGGGCGGATTTGATGCTGCGCGGACTTCATATATCGGACATGCTGATCATCGATCGGCTGGAGCTTGGTTTTAAGCCCGGTCTGAATGTGCTGACCGGAGAGACCGGTGCGGGCAAGTCGATCCTGCTGGACGCGCTTGGGTTTGTGCTGGGCTGGCGTGGCCGCGCCGATCTGGTCCGGCAGGGGGCTGCGCATGGTGAGGTGACGGCCTGGTTCGATCTGCCGGAGGGGCATCCGGCCCACGAAGTGCTGGCCGAAGCGGGCCTGCCGGACGGAGAAGAGCTGATCCTGCGGCGTGTCAACGCCGCCGATGGTCGCAAGACGGCCTGGGTCAATGACCGGCGCTGCTCGGGGGAGGTGCTGCGCGCCCTGTCGGAGAGCCTTGTGGAACTGCACGGTCAGCACGACGACCGCGGCCTGCTGAACCCACGCGGACACCGCGCCATTCTGGATGATTTTGCGGGCAACAGCGATAAGCTTACCAAGGTCCGCGGCGCCTGGGCCAACCTCGGGGCCGCGCGCCGGGCGGCGGAGGCGGCGGCGCGGGAGCGTGACGCGATCCGCGAGGAGGAGGAATTCCTGCGCCATGCCGTCGCGGAGCTGGACGAGCTCAACCCGCAGGAGGGCGAGGAAGCGACCCTGGATGCCAGGCGGCGGCTGATGCAGGGGGCTGAGAAGATCCGCGCCGATGTAGTCAAGGCCTACGAGATCATGGGACATGAAGGTGCGGAACGGCACCTGGGAGATGCCTTGCGGTGGCTTGACGGGGCAGCGGCACAGGCGGAAGGGGCGCTTGAGGCACCGATGGCCGCACTGAACCGGGCGATGGTGGAACTGGATGAGGCCCTTTCGGGCGTGTCCGAGGTAATCGAGGCTATGTCGTTCAACCCCGTCGAACTGGAAGAGACCGAGGAAAGGCTTTTCGCGATCCGTGGTCTGGCGCGCAAACACAGTGTAGCACCCGACGATCTGGCCGGGTTTGCGCAGACTCTACGCGGCAAACTCGATGCGCTCGATGCGGGCGAGGCGGCACAGGAGGCGCTTGACCATGCCGTGCGGGCGGCTGAGGCGGATTACGACACCGCCGCTGAGGCGCTGAGCGCGGCACGCCGCAAGGCGGCCATCAAGCTCGACAAGGCGGTGGGGACTGAGCTGGCCCCTCTCAAGATGGAGCGTGCGGTCTTCGAGACCCAGATCACCGAAGAGACGGCGGGGCCGGAAGGGCGGGACGGGGTGGCCTTTACCGTGGCCACCAATCCCGGCGCCCCTGCGGGCCCACTGGGCAAGATCGCCTCGGGCGGTGAGCTGAGCCGGTTCCTACTGGCCCTCAAGGTATGTCTGACCCAGGGCCAGTCGGGCCTTACCCTGATCTTCGATGAGATCGACCGGGGCGTCGGCGGGGCGACGGCCGATGCGGTGGGCCGCAGACTTTCCGCCCTCGCGCAAGAAGGGCAGGTGCTGGTTGTCACCCACTCCCCGCAGGTTGCCGCGCTGGGATCCCATCACTGGCGGGTCGAAAAGGGCGTTGAAGCGGGCATGACCACTTCTACCGTGACCCCCCTGAGCCCGCCACAAAGGGTTGATGAGGTGGCGCGGATGCTGTCGGGCGATACCATCACCGACGCCGCGCGCGCCGCTGCCGAAGCCCTTTTGGCGGGATAGCGGATGGGGCAGAGTGCGCAAATCCGGTCGGGTTCCCAATACAGTGGGCTAAGTCGGTGAGTGGCGCGCCGGAATCCTTCCTTGGCCAACAGATTTCGCTGGCCGTCGGGTCCTGCAAGCACGGGCTGCAGGTGGTTCGGCAGCAGGGACCAGGCAAGGTCACTTTCTGGTTCATAGCCCTTTTGATCGGCATTGCGGCTGGTTTTGCGGCGCTTTTTTTCCGAAAGGGAATCAACTGGTTACAGGCGACCCTTTATGGCACCGAAGACGTGCAGTTCCTGCACAGCTTTCTCTCTGGTCTGCCTTGGTACTATGTTGTCCTGATCCCCACTTTCGGTGGTTTGGCCGTAGGACTGATCCTGCACCGCTTTACCCACGATGGACGCGCCCGGTCCGTGGCCGATGTCATCCTGGGGGCCGCCATGCACGATGGCAGGGTGGAAAAACGCGCGGGCATCGCCTCTGCCTTTGCTTCGCTCATCACGCTTTCCACCGGTGGCTCCTCGGGGCGGGAAGGGCCGGTTGTGCATATTGCCGGGGTAATCTCAACCTGGGTGAGCGAGCGGATCAATGCGGACGGCATCACCGGGCGGGACTTGCTTGGCTGCGCCGTGGCCGCAGCTGTCTCGGCCAGCTTCAACGCCCCCATTGCCGGGGCCCTGTTTGCGCTGGAGGTGGTGCTGAGGCACTTTGCGGTCCACGCCTTCGCGCCCATTGTCATCGCCTCTGCCGCGGGCACGGTGATCAACCGGATCGAGTTTGGCGGTGTGACGGAATTCGTCCTGCCCACCTACGGCGATCTGCAGTTCTACGTCGAACTGCCCGCCTTCCTTCTGCTGGGTCTGACCTGCGGCGTGGTCGCGGTGCTCTTGATGCGCAGCATCTTCTGGGCAGAGGACGTGGGCAACCACCTGCAGGCCCGGACACGGCTGCCGCGCTGGATCAGACCCGCCGTGGCGGGCGCCATGCTGGGCATCATCGCGCTCTGGTTCCCGCACATCATCGGGGTTGGGTACGAGACCGTATCGCTGGCCCTCACTGGCGAACTGGTCCTTTGGGAGGCCATCGTTTTTACCATCCTCAAGGTCGCCGCCGTCGCGATCACACTGGGCGGGCGCATGGGGGGCGGTGTCTTTTCCCCGTCGCTGATGATTGGGGCTCTGACAGGGCTCAGCTTCGGTCTGATCGCCACTGGTGTCTTTCCGGATGTCTCCGGCTCTTCGTCGCTCTACGCGCTTGCGGGGATGGGGGCGGTGGCCGCCGCCGTGCTTGGCGCGCCCATCTCCACCACGCTGATCGTTTTTGAGTTGACCGGGGACTGGCAGACCGGGCTAGCCGTGATGGTCGCCGTAAGCCTGTCGACGGCGCTATCCTCCCGCCTGGTCGACCGCAGTTTCTTTCTCACCCAGATCGAAAGGCGCGGTATCCACCTGGCAGCAGGGCCGCAAGCCTACCTTCTGTCGATGTTCATGGCTGCCCGTATCATGCGCCCTCCAGATGATCCCCGGGCGGCGGATGAAGAAACCTGTTGGGAACTGATTAACGAAGGCACCTATATCGACGGAAGTGCCACCCTGGAACAGGCCATGCCGCTTTTCGAGGCCTCCGGTGCCCGTTTCATCCCCGTTGTGACGCTCAGCCCCGATGCTCCACCGCAATTGCTGGGCGCGCTCTTTCACGTGGACGCGCTCAAAGCCTATAACCGTGCGCTTGCCGCGACGGCGGCCGAGGAACATTCCTGAGGATCTGCAAATCGGCGCCGCCGCTCAGATCCGCTCAACCGCGATTTCATCCATGGGATAAAAGGCGAGATGCCCCTTGATCTCGGCCACCTCCGGCTTGGGGTTCTCATAGGACCAGGCGGCGTTCTCGATCGTCCGGCTTTTGGTCACGACTGTGAAGTAATTCGCATCGCCCTTGTGGGGACAATTGCTGGTCGCGTCGCTGGAATCGAAGAAGGCCATGGCTATGTCTTCGCGCGGAAAATATATGACGGGGGGATAGTCCCCTTCCTGCATTTCAAGGGCTGCATTGGTTTCGCCCAGAACCGCGCCGCCCGCCCGGACGGACCAGGTGCCTTCGGCCTTCTTGATCTTGATATGGCTTGCCATCTTTCCCTCTTCTCGCTCGGGCCGACGCTAGAGTGGCGCGGTTGCCGCATCCAACCATAGTTTCGTTTCGGGCGATACGCGAGGTCCGATTTTTTCCGCCACATCCCGGTGATAGGCGTTGAGCCAGTCGCGGTGCGCCGACTCAAGCAGGTCGGGCAGGATCAGGCGGCGGTCGATGGGGGCAAAGCTGAGCGTTTCCCAGTTCAGCATCGCCCTATGATCGTCGCCGCCGGGCAGGGCGGGGGCAGGCCGGACCACAAGCAGGTTTTCGATGCGTATGCCAAAGGCCCCTTCTCGATAATATCCAGGCTCGTTTGACAGGATCATGCCCGGCTGCAGCGGCACCGCGCTGAGCTTGCTCAGCCTTTGCGGGCCTTCGTGGACACTGAGATAGGCGCCCACCCCGTGGCCCAGCCCGTGGTCAAAATCCTGTCCCGCCAGCCAAAGCGGCATCCGCCCGATGGCCTCGATCTCACGGCCCGACAAGCCGACGGGCCAGCGTAGGCGGCTCATGGCGATCATGCCGGAGAGGACCCGCGTAAAGGCGGTGCGCGCCGCATCTGGCGGGCTGCCGATGGGCATGGTGCGGGTAATGTCGGTGGTGCCATCCAGGTACTGTCCGCCGGAGTCCAGCACCAGAAGCTGACCCTCTTCCAGGGTGCTGTCGGTCTCCTCGGTCACGCGGTAGTGCATGATGGCACCGTTGGGACCGGTGCCCGCGATGGTTTCGAAAGAAATGTCCTGCAGGGCGTTGTCGCGGCGGCGGAAGGCTTCAAGCTTGCTGACCACCTCAGTTTCTCTGAGACTGCCCGTGGGCTGTGCGTCAAGCCAGGCCAGCAGTTCGCAGAGTGCCGCGCCGTCACGCAGATGGGCAGCGGCGGAGCCCTTGATCTCTGCTTCGTTCTTGCAGGCCTTGGGCAGTGCGCAGGGGTCCTCCCCCCAGACCAAGCGGTCGTTCAGGGCTTCGGCCACGATTACAGGGGCGCTCTGCTTTTCGACCCGCACCGGGCCTTCTAGTTCGGACAGGTGGTCCAGGAAGTCAGCCGGGTCGTGGCAGCGTACCGCCTCGCCAAGATGCGCTTCAAGCCCCTTCAGCTTGGCCGAGGCCATGTAAAGATCGACCTCCCCATTGGCGTGGAGGACCGCAAACCCATGTGCCACGGGGTTGCGCGGGATGTCGGCCCCACGGATGTTGAGCAGCCAGCAAAGGCTGTCGGGCAGGGTGATGACGGCACTGCGCTGCCCGGCCTTTTGAAGTGTTTCGCCCAGACGCGCGCGTTTGTCCGCGCTGCTTTCACCTGCAAATTCAATCGGATGCACCTTGGCAGGGGCCATCGGTGGGGCAGGCTGATCTTTCCAGATGCGGTCCACGAGGTTCGCACAGGGAACAAGCTGCACGCCCGTGCCCAGCAGGGCCGCGCGCACCTTCTCGATCTGCTCCGGCGTATGCAGCCAGGCGTCGAATCCCACCCGGTCTCCCTCGCCAAGGCGTTCGGCCAGCCAGGGTCCCAGGGTCACATCGGGCCAGGGGACCGGCGTGAAGGCCTCGGCCACCTGTGCCTTGACCTGCGTGCGGTAACGCCCGTCGATAAAGACCCCCGCCTCCCCGCGCAGCACGGCGCAGAACCCGGCGGAGCCGGTAAATCCCGTGAGCCAGGCCAGCCGCTCATCCCGGGAGGCGACATATTCCCCCTGGTGGGCATCGGCGCGCGGGACCAGAAAACCGGCGAGCCCCTCGGCCGCCATCTCGGCGCGCAGGGCCTTCAGGCGCGGTGGTCCCTGTTCGGGTCTCGCGGTGACCTCGAATGTCTGGAACATCGCTTCCCCTTCGTCTTGCTTTGAAAATCCGAACCCGTCGCTTCAGCTGACGCGGCGGATGCCCATGACGCGCGCCCTTGCACGGGGGTCGCTGTCAAAGAGGGCCGCCAACTGCTCGGTCATGGCCCCCGCCAGCTGATCTACATCTGTGATTGTCACAGCGCGGTCGTAGTAGCGGGTGACATCGTGGCCGATGCCGATGGCCAGAAGCTCCACCGCCTTTCTGCGCTCAACCAGTGCGATGACGTCGCGCAGGTGCTTTTCAAGGTAATTCGCAGGGTTCACCGAGAGGGTGGAATCGTCCACCGGCGCGCCGTCGGAAATGACCATTAGGATCTTGCGCGCCTCGTGCCGCCCCATCATCCGCCGGTGGGCCCACTCCAGTGCCTCACCGTCGATGTTTTCCTTCAGAAGGCCCTCTTTCATCATCAGACCCAGATTGTCACGGGTCCGCCGCCAGGGGGCGTCGGCGCTTTTGTAGATGATGTGGCGCAGATCGTTCAGGCGGCCGGGCTGCACCGGCCGGCCGTCGTTGAGCCAGCCCTCACGTGCCTGCCCGCCCTTCCAGGCGCGGGTGGTGAAGCCGAGGATCTCAACCTTGACGTTACAGCGCTCCAGTGTGCGGGCCAGCACATCCGCGCAGATGGCCGCGATGGAGATGGGCCGCCCGCGCATGGAGCCGGAGTTGTCCAGAAGCAGCGTCACCACCGTATCCCGGAATTCGGTATCCTTCTCAACCTTGAAGCTGAGGGGCGTCGTCGGGTTCGCCACCACCCGCGCCAGACGGCCCGCATCGAGAATGCCTTCTTCCAGATCGAACTCCCAAGATCGGTTCTGCTGCGCCTGCAGGCGGCGCTGCAACTTGTTGGCCAGGCGGCTCACGGCCCCTTTGAGGGGCTCCAGCTGCTGATCAAGGTAGGCGCGCAGGCGTTCCAGTTCGACCGGTTCGGCCAGTTCCTCGGCCCCGATGACCTCATCATGGGCATCCATGTAGACCTGGTAGTTGGGATCGGCCTCGGAGACGGGTGGCGGAGCGGGGGGGTCGAGAGGGGCCTCGCCCTCTGGCATTTCGGCCTCCTCGCCCAACTCCTGGTCGGCCATGTCATCCATGGAGACCTGCGCCTCTGAGGCATCCTGCTGTTCTTCCTGGCTCTGCTCTGCGCTGCCTTCGGCCTCATCGTTTTCGTCATCGTCCTGGCCGGTGCTGTCGGGATCCTGCTCCTCTTCGCTGCCCTCTTCGGCCTCGTCTTCCTGGTCCTCATCGATATTGTCGGGGTCTTCGCCCAGTTGATCGCCATAGCCCAGATCCGTGATCATCTGGCGTGCGAATTTGGCGAAGGCGGTCTGGTCGTCGAGGATCTCGTCCATCTCCTCCAGGGTCCCGCCCGCCTGGTCCTCTATGAAGCCACGCCAGAGCTCCATGGCGTTCTCGGCCCCGGCGGGCAGATCGCGCCCGGTTGCGAGGTGACGCACAAGGTAACCGGCCGCCGTCGCCAGTGGTACATCGCTGGCCTGCTTGGCCTGGTCGTAGCCACGGCGCAGGGCCTCATACTTGATCTTGACGTCGATGTTGCCGGCTGTGCCTGGCATGTCGCGGGCGCCCATGGCTTCGCAGCGGGCGGTCTCCATCGCCTCATAAAGATCGCGGGCCATCTCGCCTTGCGGCTGATAGCGGGCGTGGGTCTGACCGTTGTGGTAGCGCCGGTTGAGGGCCAGGGCATCGGCCGTGCCGCGTGCCAGCAAGACCTCGTCCCGCGTCATCCGGCGGCTGACCTGAGGCAGGCGCATGGAATCGCCCGACAGTCCCGACGGGTCAACCGAATAGCTGACATTCAGATCGGGGTCGTCGGCCATCACCTTGGAGGCTTCGGCCAATGCCTTCTTGAAGGCATCTGCGGGATTGTCGGACGGTTTGCTCATTCTCTTCTCCCCTGGCCGCTCATCTATGGTCCCCGCGTCGGACGAGCGTCCCAGGTCACCCCAGGCTCACGCTGGCCGCACTCTCTGGAAGTTCCTCGTCAAAGAGCCGCTGGTAGAACTCCGCCACGGTCTGCCGCTCCAGCTCATCGCACTTGTTGAGGAAGCTCACGCGGAAGGCGTAGCCGATGTTGCGGAAGATCTCGGCGTTCTGGGCCCAGGAAATCACGGTACGGGGCGACATGACGGTGGAAAGCTCACCGTTCATGAAGGCGGTACGGGTAAGGTCCGCGACCGTCACCATATGCTTGACGGTCTTGCGCCCCTCAGCGGTGTTGTAATGGGGGTTCTTGGAAAGAACGATCTGTGTTTCCGCATCTATGCTCAGATAGTTGAGTGTCGCCACCAGTGACCAGCGGTCCATCTGACCCTGGTTGATCTGCTGGGTGCCATGGTACAGGCCGGTCGTGTCGCCCAGGCCGACAGTGTTGGCCGTCGCGAAGATGCGGAAGTAGCGGTGCGGCTCGATAACTTCGTTCTGATCAAGCAGGGTCAACTTGCCGTCCACTTCCAGCACGCGCTGGATCACGAACATCACGTCCGCGCGGCCCGCGTCATATTCGTCAAAAACGATGGCCGTTGGGTTGCGCAGGGCCCAGGGCAGGATTCCTTCCTGAAATTCGGTGACCTGCATGCCGTCGCGCAGCTTGATCGCGTCCTTGCCGATCAGGTCGATCCGGCTGATGTGGCTGTCAAGGTTGACCCGCACGCAGGGCCAGTTCAGGCGGCTGGCGACCTGTTCGATATGGGTCGACTTGCCCGTCCCGTGGTAGCCCTGGATCATCACCCGACGGTTGTTGTTGAAGCCTGCGAGGATCGCGAGCGTGGTGTCGGGGTCGAACTTGTAGGTGCTGTCAATGTCCGGCACACGTTCCGTGCGCTGGGCAAAGCCCTTCACCACCATATCGCTGTCGATGCCAAAGATGTCGCGAACGTTGATCTCTTCGGTAGGTTTGGTGTCAATATCCAGCGCGCCGTCGGCCATACATCCCTCATCCTTCAACTGTGCCCTTGGGGCAATCATTCACCTTGCACCCGCGGGCGCCGAAAAAGTTCGGCCCGTGGTGCATCATATCAGCCAGCACTGCAAGGGTAGGCCACATGCTTTCTGAGAGATTACCGGCAGATATATGGATCAGCCTGCAGCCATTGCAACCTGTGCGCAACCGCAAGCCGCTTTGACGGGGCGGTCGGCGCGGGCTTCGGCCAGATCAAGGCGCAGTTTGACGTGCGGTGCTTCTGCCGTTTTGCCGTTCGCGATCAAACAATCGTAAAGCCCGCGAAGGGCCCAGACGTTATCGGGATGCTGGCACGCCCGCGGCAGGCCGGGGGCAAGACCCAGATCCTGGCGAAAGACCTCCTCGGCCTCTTCGGTCTGCCCCTGTTCGAAAAGGAGCGCACCCAGGGCATGACGCGTGGGCTGCATCCAGCCCCAGGGTTCGTCGTAGGGCAGGGCGTCGTCCAGCCGCACCGCATCGCGCAGGCGGGCGAAGGCGGTGACAAAATCGCCCTTCCGGTAGGCCAACTCTCCGTCGAGCATCGCATGGGCAATTTCCAGCAGGTCTACCACCCGCACATTGTGCAGCAGGCGGGTGTCAGGCACCCGGTCCTTGGCCTTCAGAAAGACCGCATGCTGCGCCTCCGCCTCAGTCACACGGCCAAGGGCAGAGAGGGCCAGTCCCTTGGCATATTCGATCATCGCCGCCTTGGTGCAGCGCAAATCGGGATCGGCGGGCAGTTCCAACTTCAGGATATCTTCCCACATCCCGAAGCGGATCAGGACATGGGGCTCCATCGACAGATAGCTTTCAAAGAAATCCGCCATCGGGGGCGACTTGATTTCAAGCATCGCTTCCGGCGTCGTTTCATCTATCCCGCGCACGGCCCGCATCGCGGGCGCGAACTGACCCATGAAGAGGGCGCCGTAGATGACGAAGTGGTAGTTGTGCTGCCGGTAGCCGGTGTAGATGTTGAAAGCCCCCTCGCGCGCGTAATAGATCAGATCCGCCTCGACCGCCCGCTCGTTCCAGCGCACGACATTTTCATAATTACCGCAGAGCACGTCGATATGGGTGGGCATGTGCACCAGATGGCCCGCATCCGGCACGAGGGTGCGCAGAAGATCACCCGCCTTGAGCGCCTTTTCGGGGGTCGGCGACATCTCCATCAGGTGTACGTAGAGGTGGAGAAGGCCCGGATGGGCCAGGCCGCCCGGTGCGGCCATGAGGGTTTCAAGGATCAATTCCGCTTCGGTCGTCGCGGCCCCGTCGGCCACCGTTCCTTCGGCGATATTCCACATCTGCCACGGTGTGAGGTTCATCAGGGCATCGACGAAGGTGGCCGCCACGTCCCTGTCACTGGCAAAGGCCTGGTGTACCGCGCGCATGGCATCGGCGAAGGCGCGGTCCCACCGGTGCATATCCTCGGCCAGTTCCCGCTGCGGGTAGCGGGCCTTCAGCGCCTCGATCAGCGCGGCCTCCTGCGGCGAGACGGTGGCGACATGGGCAAGGGCGCGCTGGGTGGCGTCAAAGGCCTCCGCCAGAGCCTCGGCCCGGCCTTTGGAATCATATAGCTCCCAAGGCATGTTGTAGTTGGGTCCGGCCGCGTAGGCCTGACCCCAGTGGGCCATGGCACAGGTCGGGTCAGCTTCTTGCGCGCGCTGGAAACAGGCAATCGCTTCCTTATGATTGAAGCCGTAGACCCAGTTGAGCCCCCGGTCGACCCAGGTCTGCGCCGCTTCCGACGCGGTCGTGACTTCGCGGCTGTAGCGGCCCAGATCGTAAGGATAGTCCATTGCGCGTCCCCCTTGGTCTGAGGGCAGCATGGCAAGGGAGCGGCCCTTTGCCCAGTCAAAAGACCGTTGGGTCGGGAGGGCGTCAGTCCTTGAAGTTGCGGCTGCCCTTGATCTGGTCCCAGGCCCACATGACCAGTTGCAGCTGTTCTTCCTGGCTGCGGTCGCCCCCGTTCATGTCGGGGTGCAGTACCTTGATGAGCGCCTTGTAGGCCTTGCGCACCTCCGGTTTGGTCATGTTGTCACGCACTTCGAGGATCTCAATCGCGCGCCGCTCCGTTGCAGGCAGGCGGCGTCCGCCCCCATTCCCCGAGCGCCCGGGGTTCTGAGTGGCGTTCTTGCCCAGCACCTGATGCGGGTCCTCGATCCCCAGACGGGCCCAGGCCCGCTGTTCGGGGTCGCCCAGGGGCTTGGTCTTGCGCTCCCAGACCTTGTCTTCGGACATTTTGGCGTTCATCTCCGCCTCGGTCGTGCCGTCGAAGAAGTTCCATTTGAGATTATATTCGCGCACATGCTGCTGACAGAACCAGAAGTAGTCGTCGAGCACATCGGGTGCCTTGGGCGCGCGGAACTTGCCCGGCTCCTCGCATCCCTCATGGTCGCAGACCCGCCTTGACGTCTCGGACGCGCCAGACATGCCGCGCCGACCACGCGGGTTCTTCTTCTTGGAGGACGACACGGACATGTCGAAACCGAAGGGATCGGGTTTGCTCATCTCATTGACCTTTCCGACTCAGGCCGGTCAGTTTAGACCACGGGCTGCGAGATTGAAGGGGGCGGGATAAAAAAATGTCCAAGACAAAAGAGATCGAAGCGCGGTTACAGGCGGCGTTGAACCCGCGCGAACTGGAGGTGGTGGACGACAGCGAAAGCCATCGTGGCCACGCGGGGTTTCAGGAAGGCGGTGAAAGCCACTACAACGTGCGCATCCGGTCGCAAGCTTTCAAGGGCATGAACCGGCTGGCGCGTCACCGGGCGGTCCATGCGGCCCTGGGCCCCGAATTGATCGGGCGCATTCACGCACTTGCCCTGGATCTGGATGTTTAAGCCTCTGTTTTTGCGGGCTGTTCACCATCGTCCTTCTGCGTTTTTTCGGCGGTGATTGCCGCCTCGCCATTTGCGGGTTCAGCGGAGGCTTCCGGTTTCGTTTCCTTGGGCTTTTGGACCTCCGCGTCGGCCTTTCTTGCGGCCTTATCAGCCTTTTTCACCGTCGGCTCTTTTCGGGCGGCGGGTTCCGGCGCGGCCTCTTCTGGGGCGGGCAAAAGCTCTGGCTTGAAGCTTTCTGCGTCATTCTCCCGGAGACGCCGGAAAACCAGGAGGTTGCGCCACTCGGTGGTGCTTGAGGTGAGCCCCGCACGTTCCTGAGAGGGCAGCATGTCGGCGCGCTGGTACTCCCAACCGTCGCGGCCCAGTTCTTTCATGAGGTCCTGCAGGGCGAGGGCAAAGCGCGCCTCATTGCTTTTCACCCCCTTGGCTTTTCGGCCTTTCCTGGGGGCGGGGACCACCCGGTATTCGTACTGCGGCATAGGGCACCTCTTGCTGACCGCGAAGGGTTTAGCGGAAGGCGCGGGGAAAGGGAACGGGGAAGAGTTTTGGGTTGGTTGGATTTGTATCAGGTGTCGTGAGAGGAAGATTTGAGCACGATATGCGCTGCGCGGCCCCGGGCCTGTTCCGGGATCTCTCACAGCCTGGGGGACTACCGCTTTAAGCTCACCCGCCGCCCGATCCGCTCTGCGGCGGGCAGCGTTGGCTGGGCACCCTTGTAAGCGGACAAGGCCTCCTGGATCGACGCGGGCATCGGCGCAACCTTCGGTCCCGATTGATCGACGTGCAGCGTCAGACCCTCCGCCGTCGCAGCGAGCCAGCCGTCCCTGTGGTACATTTCCTGATAGGCGTGAAACCGTTTCTCGTCGTGCTCGACGAGCCAGAAGGTACAGGTCACCTCATCGCCCGCGTGCAGCTCCCGCAGGTAGCAGATATGAAATTCGGCGATGTAGGTGGTACAGCCCGTCCGCTCCAGATAGTCGGTGCCGAAGCCGATGGCCGGATAGAGCTGATCCACCGCCTCGTCGAACAGCACGTTGTAGTAGGCCATGTTGAGGTGGCCGTTGTAGTCGATCCATTCCGGTTTGACTGTCTGGAGGGAAGAGCGGAAGGGGACTTGCAAGGGTGCTATTCGGCGGGAGGAGTCTTGGGGTCGTCGCGGTGAAGGCGGTTGGAGAGCCAGCGGACATAGAGAATGCCAAGACCGCCGAGGGCCAGGGCGATCAGAGGAATGGCGATTTCATATGGCGTCATCATGCACCTCGAATTCCAAGTACCTCAGAATATAATGCGCCATGGCATGCATTGCTACCCCGGTCATGGTGAAGGCCACCAGAACAGGATCGAATGCGATGGTCCCATCGACGAGCAGGCGGATGAAAGCGAAGCCAACGAAGCCGAGCCCAATTGTATTGAAAAAGCCTGCGAGCAGCTTCACCCTTTCATTGAAGGTCGCCAGCCTGTCGCGGGTGCGCCTTATCCCTTCAGTTTCTGCGCCACCAGCTGATTCACCACCTTCGGGTTGGCCTTGCCGCCCGTGGCCTTCATCACCTGGCCTACGAACCACCCGGCAAGCTTGGGGTTCTCCTTGGCCTTCTCCACCTGGGCGGGATTGGCGGCGATGATCTCGTCCACCGCGGATTCGATGGCGCCCGTGTCGGTCACCTGTTTCATGCCTTCGGTCTCCACGATCTCCTCGGGCTCGCGACCGCTGGTGTAGCTGATCTCGAAAACCTCCTTGCCGATCTTGCCGGAGATGGCGTCTGAGGCGATGAGGTCAATGACCTGGCCGAGGTGGGCGGGGGAGACGGGGCTGTCGGTGATATCCCGGTCATCTTTCTTGAGACGTCCGAAAAGTTCGTTGATCACCCAGTTGGCGGCCATCTTGCCGTCCCGTCCCCTGGCCACCTCCTCGAAATAGCCTGCCGAGTCGAGATCGGCGGTAAGGACCGAAGCGTCGTAGTCTGTCAGGCCGAAGTCCCCCATAAAGCGGGCCTTCTTGGCGTCAGGCAGTTCGGGCAGCGTGTCACGGATGTGATCCACCCAGTCCTGTTCGATCTCAAGCGGCAGCAGGTCGGGATCCGGGAAATAGCGATAGTCATGCGCCTCTTCCTTGGAGCGCATGGAACGGGTTTCCTGCCGGTCGGGATCGAAGAGACGGGTCTCCTGCACCACCTCGCCGCCGCCCTCAACGATAGCGATCTGGCGTTTCGCTTCCACTTCAATGGCTTGCTGGATGAACCTCATGGAGTTCATGTTCTTGATTTCACAGCGCGTGCCGAGGTGGGAAAAATCCTGTGTTTCCTGGTACCGTTCATAATCGCCCGGACGGCAGATCGAGACATTGACGTCAGCGCGCATCGCACCGGACTGCATGTCACCGTTGCAGGTGCCGAGGTATCGCAGGATCTGGCGCAGCTTGGCCAGATAGGCGGCGGCTTCCTCAGGACCGCGGATGTCGGGGCGGGAAACGATCTCCATCAGGCAGACGCCGGTTCGGTTGAGATCGACAAAGGACATGTTGGGGTCCATGTCATGGATCGATTTGCCTGCATCCTGTTCCATGTGGATGCGTTCGATGCGCACAAGGCGCGCAGTGCCGTCGCCCATTTCCACCAGCACCTCGCCCTCGCCCACGATGGGCTCGTAAAGCTGGCTGATCTGGTAGCCCTGGGGCAGGTCCGGATAGAAGTAGTTCTTGCGGTCAAAGGCGGACTTCAGGTTGATCTCGGCCTTCAGCCCCAGACCTGTGCGTACCGCTTGCTCAACACAGTATTCGTTGATCACGGGCAGCATGCCGGGCATCGCGGCGTCCACAAAGGAGACGTTCGAGTTGGGCTCGGCTCCGAATTGGGTTGAGGCCCCGGAGAAAAGCTTGGCCTTGGAGCTGACCTGGGCATGGACTTCCATCCCGATGACCAGTTCCCAGTCGTGCTTCGCACCGGCGATCACACGGGGTTTCGGGGTGTCGTAGGTCAGGTCAAGCATGGGGCACCTTTGGTCGCGCAGAGGGACTTTCGCAGGTCATAAGTCAGCACGGGAAAGCCTGCAAGGGGGGCGGGCAGCGCCGCCGTCAGTTGTCCGGATCCAGCGCCGCGGCGCTGAGCCCGCCCAAAATCTGCTCAAGCGCCGTATCGTCGATAAAGGGCATCCGGGCCAGTCGTGCCCTGAAGTCGAAGTCTGGTTCCATTTGGCGCAGTTCCGCCCAGACTTCGCCTGCGCCCGTCGTGTCGCCCACCTGCGCAAGGGCGGCTGCCAGCCAGGCCCGTCCGATGTCGGTACTTGGCACAAGGGTCACCCTTTCGCGGAACATCAGCGCGGCTGTCTCATAGTGACCGGACAGGAAATGCGATATGGCCAGAAACTGCAGGTACTGATGACGCACCGCAGGGTCGAGCCGGATCGCGCGTTCAAATCCCAGAATAGCCTCCCTGAACCTGGACTGGGTCAGCAGGATTTCGCCCTTGGTGAAATGCCCCAGAGCGTAGTCAGGGCTGATCCTGAGGACCTTTTCGATCAAGCGTAGAGCGGTCTCCTGGTCGCCCTGCCAGAATGCGCAGGCCGCAGAAGCATGGTTGGGGAGGACATCGTCGGGTGCCAGCTCCAATGCCCTTGCGGCGTGCTTTGCGGCTGTCTCGAGGGCCTCTTGGGGGGGCAGCCCTGACCATTGGTTGTGGTAGTCAAGCACGTGCATGATCGCGAGAACGGCGTGCGCCTGCGCAAAGTCCGGATCCAATTCCAGAGCGCGTGCGCCGTCAGCAACGGCGCCGCGCCACAGCTTGGCGTCCATGCCGGGATAGAGCAGAAGCCCACGCATCCGCATGAAGTGTTCGTGTGCCGCGACGCTTTCGGTACCCAGCCGAACGACGTTCTCTTTTTCAGCCGGGCTGAGGTGCAGTTTCAGGGCGTTGACAATCTCTAGCGTCACCTCGTCCTGAACTGCAAAAAGATCGGTCAGATCGCGGTCGTACCGGTCGGCCCAGATCTGAGCGCCGCTGGCCGCCTCCACCAGTTCGGCCGTGATGCGGACTCGTTGGCCCGCCCGGCGCACACTGCCCTGCAGGACGTTCGTCGCGCCCAGTGTGGCACCCAGGGTGCTCAGGTCCACCGGTTTGCCCTTGTAGGCAAAGCTCGAATTGCGGGCAATCACGGTCACGCCCGAGATTTTCGACAGATCGGTGATGATGTCCTCGCTGATCCCGTCAGAGAAATACTCCTGCTCCGGATCACCCGAGCGGTTTTGAAAGGGCAGGACCGCAATCACCGGTTTCGCCGGTTGCGGGCGCGGAGGGGCGGCATCGCCTTCGGTCAGGGATCCGTCAGGGGTCCATTTGAAGATGCGCAGGGGACGGTCGATGTTCTTGACCTGAACCTCTCCGCCGCTGACGAAGGTGGCCTGAAGCCTGCCGCGTATGATTTCCTCCACCGCGGCGGAAACGCAGATGCCACCGGGTGGTGCCAGCTGTTCCAGGCGCGCGGCGATGTTTACCCCGTCGCCGTAGATGTCATGGTCCTGTATGATGATGTCGCCAAGGTTGATGCCGATGCGCAGCTGGATCGACGGGCTGGACTGCGGATCATCCCGCGCGGCGCACTGGATTTCGCAGGCGCAGGCGACCGCTTCGATCACGCTGGGAAACTCCACCAGCGCACCGTCGCCCATCAGCTTGACGATACGCCCGGCGTGGCGGGCCACCGCCGGATCAAAAAGCGTGGCACGGTGCTGGTTGAGGGCGGCAAGGGTGCTTGTCTCATCCGCGGCCATCATCCGCGAAAAGCCCACCACGTCGGTCGCCATAATCGCCGACAGGCGCCGCGTTTCGGTCTCGTGGTTCATTCAGGTGCGCCCAATCTGAAAAGGTTGTGCGCACCATAAGGCCAAGGGCCGTCCCGTCGCAATGCGGTGCGGGTGCCCGTCAGGCGGAGAGGGCTTGGGGCCCTTCCTCGGTAAAGACGATCCGCTTGCCTGCCTCGATCTCACGCCGGAACAGGCTGGTGATGATACGGATGGCATCCTCGCGACCGGAGGCGGCGAACCGGTCGGGCGAAAAGACCCGCAGGTTATTGTCGAAACCACGGGCGGCGTGGGCCCAGATCATAGGGTGCAACTCGGTCAGGTGTTCCCGCACGATCCACCCGGCGCATTGCCCGATGAGCGTGCGGTTCTGATCGGTCTGATCGTTTCCGCTCTGGTGCTTGCTGCCTGCGTAGGCGCAGAAGGCGGCCAGCAGGTTCACCGTATGGGGATCCGTGCCGCGCTCCAGGATGTCGTGCAGACCTTCGATAAAGAACTCGATATCGAGGTTGGCAAGCGCCTGTTCATCGCAGCTGATCGCGTCGAACTGGACCCAGGTATAGCCGCCCGCACCCCAGGTGTCGGCGGTGCGCAGGGCGGTGCGGCGGGCCTCAAGCTCGAGCGTTTCGTAATCACCGTACCAGCGGGGCAGCAGGTGCGTGCCGAAGGCGCGCAGGGATCGGGGGTTGGCGGGGTTGAGATCGATCAGCGCCTGGTACCTTTCAGTGACGGAACGGTCGCCGGGATTTTGCCCGCCCAGGAGCGCGCAGCTGGCTGCGGCCAGCAGCGGGCTGTCCTGATCAATGCAGCAGAAGGAATTCAGGATGTCGCGGGCCCGATCGAAGTGGGCTTCAAAAACGGCGCGATTGTATTCCGGTACTTCCGTGTCCCAGCCCGTGCCGCGCCATGCCCAGCCTATATCCATATGCGCCTGTGCGACAACGGCGGCGATGATGTAGTCGTCGCTGTGTTCCTGCAGGACTTCCTCAAGCGCTTCGATCCCGTCAAGGATCGGGGCATCCTTAGCGGGCTTTCCGCCGATCAGTGCATGTTCGGCGGCACCGATGACATCGGCGCGCGCGCCATAGGCGTAAAGCTCGGCGATGGGCATGGAGCCCGGTGTGGCCTCGCGGCTCTTGTCGGCGGTGCGGATCAATTTGGCCAGCTCGTCCCAGCGTTCCTGGCGGGCAAAGAACTGGGCACGGTCGATGTAGCTGTCGCGCAGCGCATCCTCTGCAGTGGGATCGGGGCAGTCGATCTGCAGGGGCATTACTGCGGTTGGCTCGGCACCGGGGCGCGCACGGCGGCGCAGCATTGGGATCGGTTCGACCTCTTGCTGCTCGGGCGCTCTTTGGGCACGGCCCAAGAAGCCCGAGATGAGCTGGCTGGAGTGTTTCAACTGATCACGCAGGAAGTTCATTGATTAAGCGGTCCACTGGTCGGAGATTTGATCCTAATCTGACCCTTCAATTGGGCCTAAGCGTGACATCGGCGCGGTGACATAGAGAAACCTGCGTGCCCGTCCCTGGGCCGACATCGTCTGACTGGCCCCGCCCCGGCAACAGAGCGCGGAGATCCGCCGAGATTGTTAACCATTTGATGCGAATTAAGCCAAAAACTTGCCATTTCTGAGATTTGGCTGACATATTGCCGCGATGAAGATGCGGATTTTCAGTGCTGTCTTCGGGGTGATCCTGGGTGCGACGCAGGTCCTTGCCGAGGGGGCCTCTGCGCCCCTTGTGGCTGTCTCCACGAGCCCTGCCATCTCCGATGCCGCCCGGACGCCGCTTTTTGCGCCCGGTTTCCGGCCCCCGGCGCGGCCCGCCATGGTTCTGCGGACCCGCTGGCAGCACATGCGCGGGCACGCCGTCTGGACCCGGGCCGCGCTTTCCGCGCTGAAGGATCACGGCAGGCCGCTGGTCGATCTGGTGCCCTCGGATATCGCGAACTGGTGTCCGGCCTATCCGCAGAAAACCGCAGCGGAACGGCGGGCCTTCTGGGTCGGGTTCATGTCCGCGCTGGCCAAGCACGAAAGCACCTTTCAGCCCTGGGCCGTGGGGGGTGGCGGCAAGTGGTATGGCCTGTTGCAGATCCTTCCTGCGACGGCGCGCGGCTACAAATGCAACGTTGGTTCCGGACAGGCTTTGAAGAATGGCGCGGCGAACCTGAGCTGTGCAGTGCGGATAATGGCTCATACCGTCCCGCGCGACGGGGTCATTCACGGCTACCGGGGCCGCAGAGGGCGCGGTGTCACCGCGGACTGGGGCCCGATGCATTCTGCCGCCAAAAGGCGGGACATGGCGGGCTGGTTGCGCAAGCAGACCTACTGCACCTCCCCCCGCAGCGTGAGGCCGCGGGCGCGTCCGGCGGGCCTTGCGCTTGCCGAGGGCGGCGACGACTGATCAGCACCTTGCGTGGCTTTGAGCGCGGGACCAGGGCTCTGCCCCGGACCCCGGAATATTTTTGGTGAAAAAGAGATGCTCCGGGCGCCTGGCGCAGAGACTATTGCATGAGCGTGAAGTGATGCCGCTCGGTGCGGATGCCGCGATCCTTGAGCGTCTCTTCGAAAGCTTGATGCGGCGGGGTGGATTCGAAGGGCAGACGGACCTTTCGGCCCGTTTTCAGCACTGCCGTGGCCCTGACGGAGAAATCGAGGCGCGTATCGAGCCGGACATAATCCACTTCTTCCAGCGGGATTTCAGCGCTGCGGCGGCCCGTGTGCCAGCTGAGGGTCTCGTCGGTCAGGGACAGGCCCGCCGAAGGATTGCGGATCAGGTCGTTGAGGCCGGGAAGGGTGAAGAGCGCCAGAAAGCCCAGGATCCAGGGAGTGGCGTCAAGTGCTGCCCAAAGGTAGACAAGGGCGACCCAGATGACGAGCAGGATCGCTGCGAGCCGCCTGCCGCGCCCCTGCCGGTGGTAGGTGAAGGGTGCGCTCACCGCCCACCGGTCACGTCGAGCGTGGAGCCGGTGACGTAGGAGGCCTCCTCCGACATGAGCCAGAGGATCGCATTGGCCACCTCCCTTGCCGTTCCGGGACGGCGCAGCGGAGGGATCTTGCCCATGCGTTCCATACGATCGGGCTCACCCCCCTTGGCGTGAAGCTCGGTATCGATCAGGCCCGGCGCGACGCCCATCACGCGGATGCCGCGGGGGGCGATTTCGTCCGACAGGCCCTTGGTGAAGGTATCGATTGCGGCCTTGGACGCGGCGTAGTCCACATACTGGTTGGCTGAGCCCAGACGGGCCGCGGCGGAGGAGAGGTTGACGATGACGCCCTTGCCCTGGGGCAGCATCCGCGCGGCGGCCTCCTTGGCGACCAGGATTGCGCCGATGACGTTCACGTCGAAGATCTGACGCAGCCGCGCGTGGGAAATGTCGGCCACCGGAGCGGTCTGGCCGACGATGCCTGCGTTGTTGACCAGCGCCGCAAGGG
>JABDKA010000112.1 GCA_013002405.1 Sulfitobacter sp. | reverse complement strand
ACCTACGACCGTCCCCTGACGGTCGAAATGTGGTACCCGGCGGCCGCCGGGACAGAAGGCGACACGAGCCTCAAGGCCTATCTCAGGGACGGCACGACGGAGGTGACCCTGCAGGGCCAGGCGGTCCGCGACGCGGCCCCGGCCGAGACCGACAGCGCCTATCCGCTGGTCCTGATCAGTCACGGCTATCCCGGCAACCGGTTCCTGCTGTCACACCTGGCCGAGAACCTCGCCTCAAAGGGCTATGTGGTGGCCTCCATCGACCACACCGACAGCACCTACCGGACCCAGGCCGCCTTCGGCTCCACCCTTGTGAACCGCTCGCTCGACCAGCTTTTCGTGCTGGAGGAGATGGCGAAGATGTCCCAATCGGGTGATCTCGCGGGCCTCTTTGACGCCTCTAACGCGGGTCTCATCGGTTATTCCATGGGCGGCTACGGTGCCATCATCACCGCGGGCGGTGGCGTGACCGAGGCCTCGGTCGGCTACCCCTGGGGCGGTCCGCACGGCACGCTGGGCATCCATCAGGCAGGCTCGGAAACCCACGAGGCCCTGCCAGATCCGCGCATCAAGACCGCCGTGGCCTTCGGTCCCTGGGGCATGAACACCGGCTTCTGGGACGCGACAGGGCTGTCGGGCATCCGCATCCCGATGTTCTTTATCGCAGGGTCTCAGGATGACGTGTCGCTCTATGAGAATGGCGTGCGCGCGATCTGGGAAAACGCCAGCGACGGGATGGGCCACGCGCTTCTGACCTACACGAACGGCGGCCACAATTCCGGTGCCCCAATGCCCGCCCCGGAGGAGAGCTTCTACTTCAACGAGGAGAAGGGTTTCAACATCTCCGAGCACTATACCGACCCGGTCTGGAACACGGCGCGCATGAACAACATCGCGCAGCATTTCGTGACCGCCTGGATGGATCACCACCTGAAGGGCGAGGCCGACAAGGCCGAGTACCTCGACCTGGTGGAGGACAGCAATGCCGGGGTCTGGTCGATGAACGAGGATGGCATGCCCAAGGATGATCACAACTACTGGAAAGGCTTCGGCGAGGGCACGGCCAAGGGGCTCGTGTACGAAGTGAAGGAATAATTAATTCACACTTCAGAAAGGTGAGCTTTGCCTTCTAAACCTTAGAAAGAGTGTGATTAAGAAAGCGTTAGATCCTGTCCCCGCGGGGACAGGATTTTTTTGCAGCTGCAGAGGCCCCGGATCGGTGTCCGGGGCTGCGGCCGGCTTCTGATCTGGCGGCAACCCGGTTTGCAGGCGTGGGGCTGAGTTTATTTGGCAAGATGAAGCAGAAGCGGGTGCGCTCCTGGCCGGGGCGATACCGCAGGTGACAGAAGGTCAGAATTCCTGGTCGGCGCCTTGCTGCCAGGGTTTGACCAGGTTGCCGAAGCGGGTGAAGCGGCCCTCGAAGCTCAGGTCCACTGTTCCGATCGGGCCGTGCCGCTGCTTGCCGATGATCACCTCCGCGCGCCCGTGCAGGCGCTCCATCTTTTCCTGCCAATGAGCCATCTCTTCGAGACGGTCGTCGGATGGTTTCTCCCGCTCTGCGTAATATTCCTCGCGGAAGACGAACATCACCACATCGGCATCTTGTTCGATGGAACCGGATTCGCGCAGGTCGCTGAGTTGCGGACGCTTGTCCTCTCGGTTTTCCACCTGGCGCGAAAGTTGCGAGAGGGCGATGACGGGAATGTCGAGTTCCTTGGCGATGGCCTTGAGGCCCATGGTGATCTCGGAGATCTCGTTGACCCGGTTCTCCGACCGACCCGTGCCGCGCACGAGTTGCAGATAGTCCACGATCAGCACGTCAAGCCCGTGGGTTCGCTTGAGTCTGCGGGCGCGGGCGGCAAGCTGGCTGATCGGCAGGGCGGGGGTGTCGTCAATGTAGAGCGGACAGGCCTCGAGCGCCTTGGCCGCATCGACGAAGCGGCGGAACTCGGCCTCGGACATGTCGCCCGAGCGGATCTGTTGGGAGGGGATCTCGGCGGCCTCGGACAGAATTCGCGCGGCCAGCTGTTCGGCGCTCATTTCAAGCGAATAGAAGCCCACGACGCCGCCATCGACCGCCCCTTCGTTGCCATCGGGGGTGAGGCCGCGCTTGTAGGATTTGGCCACATTGAAGGCGATGTTGGTGGCGAGTGAGGTCTTGCCCATGGAAGGACGCCCCGCAAGGATCAGAAGGTCAGAGCGGTGCAGGCCGCCCAGCTTCTTGTCCATGTCCGTGAGACCCGTGGAGACACCCGAGAGGCCACCGTCCCGCTGGTAGGCGGCGTTGGCGACGTTGACAGCATCCGTGACGGCGCGCAGGAAGGACTGGAACCCGCTTTCGACCTGGCCTTGTTCGGCCAGTTGGTAGAGCTGCTGTTCGGCCTCCACGATCTGTTCGCGCGGCTCTGACGCCACATCGACCTTGGCCGCCTTGGTTGAGATGTCCCGGCCCAGCTGGATCAGATCCCTGCGCACGGCGAGGTCATAAATCATCTGGGCATAGTCGCGGGCGGCAAAGGCGCTGATTGCGGCCCCCGCGAGGCGGGCGAGGTAGGCGGGACCGCCCAGCTCTTTCAACCCCTCGTCCTCTTCCATGAAGGCCTTGAGGGTGACGGGCGAGGCGAGATTGTTCTTGGCAATACGGGCGGCGGCGATGTCGAAGATGCGCGCGTGCACCGGATCGTAGAAATGCTTGGGTCCGATGATGGCGGCGACCCGGTCGTAGATGTCGTTGTTGGTGAGGATCGCCCCCAGAAGCTGTTGTTCGGCCTCGATGGAGTGCGGCATCGTCTCGGCCTGCTGCACAGCGATATTGTTCGCATTCAGCGACGTGATTTCGTTCATGGTCTCACCCGATTTGTCCCCCCTCCCTGATAGCCAGCGGGGGCGCGCGGCGCAAATTGTATGTTTCTGTGGATATCCCCTGGAAACCCTTGCGCGCACCACATCTTGCCCGCAAAGGGAGGCTCAGGTCAATATGAGGTATGATGCTGGTTTCAGGATTTCCGAGCCTCCTGCCATTCCTTTGGGGCCTTCAGGAAGGCCTCGACTTCTTCCAAGGTGGCCGGATCAAAGGCTTTTTGCGCGCGGGCCTCGGCCAGCACGTCCCACCAGGTGCACAGGGAATGAAGAGTGATGCCGTGATCGCCCAAAGTTTTTTCAGTCTGGGGGAAAATGCCGTAATAGAAAATCACCGCCGTGTGCCCGCAGGTCGCCCCGGTCTCGCGGATGGCATCGACGAAGGAGAGTTTGGAGCCGCCGTCGGTGGTCAGATCCTCCACCAGCAGAACCCGCTGGCCTTCGCTCATGGCCCCCTCAATCCGGGCGTTGCGGCCGTAGCCCTTCGGCTTTTTGCGCACATAGGTCATGGGCAGCGCCATTCGTTCGGCCACCATGGCGGCGAAGGGAATGCCGGCCGTCTCCCCGCCCGCAACATTGTCGAAGGCCTCGAAGCCTGCGTTGCGCATGACGGTGACGGTCAGAAAATCCATCAGGGTGGCGCGGATGCGGGGGTAGGAGATGAGCTTGCGGCAATCGATGTAGGTGGGACTGGGCAGGCCCGAGGCGAGGATGAAAGGGTCCGCCGCGTTGAAGTGGATGGCTTCGATTTCCAGGAGCATGCGGGCGGTAAGGCGCGCCATCTCGGTGGGCTCTGGGTAGGAGGTAGGGATCATCGGGGGGTCCTTGGTGGCGGGGGAGGCAAAGAGATTTTGTGCCTCCGGCGGGGATATTTTTCCATTTGGAAGATCAGAGGCTCCAGTTCAGCGGCATCTGCGGGTCGAAGAGGGTGACGGGCCCTTCTTCGGTCTCGATATGATCGGGGAAGCTGGGCGGGGTACGGGTGAGGGCGACGCGTTCCTCGTTCACGGGCAGGCGGTAGAAGTGCGGCCCATTGATCGAGGTGAAGCCTTCGAGTTGGTCGAGCGCGCCTTCCTGCTCAAAGACTTCGGCCAGGATCGAGAGGGTGTTGGGGGCGGTAAAGCAACCCGCGCAGCCGCAGGGCAGGAGCTTGTTCGCGTCCGTGTGCGGGGCGCTGTCGGTGCCGAGGAAAAAGCGTGCATTGCCAGAGGTGGCGGCGGCGCGCAGGGCAAGGCGGTGCCGCTCCCGCTTGGCCACGGGCAGGCAGTAATAATGGGGTCTGATGCCGCCTGCCAGGATGTGGTTGCGGTTGATCACCAAGTGGTGCGTCGTGATCGTGGCGGCGAGGTTTTCGTTGCCTTCGCGCACGTAATCCACCGCGTCGGAGGTGGTGATATGTTCCATCACCACGCGCAGGCCGGGGTGGCGTTTGCGGATCGGGTCGAGCACCCGGTCGATGAAGACCGCCTCGCGGTCGAAGATGTCGACCGATGGGTCGGTGACCTCTCCGTGGGTGCAGAGCGGCAGGCCGATGTCGGCCATCTTCTCCAGCACGCCTGTCACCCGGTCGAAGTCGGTCACCCCGCTTGCGGAGTTGGTGGTGGCCCCGGCCGGATAGAGCTTGACCGCCTTGACGAGGCCCGACGCCTGGGCGGCGGCGACATCCTCGGGGTCCGTCTCTTCGGTGAGGTAGAGCGTCATGAGCGGCTCAAAAACCATCCCCTCGGGCAGGGCTGCCATGATCCGGTCGCGGTAGGCGGCGGCATCTGCCCCGGTGACAACGGGCGGCACGAGGTTGGGCATGATGATGGCGCGGGCGAAGTGGGCCGCGGTGTGGGGCAGGACGGCCCGCAGCAGCTCGCCGTCGCGCAGGTGCAGGTGCCAGTCGTCGGGGCGTCTGATTGTGAGGCTCTGGTTCATGGTCCTGCGCTAGCATAGGCGCGTCAGGCGGACCAGTCCTTTGGCGCAGGTTCGGGGCGCTGGGGCCTAATTGCCGGTGCCTGTGCCGGTCGCCCGGTTCTGAAGCCTGCCGAGGCGTGCGGCGAACATGCGTGCGCGCATCCGGCTCGTGACATTCTGGCAGAGCATGATGCTCAGCCCGTCCCGTTCGTCCCGTTCCAGTTTTTGCAGGAGGTTGCGCAGGTAGGGACGAAAATCCCGGCGTCTGCGGTAGAGGCGGGCAAAGCTCAGCGCATCCAGCGTCCCATCGGCGGCCTGCTTCAGCAGCTCTTGCCACTGGTCCATGTCCAGCAGATCGGTCTGCAGCGCGTTGCCCATGAAGCGCATCCGCAGCTTGGTCACGTTGGGCCGGGTGAAGAGGGCGGCGTGCATGGCATCGAGCTGTTCGTTCGGATCGTAGAGAACAAAGGCCTTGTCTGCCGCATCCAGCATGTCGGGCGCGTAACCGTAGCGGGTCGTGAAATCACGCCCGCGCATATCGACGAAGCGTGGATCCCATTCGGTGACCCGCGGATCGAGCGTGGCCTGCGGCTGGATCGCGATGACGGTGGCACCGGGGGAGGCCACGGAATAGGTTGCGGCGGCATAGCCGCAGGGACCCGCGCCGTAGAAGATCACCCGTTCGAATTCGTCGAAGAAGCCGTCATCGACCAGACGGTCAAAGTAGGCATAGACGGCCGGGTCGCGGAACCAGGTGTCGCCGTCGCTGGCCAGGCACAGGTGGGACCAGCCTTCGGCCCGGACCATTTCCCAGCCCAGCGGCTGTGCCGCTTCGGAAAGTGCCTGTATGCCCTGTAGGGTCTCAAAGGTGACCAGGAGTGTCGTGCCTTCCTCGATGAAGGTGGCGAGATGGCTTTTCCCCAACTGCTCGAAGTAGCCATCCTCATCCACGATCTCGGAGACGGCGCGAATCCAGTCGCGCTTGGACAGCCCCGTCAGGGACGACTCCAGAGTAAGCGTCTGATCTGCCATTGCCGTTTCCTCAACATCGAAAATTGCACCTTATACTGGTGCGTTTGGGGGATGAAGTACCCGGTCAATGGGGCGAAAGTGAGGAAAAGGAGGGTGGAAATGGAGCTATTCCGCGTCTCTTTGGTGGGCTTTACGGGCGTAGCGCAACAGAAACTCGGCCCTTTCGGGGGGCAGGGGCTGCGTGGGGGGTGTCATCAGCAGACGGCCGAAGAGCGCGCGGTAGGGATCCTGCAGCATCAGGGCTTCGAACCGTGCCTTGCGCCAGGCGACGGCCCGAGCGTGGAGGCGTGCGAGGGTTGCGTCTGAGCTGAGTGCCAGCAGTTCCGCCCGCCGCGCGGGGGCAAGTGCGGCGATGGACGTATCGATGTCGCTGTTGAAGTTTCGCTCCACCCAGTAGTCCATGCCGAGCGGTTGGTCGGCGTGGACCGCGCGGCCGCGCGCGGATTTGAGCAGGAAGCTCTCCATTGCGCCCAGCGGATAGTGGTTGATCTGCGCCAGCCCGTAGTTGTCCCGCCCGAAGGGAGAGAAGACGCGCCCGGTCTTGAAGCTGTCCTCAAGCGCGCGGCCGTGGCCATCGAACCAGCGGGCCTGCTTGAGCCGCTCCTTCACCGGGTCGCGGGGGCGGTGAACACCGGGTTTGCGGTAGGTTCCGTCGTTTCGGTAGAGCGTCTTGAACAGAGCGGCACGCCAGGGCCAGTGCAGGATCCGGGGCGCGCACCTTGTGAAGGTCTCGGTCACCGGGTCATCCGCGTAACGCACCTGTCCCGACGACCCGAAAAGCCGCCAGGTGAGCGTGATCGCCGTTGCGTCCGGCAGGGCGGCGTGCAGCGCCTTGAGGGTATGATCGCCGGTGTGGATATTCACGAATTCGTCGATGTCGAGCGGCAGGATCCAGTCCGCCCGTGTGACCTTCGGATGCTCTGCGGCGGCCTTGAGCGCAGTGAACTGCACTCCGCGCTTGTCGTAGGGGCCGGGATTCCGCACGTGTGTCAGCAGACCCATCTCCTCCAACCGGTCGAGCATGGCGTCGGTGCCGTCATCACAGTCGTTTGAGTAGACCAGGAAGTCATCGAACCCCAGGGCGCGGTGATGGGCCAGCCATTCCAGCAGGAAGGCCGCCTCGTTGCGGACGCAGAGCAGTGCGAGGTGGGTCACGGCCTACCAGCGGTTGCGGAAGGCGACGACCTTGTTGGTCGAGCCGCGGTGGTAATAGGCCAGTCCCACGTCCATGAAGGCCTGGAAGACCCTGTTGACGCCCGTTGTGCCGATCCACTGAGGGTGCAGTTCGATGATGGCGGCGCGCAATTGCGAGAGGTCCAGCTTGGGGATCAGGTCCGTCTCTGCCCCTTCGATGTCACAGATCAGGACATTGGGTTTCAGCTCTTTCCAGACGCGCTTGTGATCGTGGACAGGTACGGTAGTGGCCTTGGGGTTTTCTTCGCCCTCCATCACCGACAGGGAGGAAGCGAGGATGTTGCGGCGGACGTAGAAATCAATCTCTCCGTCTTCGTCCCCGAGAATGCCGTGCACCACCTCCACATTGTCCAACTCATTGGCGGCGTGGACCGTTTGGATATAGGGGATGAGGTGGGGGTTGGCCTCGAAGGCGTGGACCGACTTTACCTTGCGTTTCCGGGCAACGAAGGTCGACATGTATCCGATGCCCGCCCCCAGTTCGATCACGGTGTCACCCTCGCGCACGGTACGCAGGACCGCCTCGGCCTCTTTTCTCTCGTAGGTGTCAGTGCGGAGTGATCGGCGGATGCGGTTCGTGATCACCTTGGGGTCTTTGGGAAAGCGCATGCCGCGGCTGCGGACATACTTGATCTCGCGCTTTTCGTCGGTCTCTTCTGCTTCCTTGGTTGCCATATCGGCCCCCTTTTTCAGTTAGCTTTCCATGTCGAGTGACAGGGCGTAGGCCACCCGCTCCGTCTCGTTCAATTTCACGTCGAGGGCCTGTTGGTAAAGATCCTGGAATTCGGGCATGCCATGGAGCTCTTCTGCCTTGGCCTTATGCCAGGCAAAGCCGTCCTGGTGGGCCTGTTTGAGGACCGGGTCCGACATCAGGCGCGCGTATTCGGCGCGCAGGCGCGGCATGTTCCGTTTGATGGTGATGTCGCGGAAATCGGACCAGTCCATGCGAATCCAGTAGTTGATCCCGATCGAGCGGTCGACGTGCAGCGCGCGTCCGCGCTGGCGCTTGATCAGAAAACTTTCGGCCGAGCGCAGGGCATAGTGATTGAGTTGCAGCAGGTCGTAGCCCACGTTGTTCTTTGACGACCGCCAGCCATTGTGCACCGCGTCCGAGGTCATGTCGTGGCCCGAACCGTTGACCCATTTCACCCTTTTCTCAAATCCCGTGGCCAGCTTGTTGGGCCTGTGGCAGCTGATCTTGCCGTAGGCGCCGATGTTGCGGAACATGGTCTTGAAGCCCCAGACTGTGTGGGGCTTGGGGCAATATTTGGGGGCGCAGGCGTCGAACTGGTCGATGACAAAGTCGTCTCTGAGCGCCGTCACCCCGTTGTGCCCGAAAAGCCGCCAGGTCATGGCCACGTTGGTGGCGTCCGGTGCGGCGGCAAAGAAATCATCCAGCGTGCCGTTGCCGCAGCGCACGTTGATAAATTCGTCCACGTCGATGTGGATGATCCAGTCCGCGTTCCGGATCACCGGTTCCTTCAGTGCCTGGTTGAGCGCGTGCTGCTGGGGCGAATTGCCCTTCCAATTGTCGTTGTTGCGCAGTTCGACCACACCCATCTCCATAAGCCGCCCCAGCACCTCATCCGTGCCGTCGGTGCAGTCGTTGGTGTAGATCAGGAAATTATCGACCCCGATGGCGCGGTGATAGGCGACCCATTCGACGATGTAGGGCGCTTCGTTCTTCATGCAGCCCACGATCACGTTGCCGCTGCTGCCGGGGCGCAGGTTGCGCGCGGGTGCAGGGGTAAAGGCGGGGGCCAGTTCCTCTTCGTTGACGGCGCCAAGGTTGTTGTGCGGTTTGAACTGGGTGTTCAGGACCATCCTGTGGTTCACCTTGACGCGGGTCAGCAGGCGGTCCTGCGCTTCCCGCTCGGCCCTGGTTTCGGCGTCATCGGGCAGGAGGCTGTCGAACTTTCTGGCCGCTTCCATCACCTCCGCATCCTTCGCCTGTTTCACGGCGAGGGGTGTCGCGTTCTTGCGCAGGGCATGCCCGAAGGCGGCAAGATACTGGGTGGCGCGGTAGCCGAACAACGGGTCCGCCTCCTGCCAGGGATCCATGGGCCTATCGGGCTTCAGTACTTTTTTGAGGTTCGGGAAATCCGCGGTGAGCGCCGCATTGTCGTCCTTGAAATGATCCGAGATGGCGAAAAGGCTGCCGGGTGCGATGGGCGGGCCGTCAACGCGGACATTAAGGCGCATCTGCTGCCAGAATTCGCGGGGGCAGATCATCTCTTTGGCTTGCATGTACTGGATCACGCGGTTGTTGAGACGCCGGATCCGGGTGAGGGAGGCGGCGGGTTCCGGTCGGAACTGGCGCGCGGGGTCGACCTTGCCCAGCTTGGCATCCAGTCCGAAGGCCTCGGTGAGTTCCTCCGCCGCATCCTCGGAACAGAGGTGATCGAGATCGAGCGGCCGGAAGATGACGCTGCCCGCGCCGAAGGTTCCCTCCCAAAGGCCCCGAAGGGCCGCGAAGTCAAGCCAGGGGGCAGGGTGCTGAATGTCGTTGAAAAGACCGTAGTGGGGTACGCTCGTCTCCCGAAGGGACAGGGCCCCGTCCCACCAGCTGTCGCTGACCGCGAGTTCAAGTTCCCGGTAGAGCGGGTGTTGGCGGCCTTCAGACAGGGTATAGATGTAATGATCGGTGAGCCAACGGGCCTGTTCCTGCACATGCGCCAGGATGTCGATCCTGTCGAAGTGCGGCTCAAAGAGGTCGCGCAGCCGTTCCAGCTCACTCGGCCGGTTCAGAAGGCCGCCCAGTTGCGAGGCGCACAAAATGACGTGGGCGGCGTCGCTTTCATCCAGATCGGTCTCCAGCAGACTGCGGAATTCGGCCGTCAGGGTCTTTTGCACCAGCGCCGTGTCCAGCCCGCGCTTGTAGCGCAGCAGGCCGATCTCATCCGCTTCCGCACAGGCCGCGTAAAGCCGGACGTGGTTCCATTCCGGGATCCAAACGCCCGCCCGGGCAAGCTTTCCGGCCTTTTCCTTGCCGATCATCCTCAGACGCGCGCAGACCTTCTCCGAAGGGCCGATGACAAGGGAAAGGCGGCGTGCGCTCATGCCTCCTCGTCCGCCCGTTTGGTGTTGGTGTTGACCTTTCCCCACCAGGGCAGATCGATGCCCAGGAACCGCCCGATCTTCTGCGGCGCTTCGGGATCTTCCAGCCGGTAGGCCAGGAAGTTGGGCCTGCCCCGGAAGACCCGGACGCAGAAGGCGTAATGGCATTCGATCCAGCGTTTGAGGTGACGCACGTCTGCGCCGTAGGGCCGTGGCAGACCCGGCACATCATTCTCGGGCAGCCGTTTGCTGCCCAGGGTGTTCCAGCCCATCATGGATTGGGCCACCTTGCCGGGATCGCGCACGGAGAGGACGAATTTCACCTCCGGGTAGTGCTTTTCGATGGCCATCAGCAGGCCCGCGTCGCACTGGGGCCAAAGGCTCAACTGGTTGTTGACCGCGTTCATTTCCGTCACCGCATCGAACCCCCTGAGGCGGCGCAGGGGATCGCCATGTTCAAAGTAGTCCTCATAAAGGAGCGGCGCGATGAGGTGGCCCTGCAGGGACGGATCATCGGTCTGCTGCGGGCGAATGCGCCAGTCCGCCACCTTCAGCCCGGCGGCGCGCAGGGCGTGGGCCAGGGTGGTGGTGCCCGATTTGGGCAAGCTCAGACTGATGACAGGACCTTTCAACATGGCAGACCCAGCTCCGCGCGCAGGGTGGCTTCCGCCACCGAAAAGCGCGATGCGCTGAGCAAAGCGTTGCGCATCTCCCGGTAGCTGTCCTGGGCCAGCAACTGATCCCGCTTGGCCCGGTGCAGGGCCACCGCCTCCTCGTGCAGGGCACCCACGCCGGGCAGGGCCTTGAGGCGGGCCATCTCCTCCTCAAGCGGCGGCAAATAGCGCAGGATGCTGTCATCCTTCCAGGCTGGATCATTGCGCGCGCGCCAGTAGGCATCGTCAAAGGCGCGGTGTTCGCGGTTTACATCGCCCCGGTCATTCTTGACCAGATAGCTGTCCAGCGAGCGCAGGGCATAGTGGTTGAGGGTCGCGAAGTCGCGCGCGCCGCGGGCCGGGAAGGCGCGGATGCGCCGCTTGTTGGCACGTCTGCGAAAACGGGGCGGCACCGGTCTGCCCGACCCGTCAGTCCAGGTGGGCTGCTGCGCTTTCGGGGCATCGACATCGTGAAAGGGGCGGTGGGCACCGTAGTAGTCCACCGGAAAATCGTTCCGGACCAGGCTCTTGACCTCAATCGCTGTGTCGGTGCCCCAGATGTCCGGGTTATGGCTGTGCAGGAACTGCGCGATGACCGGGCGGTCCTCGAAGGCCTCAATCCCGCCGTTGGCGAAGAACTGGAAGGTGATGGAAATGGCCTGGGGGTTGCCGCAGGCCTCGATCAGGGCAGGGATCGTGTGATCGCCCACATGGATGTTGAGGAACTCATCCACATCGGCGATCCAGACCCAGTCAGCCTTGCGCACCAGCGGATGGCCGCGCGCCTTCTTGAGGGCCTGCATCTGGTAGTTGCGGTTCTGCGCGGGGTTGGGCAGGTGCGCGACAAGCCCGTGCTCTTCCAGCCGGTCCAGCAGGCGGTCTGTCCCGTCCGTGCAGTCGTTGGAATAGAACAGGAAATCGGTCACCCCGATGAGGCGGTTGAAGGCGATCCATTCCAGCAGGAAGGGGCCTTCGTTCTTCACGCAGGTAACGGCTGTGATGCGCAGGTCAGATGCCATCGCGCCGCGCCTCTCTGATCAAGGGTCTACTCATCTTGTCGCCTCTGGGCCGGGATACGCTGCCCCCGCCTCTTGTTGCTTGGGGTGCACTATGTCAGGTGGCCCGAATCGCGTCAATCTTCGGGGATCGGGACTGACAGGGGCTTAAGTCCTCTTGACCCTGCCGGGACCAGATGCACTTCTGGGCCGAGGGAGGCATGACATGGCGGATATATCGAGCATCGACGCGGTGCAGGAGATGCTTGGCGCGCAGGGCTACGTCTGCGGAAGGGCGCTGGGCACCGTGGTTTACCTGGCGCTCACCCTGGGGCGGCCGCTTTTTCTGGAAGGGGAGGCAGGGGTCGGCAAGACCGAGATCGCCAAGGCGCTGGCGGCAGGGTTGAACCGCAAGCTTATCAGGCTGCAATGCTACGAAGGGCTCGACGCCGCCTCTGCAGTCTACGAATGGAACTTCCCCGCGCAGATGGTGGCCATCCGCACCGCGGAAGCGGCAGGCGAGGCCAAGTCGGAGGACCTCAATACGCAGCTCTTCAGCGATGAGTTCCTCATCGAACGTCCTCTGCTGGAGGCGATGCGCCCCGACGAACGCGGTGCGCCAATCCTGCTCATCGATGAGCTGGATCGCACCGATGCTCCCTTCGAGGCTTTCCTGCTTGAGGCCCTGAGCGATTTTCAGGTGACCATCCCGGAACTGGGCACGATCAAGGCGCCCGAGCCGCCCATCGTGATCCTCACCTCCAACCGCACCCGGGAGGTGCACGACGCGCTCAAGCGGCGTTGTCTCTACCACTGGGTCGACTACCCCGATTTCGAGCGTGAGATGGAGATCCTCGCCGCCCGCGCGCCCGAGGCCTCCGAGAGCCTCAGCCGCGAGGTCGTGGCCTTCGTTCAGCGCCTGCGGACCGAGGATCTCTTCAAGAAGCCGGGCGTCGCCGAAACCATCGACTGGGCCAAGTGTCTTCTGGCGCTCGACGTGATCAATCTCAGCCCCGAAGTGATCGCCGATACCCTGGGGGCGATCCTGAAATATCAGGACGACATCGCCAAACTTCAGGGCTCCGAGGCCAAGCGTATCCTGGACGAGGCGCGGGCCACCCTTGCCCCCGCATGATGCTTCCAATTGGAATAAAACCCCGGGAGGTCCGGAGGGCAGCGCCCTCCGGTCAGCCGTGAGTGGCTGAACTGCCCGATCTGGAACTGCCGGACGATCCGAAACTGGCGGGCAACATCACCCACTTCGCGCGCGCCCTGCGCCGTGCGGGGCTGCCCATCGGGCCGGGAAGGGTGATCGATGCGATCCACGCGGTGGAGGCGGCGGGCTTTACCGAAAAGCGGGACTTCTACTGGACGCTGCACGCCTGTTTCGTGAACCGGCCCGAGCATCGCCGCGTCTTCGCACAGCTCTTCCGGCTCTACTGGCGCGATCCGCGGTATCTGGAGCATATGATGGCCGCGATGCTGCCCGCGGTCCGGGGGGTGCAGGAGGAACGGGCGGCCCAGGCGGGAGAAAAGCGGGCGGCGGAGGCGCTGCTTGATGGGGCCGAGGCGCCTGACCGGGAGGAAGAGGAGGAGGGCGCCGATGAGGATACGCTGGTGGAGGTGGATGCGAGTCTTACCATGTCCCCCACGGAGCGGCTGCGGACCCTTGATTTCGAACAGATGAGCGTGGCCGAGATGGCAGCTGCGAAGCGGATGCTGGCCCGCCTGTCTCTGCCGGTGAAGCCAATGCCCTCACGGCGTGCGGTGGGTGCTCCCCGGGGCAGGATCGATGCGGCAAAGACCCTGCGCAGCGCCCTGCGGCGCGGCGGTGAGATGGGCCGCCTCTCTTACAAGCGCCCGCGCCTGCGCTATCCCAACCTGGTGGTCCTTTGCGACATTTCGGGCTCCATGAGCCAGTATTCCCGGGTGATCCTGCATTTCCTCCATGCGGTCAGCAACGCCCGCGGTGCGGGCTGGGCGCGGGTCCATGCCTTTACCTTCGGCACCCGGCTCACCAACATCACCCGTCATCTGGCGACAAGGGACGTGGATGCGGCCCTGGCGGCTGCGGGCGCGGAGGCACAGGACTGGGAAGGGGGCACCCGGATCGGGGCCTGCCTGGAGACCTTCAATCGCGACTGGTCGCGCCGGGTGATGGGACAGGGGGCGGTTGTGCTTCTGATCACCGACGGTTTGGATCGGGACGGGGCCGAGAACCTGCAAAAACAGATGGAGCGGCTCCATCTGACCGCGCGGCGCGTGATCTGGCTGAACCCGCTGCTGCGCTGGGACGGCTTTGCGGCCAAGGCGGCGGGGATCCGCGCAATGTTGCCCCACGTGGACAGTTTCCGCGCCGGTCACTCCATCGCTTCGCTTGAGGAGTTGGCTGCGGTGATCTCAAGGCCCGAGGATCAGGGCGAGAAGGCGCGGCTTTTGGCCGAGGCGGAGGCCCCTCCGCCCTGACGGACCTCTGCGCGAGGTTGAGCGGCGCTGCGGGTCTCACCAAAACCAAGGACTTAGGCGAAGGTGGCCTCGAAGGTGGCGCGATAGGTGGCCGAGAGTTCACTGAGGGGGGCGCTGGCGGTGCCGAGGGTAACCTCGTCGCTGCCGAATGTGCCCACCTGGGCAAGTGTCACGCCCGCGACCGATGCGGCCTTTGTCAGAGCTTCGGCCTGCTCTGCCGTACAGGAGATGAGATAGCGGGCCTGGTCTTCACCGAAGAGGGTGGGGGTGTCCGCTGCCGTCAGGGTGACGCCGATGCCGTTCTTCTCCGCCAGCTCGAAGGCTGCGAGGGCGAGGCCACCGTCGGAGAGATCGGTGCAGGCGGCGATGTTGCCCGCATGCGCGCGGATGAAATCGCCGTGGCGGCGCTCCGCTTTCAGATCGACGGGCGGCGGTGCGCCTTCGCTGCGCCCTTCGACAACCGACAGGAGGGCAGACTGGCCGAGGTGGCCTCTCGTCTCGCCCAGCAGGAGCGCGATGTGGCCTTCACGCACGTCCGTGCCGATGATCTGGTCCGGGTGGGAGATGAGCCCCACGGCCCCGATGGTGGGTGTGGGCAGGATCGCCCGCCCGTCGGTTTCATTGTAAAGTGACACGTTGCCCGACACGATGGGCATGTCGAGGGCGGCGACCGCAGCGCCGATGCCTTTGATCGCGCCCACGAACTGGCCCATGATACGGGGCTTTTCGGGGTTGCCGAAGTTCATGTTGTCGGTCGTCGCAAGCGGCTTTGCTCCCGTTGCGGTGAGGTTGCGGTAGGCCTCGGCCACCGCCTGTTTGCCCCCTTCGAAGGGGTCGGCCTGGACATAGCGCGGGGTGACATCCGAGGTGAAGGCAATTGATTTTTCGGTGCCGTGGATACGGACGATGCCGGCACCGAGCCCCGGCGTGCGGGCGCTGTCGGCCATGACCATGGTGTCGTATTGCTCAAAGACCCAGTTCTTGGCGGCGTAGTTCGGGTCCGCAATGAGGGCCTTAAGCCCCGCGATGGGATCCACTTCCGGGATATCCGTGAGCGCTGCCGGGGCCGGCGTTTCTTCCCAGGGACGGTCATATTCGGGCGCGGTGGAGGCAAGTTTCGAGAGCGGCAGGTCCGCCTGAACTTCGCCGTTCAGCAGAATCAGGAAGCGATCCTCTGCGATGGTCTCACCCACGACGGCGAAATCGAGGTCCCATTTGTCGAAGACGGCCCTTGCCTCTGCCTCCAATTCAGGACGGAGGACCATGAGCATGCGTTCCTGGCTTTCGGACAGCATCATTTCGTAGGCGGTCATCCGTTCTTCGCGGACCGGGACCCGCTCAAGGTCGAGCCTGATGCCGAGTCTGCCCTTGTCGCCCATCTCCACCGCCGAACAGGTGAGGCCTGCCGCGCCCATGTCCTGAATGGAGATAACCGCACCCGTTGCCATCAACTCAAGCGTGGCCTCCATCAGGCGCTTTTCGGTGAAGGGGTCGCCCACCTGCACAGTGGGCCGCTTTTCCTCAATCGTCTCATCGAATTCCGCGCTGGCCATGGTGGCGCCGCCGACCCCGTCGCGGCCCGTCTTTGCACCAAGGTAGACCACCGGCATGCCGACACCGGAGGCGGCGGAATAGAAGATCTTGTCCGCATCCGCGAGACCTGCGGCGAAGGCGTTCACGAGGCAGTTGCCGTCATAGGCCGCGTCAAAGCGGACCTCACCGCCTACGGTGGGCACGCCGAAACAGTTGCCGTAGCCGCCTACGCCCGCCACCACGCCGTGCACCAGTTGGCGGGTCTTGGGATGGGACGGCGAGCCGAAGCTGAGTGCGTTCATCGCCGCGATGGGGCGCGCGCCCATGGTGAAGACGTCCCGCAAAATGCCGCCCACGCCTGTGGCCGCCCCCTGGTAGGGTTCGATGTAGGAGGGGTGGTTGTGGCTTTCCATCTTGAAGACCAGCGCCTGGCCATCGCCAATGTCGACCACGCCCGCATTCTCACCGGGACCGCAGATGACCTGGGGGCCTTCTGTGGGCAGGGTGCGGAGCCATTTCTTGGAGGATTTGTAGGAACAATGCTCGTTCCACATGGCCGAGAAGATGCCCATTTCGGTATAGTTGGGTTCGCGGTTGAGGATGCGGATCACTTCGGCCCATT
>JABDKA010000099.1 GCA_013002405.1 Sulfitobacter sp. | reverse complement strand
ATCATCTCTGACATGACATAGGCCAGGTAACTGCGCCCCTGTAACAGACCCACCGACAGGATCGCGGCGAAGAAAGCGTAGACGATGGTCGTCTTCATCTTGAAGAACCGCTCGTCGTTGAACCAGGCCGTGAGGCCACCGAAAAAGACCACCATGAAGGCGGTGAAAACCTGCATCCGGCTTAGCCGACCGGTGCGCCACCACAGGATACCCATTGCCACCAGCAGAATGGGCACGAAGACCAGCGTAGCCACGATGAAGCCGGAATATTCCACGCCGCTGAAGACAAAGACATCATCCCTTATCCGCAGATAGATCAGGAAAAAGATCAGCGGGGGTCCAAGCTCCAGTACCTGCTTGAAAATGGGGTTGATGTCGCGTTCTTCTGCCATGCCGCTCTCCTAGCCACCCACTTCAACTATCACAGCCCCCGCCGCGATCAATGCCATGAGCGCGACACGTCGGGGCCCCACCGTCTCTTTGAGAAAGACCCAGCCGATGAGGGCGGCAAAAACGGTGGAGGTTTCACGCAGCACCGCCGCTTCGCCTACCTTGTCGAGCCTTGTGGCCATCATGATAGACCCGAAGCTGGCAAAGGCCACAATGCCGCCGATAAAACCGCGTGTCATCAAGGGGCCCAGGGCGGGCGCATCCACCATGCGCAGCCACCGGGCGGCGGCAATGAAAGGGATGCCGATACCGTCGATCATGAAGAACCAGGCGAGGAAGGTGAAGGGGTCCGCAGTCGCCCGAATGCCGTAGGCGTCATAGGTTGTATAGAGGGCCACGAAGAGACCCGTGAGAACCGCGATGGCCAGGGCCGCATTCAGCGTATCCCGCTCCGACTTGAGAAAGATCAGGTTGTAGATGGCCAGTCCGAAAATCCCCGACAGCAGGACCGCAACCCCCAGCCATTGCAGGCCTGTAAAGCGTTCGTCGAAGATCAGATAGGCCGCGATCACGGCAAAAAGCGGCCCTGTCCCCCGCACCACCGGGTAGACAACCGTGTAGGCCCCCTTGGTATAGGCCCAGGCCTGCAGCATCTTGTAGACGATGTGGATCACCCAGGCCCCCGCAAAGATCAGCCACATATGCGGCTCGGGCCAGGGCACGACAAAAAGCGCGAAGGGAGCCGCCATCACGAAGTAGGAAAAGTCGATCGCTCCGCGGGTCAGCCAGGGATCGTGCCGCCCCTTCTGCAGCGCCCCGAAAACCGCGTGCAGGAAGGCGGCCGAAAGGGCGAGCCACAGTGCCACCTGGCGCCCGGTTTCGGTCCCTTCGATGGAAATGAGCCAATCTGTCAAAGCGCCTCATCCAGCAAGGCGGAAGGCACGGCGCGGCTCACCGCTCAAAGCCCACGAGCGCGTCGGCGAATTCCTGAGGGTCGAAGGGGGCCAGATCATCGATCTGCTCGCCCACGCCGATGGCGTGAATGGGCAGGCCGAACTGGTCCGCAAGGGCCACCAGCACACCGCCCTTGGCCGTCCCGTCAAGCTTGGTCATCACCAGCCCCGAGACATCCGAGATGGCCTGGAAGGTCTTGACCTGGCTCACGGCGTTCTGGCCCGTGGTAGCATCCAGCACCAGAAGCGTGTTGTGCGGCGCGCTGTCGTCCTTTTTGCGGATTACGCGGACAATCTTGGCCAGCTCCTCCATCAGATCCTGGCGGTTTTGCAAACGGCCGGCGGTGTCGATCATCAGAAGGTCCGCCCCCTCCGCCTCTGCCTTTGTCATGGCGTCGAAGGCCAGGCTGGCCGGGTCCGACCCTTGCGCCGCCGTCAGGACGGGCACGCCCGCACGGTCGCCCCATACCTGCAACTGCTCAACCGCGGCGGCCCGGAACGTATCGCCCGCGGCAATCACAACCTTCTTCCCGGCGGCACGAAACTGAGAGGCGAGCTTGCCGATGGTCGTGGTCTTGCCCGAACCGTTCACACCGACAACCAGTACCACCTGCGGCGTCTTGGGGTAGAGCGGCAGGGGCTTTGCCACGGGCTCCATGATGCGGGCAATCTCGTTGGCCAGCAGTTCCTTGATCTCGGCCACCGAAAGCCGCTTGCCAAAGCGGCCCTCGGCCATGTTGGCGGTGACCCGCAGAGCGGTATCCACCCCCATGTCAGCGGTAATCAGCAGCTCCTCAAGCTGCTCGAGCATATCGTCATCGAGCGTCCGGCGGACCACCGTCTTGGGCGCGGCGCGGCCCATAAGGCGGCCCAGCAGACCGGGTTTTGCGGCGGGTTCTTCGGGCGTTTCAACCAGATCTGGGGCGACGGCGGTCAGGGTCTCTCGCAGCGGCGGGGTAGGGTCGGCTGCTGCCGCGCGGGCGGCCTCCTCGGCTGCCTGCCTCTCGGCGGCTTCACGTCGCGTGGATTCGGCGGCGGCACGCTCCTCCTCAGCCTTGCGCGCAGCCTCCTCGGCCACGGCACGCTCCGCCACCTCGCGCCGCGCAGCTTCCTCGGCCGCAGCACGCTCTGCAGCTTCCCGTCGTGCGGCTTCCTCGGCTGCAGCCCGTTCGGCCTCCGCCTGCCTGGCCTGCTCCACCGCTGCTTCCCGCGCGGCGGCATCCTCGGCTTCTCGGATCGCCCGTTCTTCGGCCTCGCGGGCGGCCTCCTCTGCGGCCCGACGCTCGGCCTCAACGCGCGCGGCGGCCTCCCTCTCCGCTGCCTGCCGTTCAGCCCGCGCCCGCTCTTCGGCTGCCTGGCGTTCTGCCTCGGCCCGGGCGGCGGCCTCCTCGGCCTCCCGCTCGGCCCGGCGCGCATCCTCGTCCGGTCCCAGGTCTTCGGTCGCGACGGCGGCGGAGGGTGCTTCCGCCATTACTTCATCCAGCGGCGCCTGTGCTTCCTCCTCACCCCCTTCACTGACGATGGCCTCAAGGCCCTCATCGATCTTGGAGGAGGATTTGAACAGACGGTCCTTAAGCTTTTTGAAAAACGCCAATTTACTGCCTCATGTCATCCTTCCATTCACCTAAGCCGAATGCCGCAAGGATGGAAGAGGCCGGTGGTTTCAGTCTGCGGCTGAGAGCCCTGAGAGCTTTCGGTTGAGACGCCGGATTTGGGTGTGGCGGTCTGTACCGGCGCGGAACATGTTTTCGATCTGTTGAAGCTGAAGCTGGTCTTCAATCGAAAAACCTTCGAGACCCTTGGCCGATATGCGCCCACTCAGCGCCCGCATCGCCCAATACTGGACGAAAGGCTGGGTCGAACGCCTGATCAAGGCGATATAACGCGATGGTGGCACGGCTTCCGGAAAACAGCGCAACCAGGCGACAGCGGCCAGTTGTTGCCCCTCATCGTCGCTCTTCAACCAACCTCGAACTGTCGTGTCATCGGCAAGATGTCGGGCCTCTTGCTGCATTTCGGCAAAGATCGTCGTCATACGGGCCGTTCGCGGTGCCCCCGAAGGCATCGCCTTTCGGGTCTTCACGTAAGTGCGCGCAAGCATCTCAAGACGGTGCCGGGGGTCTGCCCGGCCAGTCGCCTCCTGCCTGAGCGAAAGGTCGTCTTGCAGTGGCGACAGGGTTTCAGCCCGACCGTCATCGGCCCCATTCGCCTGCGCGTCATCAGCGGCCCCTGCCTCCCTTTCTTCTTCGTCCCTATCAATTTCGTTAGCGGCGTTTCCAACCTCGAATTCAGACGCCTTTGGTTTCGAAATGGCCAGTTCCTCCGCCACTTCGCGCGCTTCTGCGGCAGCATCCGCCGCTTCTTCGGCCTCGGCACGAATTGCGCGCAGCTTGGCCTCGACACCACCTATCTTGAAGGATTCAACCAAGGCACCAAGCCAAGGCAAGGCCGCAAGGGCCAGTAACCCAAGTGCAGGCATATCGAAGCGCTTTGCGAAGACATCAGGAAGAAAAAGGTAGGCCCCAAGGATCAAAAGGGCCGCGATGGTGAAGATCAGGCGAAAAAGGAAATGCTGCATCATGTCTGCAGCTTATCACATTTTCAGATCTCGTCGGGGAAGTGCTTCATCACCAGCCGGATCGGGTTCGGCGCCGCCTGCCCCAGCCCGCAGATGGAGGCATAGACCATGGCCTCGCTCAACTCCTCCAGCAGGGTCTGGTCCCAGTGGTCCTGCTCCATCAGCTTGACGGCCTTCTCACAACCCACCCGGCAAGGCGTGCACTGGCCACAGCTCTCGTCCTCGAAAAAACGCAGCATGTTCAGCGCGGCGGCCTTGGCACTGTCCCGATCAGACAGCACCACAACGGCAGCGGACCCGATGAAGGAGCCATGGGGCTGCAGCGTGTCGAAATCGAGTGGGATGTCATTCATCGAGGCGGGCAAAAGCCCCGAGGATGGCCCGCCGGGCTGGTAGGCCTTGAAGCTATGCCCCTCGGCCATCCCGCCTGCGGCTTCGATGATGTCCATTATGGTCGAGCCCGCTGGCAGCAGATGCACCCCCGGATTGGCCACGCGGCCTGAAACGGAGTAGGAGCGCAGCCCCTTGCGCCCGTTCTTCTCTGTCCCCGACAGAACCTCGGGCCCTTCGCGACAGACCCGCGCGACCCAGTGCAGCGTTTCGACATTATGGACCAGCGTAGGCTGGCCAAAGATCCCGACCTGCGCCACGTAAGGGGGCCGGTGCCGGGGCAGGCCTCGCTTACCCTCGATGCTTTCGATCATGGCGCTCTCTTCGCCGCAGATATAGGCCCCCGCGCCCCGGCGCAGGTCGATAAAGCCAGGGCTGACGATGCCCGCCTCTTCAAGTGCTGCGATCTCGCGCCGCAAGATCTCCAACACCGCCGGATATTCGTCGCGCATGTAAAGATAGACGCGCTCCGCCTCCACCGCCCAGGCAGCGATGAGCATGCCCTCAAGGAAAAGATGCGGCACGCGCTCCAGATAGTAACGGTCCTTGAAGGTCCCCGGCTCTCCCTCGTCCCCGTTCACGGCCAAATAACGAGGACCGGGATTGCCCCGGACAAAGCCCCACTTTTTGCCCGACGGGAAGCCCGCACCACCCAAACCGCGCAGGCCGGAGGCCAGAACCCGCTCCTGCACCTCTTCCCAGTCGCCACCCTCACGCAGCCCTTTCAGGGTCTCATAGCCGCCTTCAGCCGCGTAGGCGGCAAGGGTCTCGTAATCCGGCACATGCGCGTGCGTGTCATCCGCCGCGATCGCCGCATCGACCTTCTGCGGCGTGGCATGATCAATGTGGTTGTGCCCCAGTTCCAACACCGGCGCCGTGTCGCAGCGGCCCATGCATGGGGCGCGAACGACCCTCACCTGAGAAGGGTCCGTCCCCTCCTCCAGCGCCGCCTTCAGCTCCTGAGCGCCCGCCAGTTCGCAGGAAAGCGAATCGCAGACCCGAATGGTCATTGCTGGCGGCGGTGTCTCGCCTTCTTTCACAACGTCGAAGTGGGCATAGAAACTTGCCACTTCGTAGACCTCGGCCATGGAAAGCCGCATCTCCTCGGCCAGGGCGCGGAGGTGGGCGGCGGAAAGGTGGCCGTATTCATCCTGAATCAGATGCAGATGCTCGATCAGCAGGTCACGCCGACGCGGTCGGTCGCCCAAAAGCGCGCGGACCTCTTCCCAGGCATGGTCGTCCAACTGGCGGCCCTTGGGATGGTGCCTGCCGCGGCCCTTGCCGGATTTCCAGACCCCCTTTTGCGGGCCCTTGCCTTTCGATGTCTGGTCCAACGCCATGGCGCACCTCCTGCGGTCCTGCCTTTCCCTAGCAAATGCCGCCCCGCCGCCGCGATCAAAAAGCGACGCCTCGCTGCCCCTTTGCGCGTCCTCTGCGACGCGATGGGGCCTTTGTGCGGCTCACTTTAGCGGTTAAGAAACAAGGGTCTTCGATCGGGAGCTCAGACCATGTTCTGGTACGCCACCGCCAGCCTTACCCCTGCCGCCCTTCTGGCGCTTGCCTGCCTTGTCGGCGGGCCTTTTCCCCTGCTCGGGCTGCTCTCGATCACGGTGCTGGTTTTCTTCCTCGATAAGCTCTCCCACCGCCTGCCGAAAAGTCCTGCAAAGGGCCGGGGTCTGAGCCTGACACTCGCCGCCCTCCACTTCCCGCTCCTCGCCCTCGGCATCTGGTCCCTGGCCAATGGCACCCATCTGTCATTGCTCGACAAGCTGCTCATCTACACCGGGCTAGGTCTCTACTTCGGCCAGGTCTCGAATTCCAACGCGCACGAGCTGATCCACGCCAGCGCTCGACTGCCCCGCCGGGCCGGGGCGGCGATCTATGTCAGCCTGCTACACGGTCACCATGTCTCGGCTCACTTGCGGGTCCACCATGTCCACGCCGCCACGGAGGCCGATCCCAATTCGGCCCGGGCGGGCGAAGGTTTCTGGTCCTACGCACTCCGCGCTGTGCGGGGTGAGTTCGTGGCAGGCCTGCGTGCCGAAAGGGGCCGCCGGGCCATGGCCCAACAGAGACCGGGGAACCTGACGCATCCCTATCTCGCCTACGTCGGCGGCGCGGCCCTCATGCTGCTCTCCGTTCTCTGGCTTGGGGGCCTCAAGGGCCTGTTCATCTACATCGCCATCGCAGCCTACGCCCAGCTGCAACTGCTTCTCTCGGACTATGTCCAGCATTACGGCCTGCGCAGGCAGCTCAGCGAAGGGGGCAAACCGGAGCCCGTGGGGCCCCAGCACAGCTGGAACGCGCCCAAATGGTACTCCTCGGCCATGATGCTGAATGCCCCGCTTCATTCGGACCACCACATGCGGCCCGCCCGCGCCTTCCCGGCCCTGGAGCTGGATGAAGCGACCATGCCGACGCTGCCTCACTCTCTGCCCGTCATGGCGGTTGTCGCGCTCTTCCCGCCGCTCTGGCGGCGCGTCATGGACCGGCGCCTTGCCCGCTGGCAAGAGCCCGCCCCGGCCACGATCCCGGCTGGCGGCTAATGGATCTTTCTGCAAAGCTGCCCCCCATGCGCCCCCTCGCCACCCTCCTGATCCTGCTGATCGCCCTGCCCGTTGCGGCGCAGGACCTGCTGACACCGGAAGAGTTCGACCGCTACACCCGCGGCAAGACGCTCTTCTACGGCCAGGGGGGCGAGATCTACGGCGCCGAGATCTACTACGAGAACCGCCGCGTCACCTGGTCCTTTCTGGATGGGGAGTGCAAGGAAGGACGCTGGTACGCCAAGGGCCCATTGATCTGCTTCACCTACGAAGACAATCCAGCCCCCCAATGCTGGAGCTTCCTGCGCAGGCCAACGGGCCTCATCGCACGCTTCGAGAACGACCCCGCCACCACCGACCTCTACGAGGCGCGCGACACCGGCGAGGCGCTTATCTGCCCCGGCCCCAAGGTCGGGGTCTGAGGCAAGCCCACTGCAACGCGCAGGCTCCCAGTTTCACCCTGCCCAACAAAATCTCACGCAACGATCTTCAGCCAGTGCAACACCGGGATAGCGATGCGCCGGTCAGAAGAGAGACCCCTGCTCCGGCGGCTTCCCTGCGGCCTTCTTCGCCGCTCCCTTCCCGCCCACCGTCATGCGGCCGTCGGCGAACTCGATCTCCAGTGCCGCGGCCTTCTGCGCCGCCTTGGTGCTGGTCACCACCTCACCGTCCCCGCGCACCACTGCGTAGCCGCGCGCGAGGGTGGATTTGTAGGAAAGTGTCTCCCGGAGCCGGTCCAGCGCATCGACCCTTCTGCGCCAATCGCCGATCTGGCGCTGGCCTGCCTCTGACAGCCGGGCCGTCAGTTTGTCAAGGGCCTCCCGCTTGCGGGCATTCTCCTGCACCAGCGCTGCGGGACGAAAGCGCCGGGCGAGGCCCTCGAAGCGTTCGCGCCGGGCCGTGACCAGCCGCCCCAGGCTTGGTCCCATCCGCCCGCTGCGATCCTGCAGCCTTAAGCCTTCGTCCCTCAAACGCCGCTGCAGAGTCACGGGCCGCAGGGAGCCGGAGACATCCGCCAGACGGACCCTGCGCCGCTGCACCCCCGCGATCAGGGCCGGGTCAAGCTTATCCACCGCCCTGTCCAGCCGCTGCCGCGGGCCCTCCACCAGCGCCTCGGGGCGCGGCAGGGCGCGACCCATGTCGCGCAGACGTTGGCCACGGGCGCTCAGTCCCTGGCTCAGAAGCTGGCCCATCCGTGCGCCCTGCCCTTCGAGCCAGGCCACCAGTTCGTGCCGCACCGGCACGGCCAGTTCCGCAGCCGCCGTCGGCGTGGGCGCGCGCTTGTCCGAGACATAGTCAATCAGGGTCGTATCGGTCTCATGGCCGACGGCCGAGATGAGCGGGATTTCCGAGGCGGCTGCGGCCCTCGCCACCACCTCCTCATTGAAACCCCAGAGGTCCTCGACCGACCCACCGCCCCGGGCCACAATCAGAAGATCAGGCCGGGGCAGCGCGCCACCGGGGGACAGAGCATTGAAGCCTTCGATGGCGCGGGCCACTTCGGGCGCGCACTTGGCCCCCTGGACCGCCACGGGCCAGATCAGCACCTTGCGCGGAAAACGATCCCGCAGGCGGTGCAGGATGTCCCGGATCACCGCGCCCGAGGGGGAGGTGATCACACCGATGACCTCCGGCAGGTAGGGAAGAGGCCTCTTGCGCGCAACATCGAACAGGCCTTCCGCCTCCAACTGCTTCTTGCGCTTTTCCAGAAGCGCCATGAGGGCCCCCATGCCAGCCGGTTTGATCTCCTCGATGACGATCTGGTACTTGGATTGGCCGCCGAAGGTGGTCACGCGGCCCGTGGCCACCACCTCCATCCCCTCTTCGGGCTGGGTCTGCAGCCGGGCCGAGACCCCTTTCCAGATCACGCCCGAAATGACCGAACGGTCATCCTTGAGATCGAGGTAGATATGGCCCGAGCGCGGACGGCTGACGCGGCCCACCTCGCCCCTGATACGCACGTGACCGAAGTTCCCCTCGATCACCCTTTTTATTGCCCCGGAAATCTCGGTGACGGTAAATTCGGGGCTGTTCATCCCCTCCTGCGGGTCGTCGATCAGATCCATGGGGTGTCCTTGTCACTGGCTTGTCACTGGCCTCGGCCCAGAATAGAACGCGAGCGAAGCAAGGCCAAGGGAGAGTGCTGCCATGAACATCCTGATCCTGGGCAGCGGCGGGCGGGAACACAGCCTGGCCTGGGCCGTCCTGCAGAATCCCAAGTGCGATAAGCTTATCGTGGCCCCGGGCAATGCGGGCATCGCCCAAATCGCCGACTGCGCCAGCCTCGACATCATGGAAGGCAGCGCGGTGGTGACCTTCTGCGAGGAAAACTCCATCGACTTTGTCATCGTGGGCCCCGAAGCCCCCCTTGCCGCAGGGGTCGCGGATGATCTCAGGGATGCGGGCTTTTCGGTCTTCGGCCCCTCGGCCGCTGCGGCAAGGCTTGAGGCCTCCAAGGCCTTTACCAAGCAAATCTGCGACGCGGCCAAAGCCCCCACTGCCGCCTATGCCCACTTCACGGATGCGCAAGCCGCCAAGGCCTACCTGGCCGAACGGGGCGCCCCCATCGTCATCAAAGCCGACGGTCTGGCCGCGGGCAAGGGTGTCATCATTGCCATGACCGACGAAGAGGCCGCAGCGGCGGTCGATGAGATGTTCGGCGGGGCCTTCGGCGCGGCCGGCGCGGAAGTCGTGATCGAGGAATTCATGGAAGGCGAAGAAGCCTCCTTTTTCGTTCTCTGCGACGGGGAGGAGGTCCTGCCCATCGGTACGGCACAGGACCACAAACGCGTGGGCGAAGGCGACACGGGCCCCAACACCGGCGGCATGGGAGCCTACTCCCCCGCCCCCGTGCTGACCGATGCCATCGCGCAAAAGGCGCTTGATGAGATCATCCGTCCCACTGTGGCCGAGATGGCGCGGCGCGGCACGCCCTACCAGGGCGTCCTTTATGCCGGGCTGATGATCAAGGAAGGCCAGCCGCGACTGGTGGAATACAACGTCCGCTTCGGTGATCCTGAATGCCAGGTCCTGATGATGCGCCTCGGGGCCCAGGCCTTTGACCTCATGCAGGCCGCCGCCGAGGGCCGTCTCAAGGACCTGCGGGTGAACTGGGCGGAGGATCACGCGATCACGGTCGTGATGGCTGCCAAGGGCTACCCTGGCAGCTACAAGAAGGGCTCCGTCATCGGGGGGCTGGAAGCCCTGCCGGAGGACAGCGCCAACATGGTCTTTCACGCGGGCACCGTGACGGAGGGCGGCCAGATCATCGCCGCTGGGGGCCGTGTGCTGAACGTCACTGCGCGCGGCGAGACGCTTGCCGAGGCGCGGGACCGGGCCTATGGAATCGCGGACCGGATCGACTGGGCCGAGGGTTTTTGCCGCCGCGATATAGGCTGGCGAGCCCTTTCGGATTGAGACGTCCCGGGGG
>JABDKA010000074.1 GCA_013002405.1 Sulfitobacter sp. | reverse complement strand
GCCTTGCCGTGCCTGTACGGATCTTCGGACCCTGGTCCGATCCTTCGATCCGACCCGATGTGCAGGCGGCGATCGACCTCAATTTCCAGGAAGAAAAGGAACGCGCCGAAGAGCGTGTCAGGCAGAAGGTCGAGGAGAAGCTGGCCGAGGAACTGGGCGTGGTGCGCGAAGAGGGTCAGTCGGTCGAGGATGCGGTGAAGGACGGGGTCGAGGACAAGCTCAAGCGGGAGCTTTTGCGGATTTTTGACTGACGGCCGAGTAAGGATCTTTTTACCAAAGGCCCGCAAGCTGAACGGATGTTTGAATCGGTTGGCTTTTTGAGCGCCGATCAATGGATGCGGCAGCTCTTCTCCTCCAGGGCGGCCCGTGATGGTGGCGTGGTGCGGCGAAAGGTCCGGGATGTGGAGCGGATCGTGGGATGCCAGGCCTTCGAAGCTGAAGTGCGGCGGCGCGGATTTCGCGCCATGCAGAACGGTGCCCAATACGTTGTTTTCTGTAACAAAGTGGCTCTGCGCCTGATCGAGTGAGGGACAATTCTCTTGCAAGAGAATTGCCAGGACTATTGCAATAGTCTTGGGGTTCCGTGTGGCGAAAGGCTGGGATAGAACGGCGGCTGACCGCGCGACAGGAGACGCCCCATGGCCAACGACCTATTCAACAGCTTCATGACCGGCCCCGATGAGAACGGCCGCTTCGGCGATTTCGGCGGGCGTTTCGTCTCCGAAACGCTCATGCCGCTCATTCTTGAGCTGGAGGAGCAGTACGAGCGGGCCAAGACCGACGACAGCTTCTGGGCGGAGATGCAGAACCTCTGGACCCACTACGTCGGACGCCCCAGCCCGCTATATTTCGCCGAGCGACTGACGGAGGAGCTGGGCGGTGCCAAGGTCTACATGAAACGCGACGAACTGAACCATACCGGCGCGCACAAGATCAACAACGTGCTCGGCCAGATTATCCTGGCCCGCCGCATGGGGAAAAAGCGCATCATCGCCGAAACCGGTGCCGGTCAGCATGGCGTTGCCACGGCGACGGTCTGTGCCAAGTTCGGGCTCAAGTGCGTGGTCTACATGGGTGCCCATGACGTCGAGCGTCAGGCCCCCAACGTCTTCCGCATGCGCCTCCTGGGGGCCGAGATCGTGCCCGTTACCTCCGGTCGCGGCACCCTCAAGGACGCCATGAACGACGCCCTGCGCGATTGGGTGACCAATGTGCGCGATACCTTCTACTGCATCGGCACGGTGGCGGGCCCGCACCCCTATCCGGCCATGGTGCGCGACTTCCAGTCGATCATCGGCAAGGAGGTTCGCGAGCAGATGACAGCGGCCGAGGGGCGTCTGCCCGACACCCTGATCGCCGCCATCGGCGGCGGGTCGAATGCCATGGGCCTCTTCTATCCGTTCCTTGACGACAAGGAGGTGGGGATCATTGGCGTCGAAGCGGGCGGGAAGGGTGTGAACGCCAAGATGGAGCACTGCGCCTCTCTCACCGGCGGGCGTCCTGGCGTGTTGCATGGCAACCGCACATACCTGCTGCAGGACGACGATGGGCAGATCCTCGAGGGCTTTTCCATCTCCGCGGGTCTCGACTATCCCGGGATCGGACCCGAGCACGCCTGGCTGCATGACATCGGTCGGGCCCAGTATGTGTCGATCACCGACAAGGAGGCGCTGGCCGCCTTCCAGAAGTGCTGTGAGCTGGAGGGGATCATCCCGGCGTTGGAGCCTTCACATGCGCTGGCCCACGTCTTCAAGATCGCACCCGACCTGCCGAAAGATCATATCATCTGCATGAACATGTGCGGGCGTGGCGACAAGGATATCTTTACCGTGGCCAAGGCGCTGGGCTTCGAGATGGGTGAGTTCGCCTGATCATCCGGCGCGCCCTGCCAGCCTGAGGGTCTGGGGGCTTTGCCCCCGGACCGGCGGGGCCGGTCCTCCCCCAGAATATTTGCGGTGATAAAGAGAAGCGGCATCAGCTTTGCTTGCTGACGTGTTCTTTCAGCAGGGACAGGGGTACGATTTCGAGCGCGCGCCTGTGGGTGGCCCCAAGGTGGACGCGGGGCGCGCAGCCCTCGTCGGCGGCCTGCAGGAAACGCGCGGCACACAGGCACCAGCGGTCCCCGGGATTGAGGCCTGAAAAGCCGAAGACCGGGTTCGGCGTGCTCAGGTCATTGCCCACGTACTTGGAGAAGGCGAGAAACTCTGCCGTCATCACGGCACAGACGGTGTGGCTGCCCTGATCGGCATCGCAGGTGTTGCAGTGGCCGTCGCGAAAGAAGCCGGTCATGGGATCGGTGCCGCATAGCTCCAGCGGTTCACCCAGGACGTTGATGCTGTCGTCTTTTTCCATCGGTCAGAGGCTTTCGGTGATGAGGCGGAAGATGTCGATGTTCTGCTGGTTCACACCCGCTTCGCGGAACTTGCGGTCTGCGGAGGTGGTGACAATGACGGTACCCGCGCCGCTATCGATCCAGATGTACTGCCCGTAGATACCGCGCGCCATATAGGTCCCGTCGGGGGAACCTTGGGGGATCCACCATTGGTAGCCGTAGCGGATCTCGCCCTCGGCCGTCCTTGCGCTGGGCCGGGTGGAAGCGCGGACCCAGTCCCGCGGCACCACCTGTTGGCCCTGCCAGCTTCCTTCCTGCAGAAACATCTGGCCGAAACGGGCGTAGTCGCGGGTGGTCAGGTTCAGCCCACCAAGAGCGAAGGCCGTGCCCGCGCCGTCGGTCAGGTAATAGGGGCTTTGCTCAAGCCCGAGGGGCTGGATGATCTTCTCGCTCAGCAGGTCCGCGAGGGAGCGGCCGGTGGCCCCGCGGACCACCATGGAAACGATGTGGGTGTCGATGGAAACGTATTTCCAGCGGTCCCCGGGGGGTGCGAAGGTTTCTGTCAACTCGGCGGCGAAGGTGTCCATTTCGCCACCCAGTGCGATGACCCGGCCCATGCGGTTGATGTCTGAATCGTAGTCCAGATAATCCTCGTCGAAGGTGACACCGCTTTCCATCTGCAGCACGTCGCGCAGCGTGGCCTTGCCATAAGCACCGCCCTGAAGTTCGGGGGCGTATCTGGTCACCGGATCGTCGAGCGAGACGATGGCCCCTTCCTCCAGCAGGATGCCAACCAGCGCGGAGATGAAGCTCTTGGCGACTGACCAGCTGATCCGGCGGTCTTCGGGCTGAGTGCCGAGAAAGTAGTTTTCGTAGAGGATCTCCCCCTTTTTCATCACCAGAAGCGAGGTGACGTTTCGCGCCTTGATCCAGTCATCGACGGCCGCGGGCAGGGCGGTTTCGGGACCGTAGCGCAGCGGTGTCGTGGGCCCATTGCCGCGGTCCACGGGCGCATTGAGAAAGGCCGCGTCCATGTTGGAGAAGTTGGTAACGATCTTTTCCTCGGCAAAAAGCGAATTCACGGCCATCAGGCGCATGATCTCTTCACGCTTCCAGAGCCCGACGACGAGGGCCGCCAGGACCAGTGTCAGGAAGATCCGTCCCAGCCATTTTCCGAATGTGCGCATCTACTGGTCTCTCCCCTTGACGGTATCCAACCACAGGGTGCCAGAACAGGAAAGGGTTACCTGGCTTGGCCATGGCTCCAGTTGATCCAGCGGCCGTGAAAATCCGCGCGCCCCAGTTCCATTGTGAGGTCCCCGGGCCAGAGCCGCAGGGTCAGCGCCGCACCCACCTTGCCGGTACGGTCGCCGTCCGTCTCCATAGAGAGCCAGGCGAGGGGGCGGTTGAAAGTGGCCTGGGCCCCCGCTGCTTCAATCAGGGCGCGGCCTCGGGCCTGGGCCCGGGCCGGGAAGTACTGCCAGGCGACGGTGTGCTGGATGAGATGCAGACGGCCCTCGGGGGCGGCGGGCAGGCGGTCGGACAGCCAGTCGATGGCATCCCCCCTGTGCACCGGACCTGACGCGATGGCCGCAGCGGCACGGGTGTTGGTCAGACGCTCGGGCTGGTCCGGCCAGAGATAGGCAGTGAGCCGCAGCAGGTGGTCGGCGCGCGTGGGGTCAAGCGGGTTGAGGTCCACGCCCGCGCGGGTGGCGATGCGCGGCTCTGTGTCGGGCGGCAAATCACCTGACCATTCGGGCGTGAGGGTGACGGCGGGCATGGCGGGGCCAAAGCGGCTTCCCTCGATCTCAAGCGCGTAGGCGTCCCACATCAGGTTCAGACCGCCGCTCGCCCCCAGTTCCGAAAGCTGTATCGGCAGGTCAAAGTGATCGACGGCGACACGGGCTCCGGCGATGAGGGCGGCGGAGCGGCGCACCTCATTGGTCTGCGGGGCATTGTCGGTCCAGTCAAGGAGGAAGGGCTCATGCTCTTTGAGGGCCTTCAGCACCCCGTCGCGCAGGGCCGTGTCATCGCTTGCGTGAGGGGGGTAGAGGGCTGCGAGGTCTGGCGCTGCGTTGCTGAGCACCAAGGCATGCAGGCCACCCGCGATGCGCAGGGGCAGGGAATGGCCCGCCGGGCCGATGTCCCCCTCGAATTGACTGAATTTGCGGGCGAGTGCGCTTTTTTCGGGCCAGTGATCGGCGAGGATCGCCAAAAGGCGGCCCATGAAGGGCGAGCCCATGCTCTTGCAGGCGCAAGACTGATCCAGGAAGGCCTCTCGCAGGCTCACCGGAAGCGTTCCATCAGCCGCTGCAGGGGGCTGCGGGTGTCGGGTTCCGGTTCTATCCTGGCCGGGGGCTCCTTCGGTGCCTTGCTTTTCGCGCCTGTGCCTGAACGGGGCGGGTTCATCCGAAGGGCGACCGCATTCATGAACTTGCCCTTGTCCCCCGCGGCAAGGTGGGGCGCCCCGTCCCCGATGCCGCGCAGCAGGTCATCGAGCCAGCCTTCGTCCGCCTTGGGGAAGTCGCGCAGCACGTAACCCGGCACCGCATCCTTGTGCCCGGGGTGGCCCACGCCCAGCCGCACACGGTCGTACTCGGGTCCGATATGCGCGTGGATGGAGCGCAGGCCGTTGTGGCCCGCGTGGCCCCCGCCGGTCTTGCATTTGACCTTGCCGGGGGCGAGGTCGATCTCATCGTGGAACACGATCACATCCTCCGGCTCCAGCTTGTAGAACCGCATTGCCGCCTGCACCGACTGGCCGGAGTTGTTCATGAAGGTTTCGGGCTTGAGCAGAACCACCCGGTCCGACCCGAAGCGCCCTTCGCTGATCACTCCCTGATGCTTGGAATTCCAGGCCGGGAAATGGTGATCGGTGGCGATCCGGTCCAGCGCCATGTAGCCGATGTTGTGTCGGTTGCGGGCATATTTCGCGCCCGGGTTTCCGAGCCCCACGATGAGTTTCATGGCCGTCCGTCCTTTGCCTGTTGCGGGCACCATAGCGGAGCGGCGGGTGGAGCGGAATGGGGTGATGCGGGTGCGGTGGCCGGAGACGAAAAAGCGCCTGCCGGGGGGGGATGGCAGGCGCTTACCGACCGGGGGGGTCGGGGGCAGAGCTTGTCTGCTTGACAGATAGATAGGGTGCTTTTTCAGAAAACAAACGGGGTCGCAGATGCGACCCCGTTCAAAAGCCTGCACAAGTGCGTGAGGCCTATTCTTCTTCGCCGTCGGGCGGGCCCATTTCGGTGGTGGGCACTTCGTCGGCTGCGACTTCTTCTTCGTCCTCCTCGTCGGACTGGGAAGCGAGGCCGGAGGGTGCGGAGACCTGGGCGATCACAAAGTCACGGTCGATCGTGGGGACCGCGCCTGCAGGCAGCTTCACGTCAGAAATCGTGGCGCTGTCGCCGATTTCCAGGGTCGAAACATCGATGGTGATGCTCTCGGGAATGTCAGCTGCGGTCACGACCAGTTCGACTTCGGGACGGACCAGCGTCAGCACGCCGCCCATCTTGATGCCGGGGCTTTCCTCTTCGCCGGTCACTTCCACGTTGATGAAGAGGTTCACCTTCGAGGTGCGCTTGAGGCGCATGAAGTCCACGTGTGTGGGCAGGTCCTTGACCACGTGGCGCTGAACATCGCGGCAGATGACACGGACGTCATCGTGGCCATCAACCTTCATGTTGAACAGGGTGGACTTGAACCGGCCCTGACGCAGCCTGGTCAGCAGCTTGTTGAACGGGATGTTGATGGGAAGCGGGTCCGCGTCGCCTCCGAAAACAATCCCCGGTACCATGCCATCACGGCGTGCCTGACGAGCGGCGCCCTTGCCTGTCCCCGTCCGTACCTGGGCTTCAAGATCTGGAATCTCTCCGGCCATTATAATCTCCAATGGTTAGGGCGGGACGCCTCCAAGGCTGTCGTCCCGCTTTTGACGGGGCGCCCATAAGGGCATCCCGCGTGAAGTGGTGCCTATAGACGGGATTGGGGTGGGGGAAAAGGGGGAAAATGGAGGTGTTTGGCAAGGTGGAAGGAGGAAATCCAGGATCAAGTCGGGGGCAGCGTCCGGGCGCGGTTCAGACGTAAATGCATTCTCGCGACTGCGTGTCAGGCGCGCCGCCGTCCCGGAACGCGGAGATATCGCTGTTTTCGGTGATCATTGTGAACTTGTGGTGATGGCCACCGGAAATGCGGTTGACGGCATGCTTGAGACAAATGAGACCGAGGTGATCAGTTTCTGGGCCGACGATCCTATGGGGGGTCCAGTGCTTGGGCGGGTTAGCAGAACCACTATTGAATCTCTTTTGGTCCTGCTTGCGGG
>JABDKA010000069.1 GCA_013002405.1 Sulfitobacter sp. | reverse complement strand
GGCCTGAATGCTACGGTGAAGGGCAGGGCGATCAACAGGCGGGGCGCCACGGTAGCCCCAGAGCAGCGGGGCGATACGAAGGGCGTCGAGGGCTTCGTCGATGTCATCGGCACTGGCAGGGAGGAGGAGCGACTGGCTGTCCTTCAGAAGCTCCGTCAGTGTGCCGCCCGCACCAAGGGTCAGGACAAAGCCGTGGGCCGGATCGCGGATGACCCCGATCAGAAGCTCGGCAATACCGTCAGCGATCATTTCTTCGATGAGGAAGGACGGGGCCTGGATGTCTCGCGCCGCCTCTTCGACCTCCGAAAGGGTTTGCAGGTTCAGCCGGATCGCGCCTGCTTCGGTCTTGTGCGCGATGCCTTCGCCCTTGAGAACCAGAGGGAAGCCGACCGCTTCGGTGGCTTGAGCCAGCTCTGCGGGATCGCAGCAGCGGGTGGCGCGAGGTATCCGCAGGCCGTGCGTGGCGAGGAGCATCTTGGCTTCCGCTTCGGGGAGCAGCGCGGCCTCGGCCACAGGGCCCGGTATCAGGAGCGGCTCTTCGACCGGGTCGGAAATGGCGGCGGCTGCGGCGCAGGCGGCGAGGGCTTCGGTCAGGCCGTTGAAGGGGACGACACCCGCCTGGGCCAGTTGCTGCGCCACCGCTTCGGGCATGAGTTCCGGCAGGGTGGCGGCCATGCCGTAGGGGCGGCCCGTCCGTTCGGCAGCCGCAATGCTGGCCGCGATAACGCAATCCCAATCGGATGGATCGCAGAGGTCCGCACGCGGAAAATCAACGATCAGAATGGTCAGAGCGATACCGGGGTCCGCCATGGCGGCGAATGCATTGGTCATGGCTGGGACGTCGCGCCAGATATAGGTGTGATAGTCCAGCGGATTGGCAAGGGCCACCCGGGGGCCAAGAGCGGCGCGCAGGTCGGTCTTCTGACGGTCATTCAGCGGTGGAAAGGTCACCTCGTGGTCCAGCGCGCTATCGGCGGCCAGGCTCGCCTCGCCCCCCGAGCAGCTGATCGTGGCAATTGTATTCTGTGCCAAGGGTCCGACGATGTGCAGGAGTTTCAACGTCTCCATGAAGGTGGGCAGGTCCGACACCCGCGCGATGCCCAGCCGTTTTAGCAAGGCGGCTGCTCCGGCCTCCTCTCCGGCCAGGGATGCGGTGTGCGAGACGGTCGCCAGACGCGCCTGATCGGAGCGACCGACCTTGAGCGCGACGATGGGTTTGCCCAAGGTGGCGGCATGATGTGCCAGCCCCTCGAAGGCGCGCAGATCGTCGATACCTTCGATATGTAGCCCCAGCGCCGTGACACGCGGATCATCCAACATGGCGCGACCGATCTGACTGATCCCGATCTGCGCCTGGTTTCCGGCGGTCATCACGTAGGCCAGTGGCAGGCCCCGCTTTTGCATGGTGATGTTGATCGCCATGTTGGAGCTTTGGGTCACCACCGCCACACCCTTTTCCACCCGGCGCCCGCCGTGCTGGTCGGGCCAGAGGAGCGCGCCGTCAAGGTAGTTGATGAAACCATAGCAGTTGGGCCCCAGAATGGGCATATCACCGGCGGCCTCAAGCAAAGCGGTCTGGAGCGGGGCGCCGTTGGTATCCTCCGCCTGTGCCTCAAGAAAGCCGGAAGCAAAGCAGACCGCGCCGCCCGCGCCCCGCGCCGAAAGCTGCGCCACCAGATCGACCGTTGCCTCCCGGTTCACACCGACGAAGGTGGCATCGGGCGCGCAGGGCAGATCCGAGATGCTGCGGAAGGCAGGCAGACCGCAGATCTCTCGGGCCGAGGTGTGCAGGGGCCAGAGCGCGCCCTGAAACCCGATCTTCTGACATTGGAGCACCACCTGTCTGCACCATTCGCCGCCGCCGATGACGGCGATGCTTTGAGGTTGGAACAGTCGGCGGAGGTCGTGCGTCATGCGCCCAACGGACGCAGAAGATCGCGCGATATGATATGGCGCTGGATTTCCGATGTGCCGTCCCAGATCCGCTCGACCCGCGCATCTCTCCAGAAACGCTCGATGGGGAAATCGTCCATCAGGCCCATACCGCCAAAGATCTGCAGGGTCGTATCGGTCACACGGGCCAGTGTTTCGGAAGCATAGACCTTGGCACTCGCGATCTCCCGGTTGGATGGCAGCCCTTCATCGAGACGCCAAGCGGCGGCGAGGGTCAGCCAGTCTGCCGCGTCGATTTCGGTGATCATGTCGGCGATTTGGAAGCTTACGCCCTGAAACTTGCCGATCTGCTGGCCGAATTGCTTGCGTTCGGCGGCGTAGTTCAGCGCGTAGTCGAAACAGCGCCGCGCACGACCGACGGAGAAGGCCGCGACCGTCAGGCGCGTGGCATAGAGCCATTCGTTCATCACGGCGAAACCGCCATCGACCCCACCCAGCACCTGCGCGTCTGGCAGGCGGCAATTGTCGAAATCGAGGATGCAGTTCTTGTAGCCCCGGTGGCTGACCGACTTGTAGCCATCGCGCACCTCGAACCCCGGCGTGCCGCGATCAACCAGGAAGGTGGTGATGCGTTTCTTGGGGCCCTTCGGGGTTTCATCCACTCCCGTGGCGATGAAGACGATGAAGAAGTCCGCGTGATCCGCGCCCGATATGAAATGCTTGGAGCCGTTCACGACCCAATCGCCCCCGTCGCGCACTGCCGAACAGGCCATGCCGCGCACGTCGGACCCGGCACCCGGTTCCGTCATTGCCAGCGCATCCATCCGTTCGCCCCGCCCGGCGGGCAGCAGATACCGCTCCCGCTGTTCATCGTTGCAAGCCATCAGGATATTCTGGGGCCGCCCGAAGAAATGCGTCAGCGCCATCGAACCCCGGCCCAGTTCACGCTCAACCAATGTGAAATCGAGATGCGAGAGCCCGGCACCGCCTACTTCTTCAGGGAAATTGCAGGCGTAAAAACCCAGGTCGATGACCTTCTCCTTGATCGCTTCGCCCAGCCCTTCTGGCACCTCGCCGGTGCGTTCGACCTCGGTCTCGTGGGGGTAGATTTCCTTTTCCACAAAGCTGCGCACGGTAGAGACGATCATCTCCTGCTCATCCGAGAGGCCGAAGTGCATGGGGCATGGTCCTTTGGGTTCAGTGTTTCGGCCAGATTAGGCAGAGAGCGGGCGATTACCATGGTCAAATTGCGCGCGAACCATCGTGTTTGCGACAGGGGCGCAGTGCGCCGTTAACGATTTAGCCGACGTCTTAACGATCTCTTTACCGTTTTCCCGTCAGATCACCGGTGCAGCGGTGAGAGGGTTAGATGAAAGCGCAACGCAGGCAGCCGGGCATGGCGGTCCCCCGCCGATGAATGCCCTCTACCCATCCCTTTTTTTGAGCATCGGCGCGATGAAGGCCGGGACAACCTGGCTTTACGCCCTTCTGGGGCGGCATCCGGCCCTTCACGTCACGATGGAGAAGGAGGTGCATTACTTCTACCACCGCTACGTTGATCCAGGCATGCTTAGTGATGCTTACCGTCTGCGGGAGGTGAGAAACCGCTATCTTCTGCGCTTTGATCCCGAGAAGGCGAACATCGATGCGGTGCGCGCCAACCTGCACTGGATCAGCGCCTATCTCAGCCGACCGGTCGATGATCACTGGTACCGGAACCTGTTCCAAATACGGGGTCACGAGCGGTATGCGTGCGATTTTTCGAACCTGAACGCGCAATTGCCACGCGAGGCGTGGGAGCAGATTGCGGCCCGGTCACCGCGCCTGCGGGTCCTTTATACCATGCGGGATCCGGCGCAACGGCTTTGGAGCCACGTTAAGTTCCACCTTCAGGTCACGGGGGAAGTGGCCAGTCTGGATAGCTGGGGACCGGACGATTTCGCGGAATTCGCGCGCCGTCCACACATCTGGGTCAACGCGGAATACGGGGGGGTGTTGCGACGGATGCGGAGTGCTCTGGCGCCGGAGATGTGGAAGGCGATCTTCTACGAGGAGCTTCACGCGGATCAGCGCGGATCGCTGCGCGGGATTGAGGAGTTTCTGGGCCTGCCGCCGTTCGATTACCCGCAAGAGCTTCTTGAGCGCCGCTTTACCGAAGGGCTGCCGCGCAAGATGCCTGCCTTTTTTCCAGCGCTCTTTGCCGATGAATTCGCCCGGATCCGGCGTGAGGTGCAGGATGAAGGATTCAGTTTGCCGCCATCCTGGGGCTGACATCCTGAAGCAGGACGCCTTCGAAATGGGCCAGAACCTCATCCACCGCGCGGGGGATATCGGTCACAAAGTAATCGCGGTTACGGTCATTCAAAGTGGGCAGCCCGCGCACGGCGCTGTCCTGGATGATCTCCTGCGACAGACCGGCGGGGGACAGGCTGCCCGCGACCATGCTGGCGCACCAGGTCAGCGCGCCGTGCGACAAGCTGGCACGATTGCCGTGGACGATGCCGCGAACGGGAAACAGCCAGGCGGGCTTGTGCTGCATCGTTCCGGCGTGGGCGACGTAGAAGTGACATCCGGCTGCCGCCGACAAGGCTTGGTCCAGTGGCATCCCTGTCAGATCGCGGATCGGGACTTTCGGCAGGTTTTGCATCAGCGCCCGGGCGATCTTCTGCCCGCCCGCGATGCGCGCGGCGAACCTCTCGCGCAGCGAATCGTAAAGGGGGCGGTCAAGATCGGCGGGGGTCGAGAAACCGTCCAGCAGGAATTGCGCCCTTGGATGGCGGGCCGACAGGGCCGTGATCAGGGCGTGATGGAATTCCAGTTGGTTTTCCATTGTCCGGCCCCTGTCCCTGAGGGTGATCCAGATCCTGGGAGTGTGAGGGTCCTTTTCAGGCTGTTGCAGACCCATCAGGGCAAGGGCTGCGTTACGGGCCGCTGTGTCACAAAAGGTGCTGCCGATCATCGTGACCGGTGCCGTGGACCAGCCGCGAAGTGCCTGTCGATTATCTGCCAACCGGTATTCATGCGCGAAAACCTCGCAGTGGCGCGTCAGAATGCCAAGCGGGTCGAAGTGAACCGCAATGCGGGCGCTATGGTTCCGCTTGGAAAGCGCATTGAGCGCCGGGAACTCGTTCCACAGGCAATGGGCAAAATTCGGGTCCCCGATGTGAACGACGGGACCTTGTTCTGGGTCGATGAATTGGCCGGGCGGGCGTTGAAGCAGCGACTGTGCCTGGGCGACCAGATCGGTCCGTTCGGGTCGGCCGGTCCAGAAGACGTCATCCTCCGTCGCGAGGCACAGCAAGGGAAACCCGTCTTTCAGCGACGCTGCAATCACGACAAAGGGTGCTGCCCCTTCAAATAGGTAGAAGACACCCTGGCCAGGCAGCAGGTAGTGGGCAACGGGCGTGCAGGCCTTGCCGGTTTGGGGACAGGGACAGGCGAAGACACCGGTTTGCGCCACCGTCAGCTGATAACGGCGCAGGGCCCTGTCACTGGTGAAAGCGTTCAGGCCCTTCAGTGCGGACAGGGCGCTTGCAACGCATGTGTCAGGTGTCATGCGGCTGCCATAAGGGCTTCAACATCCCTCAGAAGCCGGATGTCATGGGCGTTCGAATGCTCCAGCCGTTCACGGAGCCTTTTGGACACCTCAGTGCGCTGCGGGCCGGACATGTTCGCCCTGACCGGAGTGATCTCGAACGCGGGGAATGCCTGCAGGGCCAGAAGCCGCAGTTCCGCCATGGCGCGATCGAACGCCTCGACCAACCCGACGATACCGCACTGTCGCAACTGTTTGACCGCCGCGCGGGCGCGTTCCAGTTCAGGTATTGTGTCGGGCAGCAGAGTCGCCAGTCGCCCGGTCTGGAAATTGCGGCACTGCCGGTCGCCCGGCATCGCCAGCCGGGCGGAAACGTAGCCTTCAAGATCATGCGCCTTGGCAAGCTTGGCCCCCCGTGTGTCCGCCCGCTGAGTGCGCTCAAATTGATAGGCGGAGGTGATTCGCGCGATGGGATCCCTCAGCAGGACCACCGGAATGACCCTCAGTCCAGGCGCTTCCGGCAAGGGTCCCAGCATGGTGTGAGAGGAAAAGGCGCTAATGTCCGGCCGGTCCAGGATCCATTCCCGGACCAGGGCGGTGTTGTTGCCGCCCTGGCCCGGAAACTCCCGGCTGTCCCACCCATCCGGAAAGTTGTGCCGAAGGAGCTGGTCGACCGACGTGCCCGCGTTCTTGAACAGGTGATAGTGCAGGATGGCGGTGCGCATCAGCCTCTTGACCCGTACATGTCTGCCGCCTCGAATGCGCGGCGCATCTGTGCACGGCCCGCTTCGAACGAAAAGGCATCGCGCAGGTAGTCGCGGGCATTGCGGGAAAGTTCGTGCCACAGACCATCGTCCGTGTGCAGCCGTGTGATTGCATCGACCCAGTCGCGGGGCTGTTCCACGATCAGACAGTCGTGGCCCGTGCGCAGTCCTATCCCTTCGGCGGCCGTCGGGGTGATCACGCAGGGGATACCGCGGGCAAGCGCGGCCAGAACCTTGCCCTTGATCCCAGCCCCCGAAAGCAACGGCGCGACAAAGATGCGGTGGCGGTCAAATGCATCGTCGGCCCGCTCGATGAACCCGTGCGGATGGATCAGATCAGTACTGAGCGCCTTGATATCGGACCCCATGCCAGAGCCGTAAATCGTTAGCGGCATGGGCGTACCCGATGCAGCAAGAAGTGGCATGACGTTCTGGGCGAACCAGGTAATCCCTTCGGTGTTCGGGTGATGGCGAAAGCTTCCGAGGAAGGAGAGCCCCTTGCGGCTCTCCAGGCCAGGAACCTTCTCCGGCACCTCGACCACCCAGGGGCATTTAACCACCGTTGCATCACCATCTGTGTAGGCCTGGATAACGGAATGTTCGACCTCCGTATAGGACAGCACCACGTCCACCGCGCGGATAATGTCCAGTTCTTCGGTGCGGGTCTGCCGGGCACGGTCAAGCTTGCCGCTGTCGCTTTCGCTGCGGGCGGCGCGCAGTTCGCGCAGGAAATGCAGATCGGCGTTGTTGAAGATGATCCTGGCCTTGGGGGCCTGGGCGCGGATCTGCTGCAGCACAGCCTGCGCGACGTAGTAGCGCGTGATGTAGAAGGCATCGAAATCGGTCGCGTGCTGGTTCAGGTATTCGGTCACGTTCATGTAGAAGGGCGCATAGATCACCTCGACCCCTGCCTTTTGCAGATCCTCGGTATAACGGCCCAGATGGGCCATGTTGGTTGAGACGAAGGTCACTTTGTAGCCAAGCGATTGCACAAGCCGCATTTCCTGCAGGGCAGCGTAGGACCCGGCATCCTTGTCCGCGCGGGGAGGGGCGTAGTCGATAAAAAGAACCCTGCCGACGATGCCGCGGTCCTTTTCCAGGTCTGGCCGATGTCCTTCCGTGCCGTGGCTGGCAAAGGCGCTGGCCCAGCGTCGCTTGAACTTGGGCCGGTTCACTTCCTGGTACTTCTTGAACCCGGTGGTCACATCGGTCCCCGAGGTCATGCCTTCGAAATGGTAGACGATGGAGGCGGGCACGAACCAGGTGCTGTAGCCCGCTGCGCGTACCTTGAAGGCAAGGTCGGTATCCTCGAAATACATCGGCTCCATTTCTGACGAAAGCCCGCCGATCTCCTCCCATAGGGTGCGCGGCATCATCAGGGCAGCGCCGGATAGGTAGTCCGCCTGCCGCGCGTAGCAGAAGCGCGGTTCGTTAGGGTTTTGTCGGTTGCCGTAGTTCCAGGGGTTGCCGGAGCCCCAGACGATACCGCCCGCATCCTGCAAATCTCCATCGGGATAGAGCAGCTTGGACCCGGCCATCCCGACCTTTTCAAACCGGTCGAAGGCGTCGATCAGCGCATCGAGCCATCCGGTCGTTACCTCGGTATCGTTGTTCAGGAGCGCCACGTAGGTGCCGCGTGCCTGTTCCGCGCCCGCATTGCAGGCGCGGATGAACCGCTGGGGGTCCGGTTGCGCACGACGTTGATGCCTTGCACCAGCGTTTCCAGGGCTCTCGTCTCATCGGTTGATCCGTCATCTACGACGATGACTTCGAAACTGGCGTCGTTCTGCGCGAGAAGTAGACTGCACAGCGCAAGGTAGGTCAGCTCGATCCCGTTATGTGCGGGAATGATGACGGAAACGTCAGGCTTCTCAACGGTGGGAAAGCACAGCGGGAGGAGTTTGATATTCTCATGCCCGCCTTCGACCGTATGCAGAGCGTGGGCCAGTTGCGCCAGATCGGTCTCTGGCCCGGCGTTTTCAAGGATCGCCTTGAGCCCCGCGTACCGAAGCGGCGTTTGCGCGAAAAGCGTTGCGGGAAAGGGCGCAGTGGATTCCCGCTGCATCACGTCGCCGGGGGTGACGATGGCCGGCATCAGTTGCTGCTGTTCGAAGAGGGTGACACAGCCGGACCGGTCCTTGAGGCTGAGGTGCCGGACGTGGCCGGTCAGGAACCGGTTCGGGATACGGATGATGGTATCATTCCGGTTGATGCGCACAGGGGCGACGTGCTGCCCGTCGATGCAAAGCAGCAGATCCATCCCTTGCGCCGAGGCACAGACAAGGGTGTGACCATAGTTCTCACGCACGGTAAAATCGGGTTTGGACATTGGCGTGAAGGGATAGGTCTGCCCGCCCAGCGTGACCGAGATCCCCTGGCCGGGAACCAAAGCCGCAGGCAGGGGAGCCTTGATCCATTGGCCCTGCTGCTGCGGGGTGTCCCCCAGCAGCCATTCTGGTCTGAGGATGCTAAGCTGATCATGCTCTGTTGCGTCCTGCCTGACGCAGATATCGGCAAGGAAGAGGAAGGGTTCCGTCTGCTTGTCCTGTCCACTATGGCCCAAGTATTCGATGCTCAGTTCAATCCGGCAGGCACTGAACCGATCTGGCAGCGGCTGACGCACCTGCGCATAGCCCGAAGGATGAGCACCGCCCGAATGGGCCCCGTCAAAGGGGAAACGCAGGGTTTCTTCCTTGCCGGAGATCGGATCGACGAGCCGCAGACAAAGCTGCGCGTTGGCGCGGTGCACGGCGAGCAGGGCCTCAAACACCATCCCCTCTTGGACATCCGGAATATTGATTGGCGCGTTCAGAAACACCTCACAGGGTCTGTCGTGCCGGTTGATCATCAACTGGACGGTGTCACTGCCCTGCAGGGCCCAGTCGGGTAGATGGTTGACCCAGCAGGCATAGACATCTCCGGGTGTTTCCTCTGCCGGGCGGGAGCTGGTTTTGCGCGGCAGGTCGCTTGCATCGAAATCATGGCGGCGGGCGGGATTGAAAAGGGTGATCGGTGCCTGGTCACAGGTCTCAAATGGGGCAAGGGCGCTGCCTTGCCGGATTTCCATGGGGCAGAGCGTCGAGGCATCCTCAACATGACCGAACAGCGTGCCGTCGACCATCATGAGGCAGCGGAGATCGGGCAGGGTGTCCAGCGACATGGTCTTTACCTTCCTTGGCGCGCATTCACGCGATCTTTACGGAGGTAAATACCGCATAGATTGAGTTAAATTTGTGTTAATGCCTGTTAAGAAAGAACTATTTATCCAGGATGTCCCGGTGGTAGCGGTTCAGAAGGAACAGTCCCGCCATCAACGTGATCGCACCAATCGCGACTGGATAGGTCAGGGAGACATAGTTCGGCTGGTAAAAAGGGTAATACCCGTCCCGCATTTCGCCCACGATATGAACAATTGGATTGTACCATAGAATGTCGCGGTAAGGTTGTGGCACAGCCTCGAATATGAAGAAAACGCAGGATACCAGGAAAAGCGGTCTGTTCAGCACCGCCCATGCCGTCTGCCAGACGGGATAGGCGACAGTGAGAAAGCTGTTCAGCGTCCCGATGCCGGTGGCAAGACAGAGCACTGCAAGGTAGGCGCGCCCGATCTTGCTGAAATCGAGTGTGGTGGTGGGGTGCAGCCAGAGCAGAATCCCGCCCAGCACGATGCAGTGGACCATGAGTTGCGTCATGAGGTTAAGCAGCAGCCGCGCGATGAGGGCGTCCAGAAAGGTGATGCGTGGATAGGTCAGCAGGGCTCGGCTGAACTGGATGGTCTGGGCCAGCTTGTTCGAAAGGTCCGTGAACATCAGCAGCGGCAAGAGCCCGGCGGCATAAAATAGCGGGAAACTGGTGCCGAGCGGTGGCGTGCGGAACCCGATGGAGAAGACGAGGGTCAGCAGCGCGATGCCAGCGGCGGGTTCAAGGATAGCCCAGACATATCCACCCGGTGAACGGCCATAGGTGGTCGTGATTTCCCGCAGCACCAGCGCGCCGATGGCACGGAGACTGGCGAAGGGGGCGGATTGCGCCTGAAGGTTTGGGCGGGCCGACATGGGTGCGCACCTGTCAGATGAAGGTCACTGTTCAACTGCAATCTTAAGTGGCATAGTCTGCCTCGTATACACTTAAAAGAAGTATCACATGGCCGACGGGACAAGGGATCACGGGACGCTGGACAAGGGACCCGAAAGAGTAACGGACCAGCTGCCACGCTTTTCGGTCAGGCCCCCCGCGCAACCCGCGCGCCCTCGGCGCAGGCACGCATTCCTGTTGATTTCCTTCATCCTGGTGGCTGTTGTCCCCGCTCTCGGGGCGTCCACCTATCTTTGGACCCGGGCGGCGGATCAATATGCCTCACGCCTCGGTTTTTCGGTGCGGACAGAGGAAAAGGGATCGGCCATCGAATTGCTGGGCGGGATCACGGAGCTCTCCGGTTCAAGCTCGTCCGACACGGATATCCTTTTCGCCTATCTGTCGTCGCAGGAACTGGTCCAGAAGGTTGACGACAGGGTTGACCTGCGCGCCATCTGGTCCCGTGTCACGCCGTCTCAGGACCCCGTCTTTGCCTTTGATCCGGAGGGCACGATTGAAGATCTGCTGCGCCACTGGGACCGCAAGATCGGCATCGTCTATGACAGCAGCACCGGTCTGATTGATCTGGAGGTCCTGGCCTTTGATCCCGACGATGCCCTGCGGATTGCACAGGCGGTTCTTGAGGAATGCACCCAGATGATCAATGGCCTGTCCGACATCGCCCGGCGGGACGCGATCGGCTATACGCAAGAGGAACTGGAAAGGGCCGTTGAGCGGCTCAAAGAAGCGCGGCGCGCGCTGACCCAATTCCGCAATCGCACCCAGATCGTCGATCCAAGCATCGACACGCAGAACCAGATGGGGCTGCTGGTGACCCTGCAACAGCAGCTGGCAGATGCCCTGATCGAATCGGATCTGCTGGTCGATACCACGCGCGCCAATGATCCGCGCATCACCCAGGCCAATCGCCGGATCGACGTGATCCGCGCCCGCATCGCATCGGAACGGCGCAACCTGGGGCTGGGTGAGGATGGCGAGGGCAGTGAGGCCTTTGCCACGCTGGTGGGGCAGTACGAAGGTCTGATCGTGGACCGGGAGTTCGCCGAGAGTGCCTATACCGCTGCCCTGGCCGCGCATGATGCGGCCCTGGCGGAGGTGCGCAGGCAAAGCCGCTATCTGGCCGCGCACGTGAAACCAACATTGGCGCAACGGGCGGAGTATCCCGAGAGGGTCAAGATCCTGTCGCTGCTAATGCTCTTTTGCTTCTTTGGCTGGGCGATCCTGTGCCTGGTTTTCTATAGCCTGCGGGACCGGCGCTGAAGATGATCCACCTTGACCGCGTCTCAAAGGACTTTCGCGTACGCGGCGGACGCAAGCGCATCGTGGACAGCTTGACGGCAACCTTTCCTACCGGGGTAAGCGTGGCTCTTCTGGGACGGAACGGCGCGGGCAAGAGTACGCTGCTCAAGCTGATCGCAGGAACCATTCGGCCCAGCGCGGGGCGTGTCCTGTCAACGGGCAGTGTCTCCTACCCGGTGGGCTTTGCCGGGTCATTCCATCCCGATCTGACGGGCGTGCAGAACACCCGCTTCGTTGCGCGGCTTTATGGTGTGGACAGCGATGCGCTGGTGGATTTCGTGGAGGACTTTGCCGAGCTGGGGGTTCATTTCCGGATGCCCTTCCGAACCTACTCCGCCGGGATGAAGTCGCGCCTGTCCTTCGGCGTCTCGATGGGTATCCCCTTTGACACCTATCTGGTGGATGAGGTGACCTCTGTCGGGGATGGGGCGTTCCGGCAGAAAAGCATCGCGGTCTTTGACGCGCGCCGGGAAGGCGCGGGTGCCATCGTTGTCAGTCACTCGCCCCCGATGGTGAAGCGGCTCTGCACAAAGGCTGCCGTCCTTGAGCAGGGGCGGCTGGTCTTCTTTGATGATGTGGAGGCGGCGTTGGACCACCACGCACGCAACCTCACTCTGCCGCGAGCGCCGTGATTTGGGGGTGACCCAACATTTCCCAGGCGAGCGCCCGGGCCGCAGGATCGAACTGCGCGCGTGACCAGCGGTTGGACCAGAGGCTGCGTATCTCGTGGCGGGCGGCTACCCGGTCGGTGCTGTAGCGATTCAGCAGCTCTGTCACCCGCGCCGCATCTCGTTCGAGGTTTTCCAGCTTGAGTGACAGGGCAAAGGGCTGCGCCTGCGCCAGTTCGACGGCATCGACAAAATCCGAAAGGATGGTCGGCAGGCCCGCTTCAAATGCTTCGAGCAGGCCAAGCGGGACGCCTTCGTAACGTGAGGTCAGCAGATAGGCGTCAGCCTCTGCCAGAATGGGCCGAACGTCCCGGACAGGCCCGACGAAACCAATACGGGTGAAGACCTCCGGCGGGACGATTGCGGCGATTTCGTCGCAGAAGTCCGGGTCCGAGGTTCCCGGCCCGCAATAGGTGAGGTGCGTGTCCGCAGGCATCTGAGCGAGCAGGAGCGCCGCGCGGTGCAGGTTCTTTTGGTAGGACCGCCGCCCCGTCATCACGAGCTGTCTGCCGCGCACGGTGGTCCGGACCGGCAGGGGGCCAAGATCGGCGCAGTTTTCCAACACGTGCACCCGGTGCCTGCCCGCAGCCCGATGTCCGACCGCATCGCAGAAGCGCTCGGCCATCTCGTCGTTCAGGAAAACAAGGTGCATCGTGGGGGCGAAGGTCAGGAGCAACCGTTCCAGAAACAGAGACAAGAACCGGATGATGGCGCGATGACCGGGGTCAAAGGGGAGGCCGTGGATGGAGCAGGCGACGCGCGCGTTTGGCCGCCAGAGCCGCATCACGAGCAGCAGTCGGGCCAGCAGGAGGGGCAAGCGTGCGTGGAGCCAGACCAGATTGGCGTCGCTCTTCCTGAGCACCGTGAGAAGGGCCTTGGTGGCTTGCCACAAATGACCAGGGGCGAGGCAGGTGGAGAGATGCGGCAGAATGTGGTGCCGCACGCCCTTAGGCAAGGTCGCAAAGCCGCCCTGATCCGCTTCGCTGATCACCTCGACCTCAGCGAGAGGTTCAAGCGCCCGGGCCAGCTGGCAGATGTGCCGGGGCACGCCCGCGGCGATGGCAGCACCACCGATCAGGAGGATCTTGTCGCCCATGCTAGATCCTTCCCAGGCCCGCGGCGCCCCAGAAACCGAGGGTGGCAAGACGGCTTTGCCGGTAGGGTCCAAGTGTGCTGAGGGCGGCGAGGCGGGGGGCGGTTCTGGAAGCGCGGGCGACCTCGAACCTGTCGAGTGCGGTGCGGGCCTCATCTGTCAGCATGTCGCGAATGCCGTCCATGGCGGCCTGGTTCAGAGTGAAACGGTCCGCGAGGGCTCCGCCCAGCACGGCCTTCTTGCGCCGGAATTGGGCCCGCATCCCTTGTCCGGCCCCCAACGCGTTTGCGCCGTGCTGACGGTAGAGAAGGCAGGGTGGGCCCGCGTCAAAGAGGACCTTTCCGCCGATCCCCGTGATTAGCAGGTAAAGCCACCAGTCGTGGGCGAAAATGTCCCCTGTCTGTTGCGCCGCGCGGCAGGCAACAAGGGCGGCGGCGGGGTTGAGGACGATGGTGTGACCAAAAGCGATATTCTCAATCAAGGCGTTCCGAAAGCCGAGCGGTGCCTGCGGCGCGGTGGTCGCCCGGCGTCGGTCCAGACTGGGAACCCAGACCCACCGGCGCGCGCAATATAAAGCGGGCCGATCCCCAAACCGGTCCAGCGCCGCCCTTGCGCGGGCCAGCTTGTCCGCCATCCAGATGTCATCCTGATCCGAGAACGCAATGAGGCCAGGCGCTTCGGGCAGTGATCTGATCATATGCAGGTAATTCGCTGCAAACCCCGTGCCGGGCCCCCTGATCTGCGTCACCTGACCGGGATGGCGGCCTGCGAATGCATCAACATTGTCGGTGCTGCCGTCAGTTGATCCGTCATCGCTGCAAATAAGGTGCCAATTCCTGTCGGTCTGCTCTGCGATACTCTGCAATTGCGCAGGAAGATAACGCGCGCCATTGAGAACACCCATCAGCAAAGTGATCTGTCGCTGTGCGGTCATCCGGGGTTCGCCATCCTCTTCAATTTCTCGGATTCATAGATCGTTAAGGTTAGCGAAATATTAATGCCTCCCGTACTGCCTTAAGAGAGGTTACCCGGTGCATACCGCGTCCAAGACCCTGCTCATGCGTCGTTTTTTCGGGACGGCCCGGACCGATGGTCCCATTGTGGCCCTGCGAAAGACGGGGACCTATACGGCGCGGCGCGTGATGCCCCTGCTGCCGGATCGCCTGCGCAGACATGGGCCGCCCGGTACTGACCACGAATACCTGATGCCGACCTGGAAAACGCTGGCCCAGAAGCGGGCGCTGCATCCTCAGTCCGCCCCGGCGCTTCTGCGCAAAGCGCGCCAGATCGCTTTGATCGGGGATCTCAATCTGCCCCAGTGCCGCAAGTACCGCGTGGAGCAGTTGGCCGCCTTCTGGCGCGGGCGTGGGGTGGAGGTGGAGTTTGCCCATTATACGGATGTCCCCCGCGCCACGCGGATATTGCAGCTTGCGACCCACGTCTGCGAATACCGGCTGCCGCCAACGCCCGTCACGGAGATGCTGCGCTATGAGGCGCGCAGGCTGCGTTTGCCGATCCTCTATGACATCGACGACCCGCTTTTTTCTGTGACCGCTTATGAGACCTACGCGAACATGGAGGCAATTGATCCGGCGCAGAAGGACCACTTTCTGCGGGCCGCTCCGGGGTATCTGAGCATGATGAACGGCGCGGACGTTGTTAGCCTGTCGACACCGGGACTGGTCGAACATGCGGCCCTCCATACGCCGCGGCCAGCCTTTCTGCGGCGCAATTTCGTGGATGCGGAAACCCTTGAGATAGCGCGCCTTGCACGGCGCTCCGGCGGGCGGTCTGATGGTCTCTTCCGGTTTGCCTTTGCCAGCGGCTCCTTCGGCCACGAAGCGGATTTCGAGATCATCGCGGAAGCCCTGACGGAAGTGATTCTGGCCGCTCCGGAGTGGCGGCTGATTATCCTGGGTCATTTCGACAAGTCGCGGTTGCCTGCAGCTCTGGCGCAGCGAACAGAACTGCAGCCCTTTGCTGGTTACGGCGATTATCTCAAAAGGCTTGCCCGCGCGGACTGTGCCCTGATGCCGCTGACAGATGATCCCTTCAACCGCTGCAAAAGCGCGGTGCGAGTGCTGGATGCGGCGGTGGTTGGCGTGCCGTCCGTGGTTAGCGCGGTGGGGGACCTGCCCTTTGTGGTTGTGCAGGGCGCAACGGGATGGATCGTGAAGGATCCGAGCGGATGGGGCGATGTACTGC
>JABDKA010000058.1 GCA_013002405.1 Sulfitobacter sp. | reverse complement strand
TCTACCCGCGCTTTTTCGAGATGATGAATGACACGGTCGAGGCCTTCTTTGCCAAGGTGCTGAGCTTTCCCTTTGCCGAGATGCATCTGAATTCCGGCATTCCGACCGCCCAGATTGCGGCTGAATTTCAGGCCCCGAGCCGGTTGGGCGATATTCTGGACATCACGCTCAGCTGTACCCGTCTGGGCCGCTCAAGCCTTGACTTTGCCTATGATGCGCGTTGTGGGGGCGCGGCGCGGTTCACGGCAACCTCAACGGTGGTTTTCATTGACGAAGAGGGCCGCTCGCAGCCCTGGACGGAGCGTATCCGCAGCATTCTGACCAAGGAAATAGAAGGAGTGGCGCATGGCACATGAAGTGATCCAGCCCGAAGGATGGGCCAAGGCGAAAGGCTATGCCAATGGCATCCGGGCGGGCAGCCAGCTTTTTGTTGGGGGACAGATCGGCTGGACTGCCGATCAGGTCTTTGAAAGCCACGATTTCATCGGTCAGATGGAACAGGCACTGCGCAATATCGTGGCCATTGTCGAAGAGGCCGGGGGCGCGGTGGAGAATATCGTGCGCCTGACCTGGTACGTGACCGACAAGAAGGAATATCTGGCCCGGCAGCGTGAGGTGGGCGAGGTCTACCGCAAGGTTCTGGGGCGGCATTTCCCGGCCATGACGATGGTTGTGGTGGCGGGCCTCGTGGAGGACGATGCACTGGTAGAGATCGAAGCGACTGCGGTCCTTTGACGCAGTGATGCTGCGCCGCGGCACTCTACTTCACGTTTAAAGTATTAAACCGTGAGGGTTCCCCGATGCGTTTCGTCATGCGTCAGAAAGTCCAGTTCAAGCACTGCGATCCCGCCGGGATTGTTTTCTATCCGCGCTACTTCGAGATGATCAACGACTGCGTCGAGGCCTTCTTCGATGTAGCGCTGGACGTGCCCTTCGAGGAACTGCACCGCGGCGGCGGCGTGCCCACGGCAGAAATCTCCGTACGCTTCGCCAAGCCCAGCCGCCACGGTGATCGCCTGGAGATTGGACTGACCTGCACCCATCTGGGCCACACCAGCCTGGGGATCGAAGTGGAGGCGACCTGCGAGGGCGAACAGCGGTTCCTCTCCCGCTCTACCCTGGTACTGGTTAACGAAGAGGGCCGTCCGACCCGTTGGCCGGACGACATCAGGCGGAAGCTTGAGATGCGCACGGCAAAGCGGGCCGCCTGAGCTTTCGCGCCGCAGCCCCGGACCCGATCCGGGGACTACCTCAGTGCAATTCCAGTCAAGTTGCATTCACCCGCACGTGTATAGGACTAGCCAGTCCCTGTTTCCCGCGCATCCACGATCGGGTTCCGCAATGAACCGATGCCTTCCACATGGGCCTCCATTACATCCCCTGGCCACATCCATTCCTGCGGATCGCGTCCCGCGCCCACCCCCTCAGGCGTTCCCGAAGCGATGATGTCACCCGGTTCCAGCGTGATCCCGGTGGAGAGGTCCGCAATCAATTCATCCACCTTGAACAGCATCTTGGCCGTGTTCGACCGCTGCTTTTCCACCCCGTTGATCGTCAGCCACAGATCCAGCGACTGGGGGTCCGGGATCTCATCCGCCGTGACGATGCAGGGGCCGAAGGGCGCATAGCTGTCCATCCCCTTGGAAAAGATCCACTGCCCCGCGCGGCGGTTGTCGCGGGCGGAGACATCGACGATGACCGAGTAGCCAAAGACATGAGCAAGCGCCTTGTCACGTGCGACCCGTTGCGCACGGGTGCCTATGATGACGGCCAACTCCACCTCCCAATCAAGCTGCTGTGTCATGTTGCCATCGTGGCGGACCGGGTCACCGGGACCCACAACTGCGGTCGGTGGCTTGGAAAAAACGACCGGCTGCTGCGGCAGATCCGGTGAGGTATCGAGCGCTTTGGCGCTTTCGGTCACGTGGTCGAGATAGTTCAGCCCGATACCGAAGATGTTCTTGCGCGGCCGCGGGATCGGGGCCATCAGCGTCACGGTCTCAAGTGGCAGGGCCAGCGCATTGCCCCAGTCGCCCCCCGCCGCGCCCAGTGCCGAGGACAGCTGATGCACCGCGTAGGGTCCAAGGTCAATGAAATCGAGCATCCGGTCGGGCAGCATCAGCCCTATCTCCGCACCGAAGCCTTCGACATCGAGGACAAGGCCGTCGCGGATCACGCCCAGGCGCGGGGCAGCCTCAATATGGACTTTGTAGGTGACGAGTTTCATGCGGGTTCCCTATGCTGGCTGGTGGCCGTTGTTGTCGCCAAGGACCTCTTCGCGGTAGAGCCCCATGGCCCGGATCACTGGCAGATCGTTGAGGCAGAAGAGCACCGCATCCTCCGTCCCGGAGGCGTTGCTATGTTCGTGCCAGGCCCACGAGGGGACGCAGAAGATGTCCCTTTCCGTCCAGTCGAACCGCTGGCCGTTGATAATCGAATGGCCCGATCCCTTGGCCACCTGGTAAAGATAGCTTCCGGTGTGTCGGTGCGCCTTGGTGGCGAGACCGGGGGCGAGCCGCTGCATGGAGGCGCCCAGGGTGCGCATCACCGGGCCATTGGTCGTCGGGTTCACGTATTCCAGCAGGTGCCCGTCGAATGGAGAGGGATCAGAGGCCCCCGCGAAGGCATCAAGCGCCTCATAGGTCCTGTCCCATTCGTACTTGAACATGGGACTATAGCCCTTGTCCCAGACCCCGCCACCGGGTGTGAGGCCAGCATTGCCCCAGGTCTTGGTCATGTCATCGACGGGATAAGCCACGGGTTCGGTCAGGTCCGGGTGCACCTCGAAAAAGTTCGCCTCCATCGCATTGACGAAGGGAATATCCAGCCCGTCCTGCCAGATGCAAGGGGTGCCGCTTTCCTCAACCGCATGTTCGTGCCAGGTGCCGTTCGGGGTCAGGACAAAATCATTTCGGCCCAGGGTCATCTTGTGCCCGTCAACCACGGTATAGGCGCCGCTGCCCTCCATGATGAAACGGATCGCACTGGCTGAATGGCGGTGCGCGGTGGCCCGTTCGCCCGGGTGCATCACCTGCAGGCCCGCATAGATCCAGCCCACTGCGGCGGAGACATCCGTACGTCCCGGATTGTTGAAATAGATGACCCGGCGGCCCGCCTTTTCCGGTGTCACCAGATCGACCGAGCGCAACACCTTCTCCCGAAGATCGGCGTAGCGCCACAGGACCGGAACGGATTGCGACTTCGGCTCCCAGGGCTCGATCTTGTTGGCCACGGTCCAGAGGGCGCCGGTGTGACAGCCGTCCAGCTCATCGTAGTATTCCAGCAACTCCGGCGTATCTTCCACATTGGCGCGGCCGACGACGTCTTCGCGGTGATCTGCTCGCGGATTGGTCATCTGGGCTCCCCTCCCTGTGGTTTCAGATACAGAGGTATTATGTTTTAGGCTTGAAGTAAATCAGGTGTTAAGGAAAGGGAGAAGTCTTCGATCAGAACGTCAGAGAAACACTCACCCCTCCTGAGGAGGCTCCCCGGCCTTGCGCAGCAGATCACGGATCTGATCCAGGTCCGCCTCATCGAGGTTTGAAAAGAGCCGGTCCACGACCTCCTCGTGGCCCTTGGCCTGCCCTTCGAAAAGTCTCCGCCCCTCCGCCGTCAGCGCCACGTTCACCACCCGGCGGTCCATGCTTTCCGACACCCGCGTCACCAACCCATCCTTCTCCAACCGATTGACAATGGTGGAGGCGTTGCCGTTGGAGACCAGCAGCCGCTTGCTCAGCTCGCTCATCCGCATCGGTCCCTCGGCCTGGTAAAGGGCCGCCATCACGTCGAACCGGGGCAGGGTGGTGTCATGGGTCACCCGCAAGAATTCGCGCAGCTGGTTTTCGGTGTGCCGTGTCAGGCGCAGCAACCGTAACCAGGTCCGCAGCCGCCGCCGCGCGAGGGTGGTTTTTTCACTCACTGCGCGGGCTCAGAACTCGACGACAGCGCGGATCGACTTGCCCTCGTGCATCAGATCGAAACCGTGGTTGATCTCGTCCAGCTTAAGTTTGTGCGTGATCATCGGATCAATCTCGATCTTGCCATCCATGTACCAGTCAACGATCCGGGGCACGTCGGTCCGCCCTTTGGCCCCGCCGAAAGCCGTGCCGCGCCAGACCCGGCCGGTGACCAGCTGGAAGGGACGGGTGGAAATTTCCGCGCCTGCAGGGGCCACACCGATGATGACGCTCTCGCCCCAGCCCTTGTGGGCGGCCTCCAGCGCGGTGCGCATGACGGAGGTGTTGCCGGTGGCGTCAAATGTATAGTCCGCACCGCCCCCCGTCAGCTCGACCAGATGGGCGACCATGTCGCCCTCGACATTCTTGGGATTGACGAAATCGGTCATGCCGAAATGCTTGCCCATCACAGCCTTGTCGTCGTTCAGATCGACGCCAACGATCTGGTCCGCCCCGGCCAGCTTGAGCCCCTGGATCACGTTCAGACCGATCCCGCCCAGGCCAAAGACCACGCAGCGCGCTCCGATCTCCACCTTGGCGGTGTTGATCACCGCACCGATGCCCGTCGTGACACCGCAGCCGATGTAGCAGATCTTGTCGAAGGGCGCGTCCTTGCGGACCTTGGCCAGGGCGATCTCGGGGATGACCGTGTGATTAGCGAAGGTCGAACAGCCCATGTAATGGTGAATGGGGGTGCCATCGAGCATGGAGAAACGGGTTGTCCCATCGGGCAGCAGGCCCTGGCCCTGGGTCACCCGGATCGCCTGGCAAAGGTTGGTCTTGCCACTCAGGCAATACTCACACTCCCGGCACTCGGGCGTGTAGAGCGGGATGACGTGGTCACCGGGTTCCACGGTGGTGACGCCTTCGCCCACTTCCAGTACCACGCCCGCGCCCTCGTGGCCCAGGATCGCGGGAAAGATGCCTTCGGGATCATCGCCCGAGCGGGTGAATTCGTCGGTGTGGCACAGGCCCGTTGCCTTGATCTCGATCAGCACCTCACCCTTCTTCGGGCCATCGAGCTCGACCTCCATGATCTCAAGCGGTTTTCCAGCCTCGA
>JABDKA010000053.1 GCA_013002405.1 Sulfitobacter sp. | reverse complement strand
TCCTACCACCGTACACCCCCACCACCCCCTCTATCTAGACAGAGGGGGTGGTGGGGGTGGCGGAGAGTACCTGTCCAGACCTAGGCATTCATCCATTCCCCAACCTCCACGACAGGTACCTCTTTTCCCTTCGTGTCCTTAATGTATTTCTTTGCTAAGACTCCCGAAGCAATCCAAGCTTCGATCAGCTTCTTAATCCGCCCCTTGTCCTTTACCGTCTCCAACGAAAGGACTTGGGCAATAGTGTGTCCGCACCAATCTGTCGCCTGATCGGAGTGGCGCAAGCCCTTACCATCTATGGCCTTCTGAACCTCTAAAGTGTCCGCCGGTTTGATCCCACGAAAGAGATCTGGCTTCTCCCACCATTCGACGACACCAACTTGATCCCCCTGCCCTAGGTCGACTGTCACGGTCCGGTAGATCTCTCTTTCGCCGGAAGAAGCCAGGTTCGACTTATCCCGACGCACACTAAAGTACGTGCTCCCATTGGAAACTACGCCAACATCAGACAGCTCTTTTTCGCTCAGCCGCTGCAATACACGAGCTGACCTAGCCGCGTTGATAAGACTACTTGCGCCTCGACTGGACTCGGAAGAGGCTGCCGCGCCATTGAGTTTCCTCGTGTGATGAACAAGCTCAATCGCACAGTTAGAATACTCGGCTAGGCGGATCCACGTCTTTGAAACGAAGTCAATTTTCCCATTATCCATTTCGTTCACTCGGTGGGAGGAAACAAACGGATCGACAATCATCACGTCAATTCGCCTCTCAGCAATTTCCTGCGCGAGTGATTCAATTAGGGCGGTGTTAAGGAGCGCCTCATCGCGCTCTTGAGTAGCCAATACCAATTCTTGCTCTCGCCCTGTGTCGACATAAAGACGACCTGCTAAGTCTTCGTCGCTTATGTCGTAATGCATCATCGCTGCCGATAAACGCCTATCCAGTTCGCTCCGCTCATCCTCCAAGTTGAACAACCAGACCTTTAATGGTCCACCATTCCAGTGCCCCAAAAGTTTTCTGCCGCTTGCCAGTTCCAACGCCTGAATAATTGTCAGGCTTGATTTTCCCACGCCTCCGGGTGCGACCGTGACCGACAAGTTCTTGCGGATTAAGTGACGCCCATAGAGCCACTGGCGCGGAGGAATTTGCATGGGGTCCTTGTAGACAAACGGCGTGGCTTTGAGCTCAGTTGGGACGCCAGCCAACTTTGAATTTCTGGCTTCTTTTGCTTCGAACATCATGCGGCGCCCCCCGAAGCTGCATTTGAACTCGCGATACGGCGCAGAAAGGAAGCTCTCGTAGCGCAATCAAAGCCCTCCCAGATGCGCAGAAACGCAGCTTTACGGCTTCTGAGGGCGCATTCCTCATCTTCAACCTGAATGTCGTCAAGTTCGATTCCGTCGTGCTTTCTCAAGCGATACCGATACGGTTCGTCGCAAGATATTCCGAAAAGACAGCTCTCAAGCCCAGCTTCGACCTCGTAGCCCTCCTCGACATTGATATGCGGAACAACATCAAAAACGAAATCGGAGATTTCTAAGTCATGCAAGCCAGCGATAGCTCGTATCAACCTCTTCTTGCGCAAGCGCGACTGCCGTTCCCAGTCAGAGGCCTCCTCAATACTCCTATCAAGCGTCATGACGTCTTGGCTACCGCAGCACCTACAGTATGCTCCGCGTTCTGGATCGTAGTTATCAGCGCTATTCATAGAAAAGTTCCCCTTCGTTGAGGTCCGGGTTCGCCCGCTTGATTTGCCAAAATTTGCATAGATTTCTTTTTCATCGCTGTTGGTTCGATCGTTGATTCCTCAAGCACCGCAGCCACCATCAATCTGCTGCTCGATCCAATGGTGGACGTCGCAGGCCCGGTACCGAACCGACCGACCCAGACGAACGATTGGAGGACCGTCACCTCGCATTGCGGCCAGCTCGAGAAACCTCACTGGAATGCCAAACTGTTCTTCCACTTCAGCGCGCCGAAGCAGGCGGACCTCCTTTGCTACCGACATTGAGCTTCTCCCTTGAAGCTGCCGTATTTCGAATTCTCTGCTTTCATCGATCACCTCATTCAGTAGTTTTTGCCTGACCCCAGAATCGCTACAGCATGCCGATCCTTTCTCGATGCCACTCACTCAACTTTTGATTGTTTTGATATTCTAAATTAGCAACCCTGAGATTATGTATTGTTTATTTTCAGATACTTAAACATCCGAAAATTTTTCCAAATTTTTTTCCGGCTCTCCAAAATCTTGAAAATTTGTGGCCGTTCCCGGGGCTGCACCTCGTGAAATGGTCGCGATGATCTGATGTTCGGCAGGGTGAAATCGGCTCTTTCGAATCAAAGAAAGCCGACGAAGTGAGGAAACTTCGCAAGGCCAAGAGCAGGACCAGTGACCGCCAATAGTCACCCGGCACTGCAGATTATCCGCATACCAACTTCATGCTGGTCTCAGAACATCTCATGACAGCCGCGTGTAGCGCTGTCCCGCAATTTAAGGCGGCGTGTGGTTCAGAGGGCGCCCAACAATTTCCTCTAGGACCCCGGCTTCGATCGGAACAGTTGCAGGTTTCCGGCGGTGTGCATGTGGACTCCACACAATTTTCGCTGGTCCTGTGACATATCCACTTGATGATTTGGGCGATGGAGACATCCACTGCCTGTTCAAGCCGCGAACCGGCGCATGTATCTCGTGGTGCTTCTGCGGGATCGGCAGAACGAAGCTGCACCTGTTCTTGGTCATGGGCAGGTGAATGTGATCCTACTCTTCCATGTCTCTCATTGCAGGGCTTAAGTGTTCTTGGCTCAACGGATCTACTGACAGGACGACCCGAGCGCGAAAATCTGCTATCATTGCGCAATTGAGGGAGAACAAAGATGAATAGGCGCAGATTTCTTTCTCTCTCGACAACTTCAGCACTTGGGCTGACCCTGTCGAGACCGAACACCGCGACGGCTGCGGAGATGAGCGATAGCGGACTGTTTGTTCAGTCCTTTTTCCTGGACAGCTTTCTAGAACTGGGTGATGACCTTGGAGAAGCAGCGGCGGCGAACAAAGGACTGATAGTCATCTTTGAACAAAGGGGATGCCCCTACTGCCGAGAATTACACGAGGTCAACTTTGCAAGGTCTGAGATCGTTGAGTTCATGTCCGCCAACTTTGATGTCGTGCAGCTTGATCTCTGGGGCGCAAGGCCCGTTGTGGACTTCGATGGCGAAGAGTTGGAAGAACGCGATCTTGCGCGCAAATGGTTCGTGAACTTCACGCCTACCCAGATCTTCTTTCCAGGCGAACGGGCGGGTGCCGCTGATATTCGCGAAGCTGAAGTGTTCCGCCTGCCCGGGTACTTCAAGCCGTTCCATCACCTTTCAGGCCTCGAATACGTAGCAACTGGCGCATACAAGGAGCAGCCATTCCAACGCTATCTGCAAGACAAGTTCGAACTTCTGCGCGAAAATGGCATTGATCCTGACGTTTGGTAAGCTCTGACGCCCATCGCTCCATGACCTTTGACACGGACAAATTCTCATCCTTTCCCTTCATTCTATTTGCAACCGCTAACTGTCCTGCAGGCAGATGAATGAAAACATCGAAAAAGGGACGTGCCGTAAAGATGGTGATCTGCTGGTGAGTGGGCCGTCGCATGGTTGAAGAACACAGAGACCCCATTAGGACGGCACTGGTCTTGCAGGGGGGCGGTGCACGCGGCGCTTACCAGGTTGGCGTTCTCAAAGCCCTGGCGCAGATTTGCGACAAACGCAAATCACCATTCCAGATCGTCTGTGGCGCTTCGGCCGGAGCGATCAATGCCGCGCCCATTGCTGTGATGTCACAAGATTTCCAACTGGCCACCCATCATCTCGAAGAGCTTTGGAGGGGGCTGCGTTGCTCCTCGATTTATGAGACCCGCACACTTCGGATCTTGTTGAGTGGCTCCAGATGGGCCGGAAACCTGATCTTTCGGTTCGCGAGCTTGGGCGCGACAGGTGGCATACTCGATAATTCTCCCTTGCAACGTCTCCTGGAACGTGAGTTCAACCGGCCAAGGCTGGAACGGGCATTATCGAGCGGGGCACTGCACGCTCTTTGTATCACAGCGTCAAGCTACACTCAGGGGGTTGCGGTTACCTTTTTCGAAGGCGCGACTGGAATCTCGCAATGGCAACGTGCACGCCGACTTGGTCTTCGTACACCTATCGGTCCAGCACATCTTCTCGCCTCATCGGCACTCTCATTTGCATTTGCGCCGGTTGAGATCGACGGGAATTACTTCGGAGACGGATCACTCAGATCAACCTCACCGCTTTCTCCAGCCATTCGAACCGGGGCAAACAGGATCCTCGTGATCGGAACCCGTGACCCGTGGCATCAGAGTACCACGGATGAAATGCCCACCATGCCGCCAACCTTTGGGGATATAGCGGGCCACGCGCTCGACATAATGTTCAACGACAATCTGGAAGCAGACTATGAGCGGATGCAGCGGATCAACGAAACGCTCACCCTTATGTCCGAGGACGACAGACAGAAATCAGTCTTACGGCCGATCTCTTCCCTCCTACTGGCCCCATCCAAGGATCTCCGTGAAGTCGCCCGAGTACACGCAGATGACTTGCCGCGCACGATCCGCATCCTGATGAAGACAATTGGCGCATGGCACCATGATGGCCGACTGGAAAGCTATCTCATGTTCGAGCCCGCGTATGTCGGGGACCTAATCGACTTGGGCTATGAAGATACGCTTGGACGTGCAGAAGAGGTCCGCATGTTCCTTGAGTTTGATGGCAGGGATTCAGGATAGGAGGTCACAGGTTCCCCCGCCACCGCCAAACTATCCAAAGACAACTACAAAAGAACAAGAAGATCTCTGGCTGAGTGGTATTGCTGCTTACAGGTGTGAGCTCTTAATGGCGAGACGGAGCTCTGGAAGCATAAGGTTAGCGGCCTTCTACAGTAGAGTTGACCCTAATTTGCAACTCTTCACACACCAGTTTTATACTCGGTCGAAGCGCATCCAGACTAGGCCGCGTGTATCGCTGCCCCGTAATCGACAGCGGCGTGTGGTTCAGGAGGCGCCCGACGATTTCCTCGAGGACCCCGGCTTCCATCGCAACGGTTGCGAATGTCCGGCGGTGTGCATGTGGACTCCACTCTGTCTTCGCGGGCCCTGTGACATATCCACTTGCTGATTTCGGCGATGGAAACACCCATTGCCTGCTCAAACCACGAACCGGCGCAAGGATCTCATGGTGCTTCTGCAGGATCGGCAGGTCGAAGCTGCGTCCGTTCTTTGTCATGGGCAGATGAATGTGATGCTCGTGGATGTTTTCCCACTCCAACGTCAGAGCCTCGGTCTTGCGGAACCCGGTGAAGAGCATCAGCTCGTAGAAGACCTTGTGGATCGGGTTTTCCAGTTCATCCACCGCCCGCTGCCAGGCCTTCAGGTCTTCGATGATTGTCCCTTTCGGCTGCTCTTCAAACCACTCGATCGCCATCGTGGGCGCCTCGGGTAGATCGTGCACGCGGCGGGCGTGGTTCCAGACGGTGCGGAAATACTTGAGCAGGTGGTTGGCCGTCGACGGCGTCGCCGCCAGGGAGCGGTGGCGATCAACCACCATGGCCTTTGTGATCTCGTCGAGAGGCAGCCTGAGCCAATCCTTCAGGTGCTTCTCGAACTGCTGCCTTACCCCGTGCTTGTGTGTCTCAGACCTAAGCTTCGGTCGTGCCAGGTATCCCTCCATCGCGGCCTCAAGTGTCGGGGCACCGATCTGGAGCTTCTTGCCAGCCCCCCTGCCCCACTCGAGCGCAAATCCCATGGCCGTCTGCCGAGCCGCCTCCGCCGAGATCGTCGGAAAGCGGCCAATCAGAACACGGCGGGTTTGACCGCCCACATCCTTCTGGAAGTACCAGGTCTTTGACTTCTTTCCGGCGAAGAGGACGAGGCCCTTGATCTCGCTGTCCCAGTGCTTGTCGGTCCCGGTTTTTGTCTGTGGAACCTTGCGGGCGAAGGTCTCTGTAAGCTTTGGCATTTTGTCGGCTTTTTGTCGGAAACGGTCTGATACTGAGTGATACCACACGACACCCAGTGCAATATATTCTGTAATGAAATGAAGCTGATAGCAACCCAGTGATACGCAGTGAAACTCACGCCACCTGTTTGGAAGGCTGAGGTCTTACCATTACACAACGCCCGCTCAACAGATTCAGGTAGTATTTCATGGCTGTGGTAGCGTCAAGTGAACCTACCGGAAACACTTGCAGAAGTTGGACTGGCTATCGCTATGCCGTCTTTCCCCGTTACTACATCGACCGCGGGTGCCCACCAAGGCATCTCTTCGTTCACGCGCCATCACGGCCAGGGTCAGGATAACATAGGCACGGCTTAGCCCCCTCAGCACCCAGCACAATCAACGCCCCTACCCCACAGCGTCCGACACCAGACGCATGCCCAGATGCGCAGGCGGGCTGCCGACGGCGCAGCCGCCGCGGGCAGGATCGCGCACGAGATAGGACATGGCAGCGAGGTGTTCGCCGCCGACGAAGAAAGCGGGGCAGCGGTTCCGGTCTACGCCCTCCGCCGCACCGGCATAGCACTCCTGCGTCCATTCCCAGACGCTGCCGTCAAGGTCCGCGATGCCTTCGGGGCTGGTCGAAAAGCTTCCCTGCGGCCTGAGCGTGCGGGGTGTGAGCCCTTCTGTCAGATAGGCCGACGCCCAGGTGAGTGAGGGATCGGTGAAAATCGGATCGGGTTCCTTGGGCAGCACGGCTGCGGCCATGAAGGACCATTCCTTGGCCGTAGGCAGGCGAAAGCTCTGACCCGTCGCCCCATTGATCCAATCGATGTACTCCAGCGCGTCAACATAGCTGAGGCCCGTCGCCGGTATGATCGCAGGATCCTGATCAGGGCGGGCGCGCAGTTCCAAATGGCAGGCCCCTTCCGCTACGCATCTGTTCCATTCGGCAAGGGTCACCTCATGACGCTGTACCAGGATCGCCTTTCCGTCGGGCAAGATCACGGGCCGGTCGGACATCTCCGGCAACAAGGTAAGATCGGGGCCGCGCTGGAAAAGCGCGACCCCTGCGAGAACCGCCGCAAGCAAGGCAAGCACCACGAACTGGAGGACAGTTCGGGAAAGGCCTGGATGGCGTAGGGCGGCGGTCATCTTTTCATCACTCCTCTTCAGGTCTCAAACGACCGTGGTCCGACAACCTGCTCCATCAGGGCATTGTCCCACTGGCCCTCGACAACAAAGTGCGCGGTTGCGCCCAGCATCACGCCTTCGATCAGGTTGTGGTTCACGTAGGCGTACACGCCGGGCTGTTCGAAGGTGTACATCGCCGCCACGGCACAGCCGCCCCGCACGAACCAGGTTTCCATGTCTTGAAGGGGGTTATCGGTGAAGGAGGATTCCCAGACATAGTTGCCATGGCCGCCGATGAGGTGAGGACGCGAGTCCCGGTTGGCCTGGTTGTGGATCATAAGAACCGTCTCACCCACTTCGGCCTTGAGCGCGTGCTCACCGGTCAGGGCACCAACCGCCCCGTTGAAAACGGAATGGGTCGGGATCAGGGTCCGCATCGCCTCAAGGCTGTCGGCATAGTCATCGCCCGCGGCCTCGTAGGTCTTGTACTCCCCGTTTTCATCCATCGGGAGGTAGTAATCCTGCTCACCGATGTAGGCGATGCTGTCATAACGCAGCGGGTTGCCGTCCTTGTCCTTCAGGCCATCCCGCGGCAGCACCATCACCGCACCGTTCATCCCGTGCGTGACGTGATAGGGGATCATCGCGCCACCGGGCGCGCAGTGGTAGGTAAAGCAGCCCGGCTTGGTGGCCTTCCAGCGCAGCACGGTTTCCTCGCCCGGATAGACGTGTGTCAGGCCGCCGCCACCGAGGGCACCGGTTGAGGCGTGGAAATCGATGTTGTGCTCCATCATGCTGTCGACGGGATTGCGCAGGGTCAGTTCGACCATGTCACCTTCGTGACAGATAACCAGGGGGCCCGGGACAGAGCCGTTATACGTCAGCGCCCAGACCGAGGCACCTGTATCCTCGTCAACGACCATCAGCCTTTCGGTGGTCTCCATCTCGATCTCAATGATCTTCGGGCCGCCTGTGGCGACCTGTTCGTGCGCAGGCGCGAAAGGGGGTGCGACGAGTTCCTGTTTCACCCGGGTATAGCCGGACAGGTCGGCGGGCTTCGCATTGCTTTCCGCTGCCTGCTTGCCCGCCGCCTTGTAAAGCTTGGCTGACCTTTCGTTGATGGCGCCCAATTTCGGCGCACGCGGTGCGGCCATCGCACCCGCGCCTGCCATGGCTGCAGCACCCGCGAGCATGGACCCGCGCAATACGTTGCGGCGGCTGGTCTTCATGAGTCCGGGATTCAAGAATTTGGTCATTGTTCTCTCCATTTTGGGAAGGGATGGCGCTGAGCGGAACGCTCGATCGCCTGAATTACAGTTAGAAATTCGCCAATTGCGCTTCGAAACGTTCCTTGGCCTTCCGGGGGACGCGGCCTTCTAGGAAATCGGCGGGCGCTGCGACGTCCCCCACGGCAATGGTCATCACCATGCCCATGGCGAAATGCGGTTTGCAAATCACGCCATAGACGCCTTCGACATTCAGCGTGACCTCGTATTCCTCGTTGATTTTCCCTGAAAAAGCCTCGGCCCCTTCGGGAATCATGCCCTTGTTGCTTTCGGCATTGTGGCCCTTGTCTGTGGCCAGAAACTTGATCGTGTCGCCAGGTGCGGCCTGAACGAATGCCGGTTCAAAAACCATACGCTCGCCGTCCGCGCCCTTGTTCAGCATCTTGATTTCGAAAGTCTCGGCAATGGCTGCGCCGCCGAATAGGGCGGCAATGGCCAGACCAGCTGTCAGTGTACGGATCATCTTGTTTGTCCTTTTGAGGTTTCCTTTTTCTTGCCCAGAAGAATAGGGAAATGCGGCAAAACCTCTTTGCGCCAGCGCAAATAGAATTCTGATAAGTTCCGAACGTCGCATTTTCATCGAAGATGGAGTTAGCCTGCAATCTGTGCCAAAACCTGGTGATGGACGGACAAGCGCCCCGCAAGACACTGCCCCGGCTGGATGAAAGCCTGCTCATTCATCTACCGCCCTTTTCAAGGCTGGCGAAACGCCAGATCCGAACGATTCTCGATCAGGCGACATCACGGCGTTACGATGAGGGGGCCGCGGTCTTTCATGAGGGCGATCCGGCTGACCGCTTCTTTATGCTGTTGGACGGATACGTGCGCGTGATCCGCATCACAGAAACCGGTGAACAGGTGACCGCACTGCATATACCGGCGGGGCAGCTCTTGGGTTTTGCCAGGGCCATCGGGCGAGACACCTATCCTGCCACGGCCGTTGCCGCGACTGAATCCATCGCACTCAGCTGGCCCACGCGCCTCTGGGACACTTTCCTGGCCGATTATGACGGCTTCGCAACAGAGACCTATAAGACCCTCGGCTATCGGATGGGCGAGATGAACACACGCATCGTGGAGCTGGCCACGCAACAGGTGGAACAGCGCGTGGCCAACGCGCTTTTGCGGCTGATCAATCAGACGGGGCGCAAGGTGGACGGCGGGATCGAAATTGATTTTCCGATCACCCGTCAAGACCTGTCGGAACTGACGGCGACCACACTGCACACGGTCAGCCGATTGCTGAGCGGCTGGGAAAAACGCGGACTTGTCGAAAGCAGGCGCAAGCGCATCAAGGTTTGCAATCCGCACGCGCTCGTGGTGCTCAGCCAGGGTCAGGCCTCAGACTAATCCGGTTGCGGCCATCAACTCGGCCCGAAGCCCCTCCTCGTCCAGATGGTATTCCGCGCAGGCGTCCGCGACGGTGTGAAAAGGGCTGATCAGGCATCCGACACAGAGCATGCGATGCCGCAGGAAGACCGGCACGGTCTGCGGCCATTCCGTCATCAGATCGGCGAGCGGCAGATCTGGATCATCTAGGCGGATGCGACCCATGACACAGCTCCTTTCATGCACCATCCTAGGCGGTCATTTGAGCCAAACGTTGTGCTTGCGCAAACTTCGCCCCCGCCCACCCGCCTAGAAATGGCCATCCCGATTGGAAGGAATCCGGTTAATGGCTGAAATTCTCACGAAATCACGGGCGCGCAACATCTTCTACGGGGGCTCGATTTTCTTCGTCGTGATCTTCGTGGCGATGACCGTCCATTCCCACCGATACGTCGTTCAAGTCTCAACCGCTGGCATGGCGCTGAGCGAGGAAGTGATCCATGGCAAGCGTGTCTGGGAAAGGCATTCCTGCATCAACTGTCACAGCCTGCACGGCGAAGGCGCCTATTTCGCGCCCGAAGTGGGCAACGTCATGACCCGCTGGGGCGTGCAGGACAGTCCTGAGGATGCCTTTGAAACGCTGAAGGGCTGGATCGAAGCCCAGCCCAGCGGGATCGAAGGCCGCCGCCAGATGCCACGCTACGAACTGACTGACGAGGACATCCGCGGGCTGGCCGAGTTTCTCCGCTGGGCCGATCAGACCGACACGCAAGGCTGGCCGCCCAATGACGCCGGATAAGGAAGCGAAACAATGAAATACCAATCTCAAAAAGTCGCCCTGTACTATTTCCTCGCCGCGATGGCGCTCTTCGGGATCCAGGTGCTGGGCGGGCTGCTCGCGGGCTGGATCTATGTCTCGCCCAATTTCCTGTCAGAGCTTCTGCCCTTCAACATCATCCGCATGATCCACACCAATGCCCTGATCGTCTGGCTGCTGCTGGGCTTTTTCGGGGCCGCCTATTACCTGATCCCAGAGGAATCCGAGCGGGAGATCTGGTCACCCAACCTCGCCTATCTGCAACTGATCATCCTGCTGATCGGCACATTGGGTGCCGTAGGATCCTACCTTGTCGGTATCCACGGAGGCCGCGAGTTTCTGGAACAGCCCCTTTGGGTCAAGTTCGGCATCCTTGTCGCGGCGCTCATCTTCCTGCTCAACATCTCGATGACCGTTCTGGCGGGGAAGAAGACGGCGATCACAAACGTGTTGCTCATGGGTTTGTGGCTCCTCTCGCTGCTCTGGATCTTTGCCTTCATCAACCCGGAGAACCTGAGCCTTGACAAGATGTACTGGTGGTTCGTCGTGCACCTCTGGGTCGAAGCAACCTGGGAGCTGGTGATGGCCGCGATCCTGGCCTTCCTGCTGCTGAAACTGACCGGCGTGGACCGGGAGGTGGTGGAAAAATGGCTTTACGTCATTGTCGCGACCGCCCTCTTCAGTGGCATCCTCGGGACAGGGCACCACTTCTACTGGATCGGTCTGCCAGGCTACTGGCAGTGGATTGGCTCCATCTTCTCAACACTCGAAGTGATCCCCTTCTTCCTGATGATGTCCTTTGCCTTCGTCATGGTCTGGAAGGGCCGCAAGAACCACCCCAACAAGGCGGCGCTACTCTGGTCGCTCGGGGCCAGCACAATTGCCTTCTTTGGCGCAGGCGTCTGGGGCTTTCTGCACACGCTGCACGGGGTGAACTTCTACAGCCACGGCACTCAGATCACGGCCGCCCACGGGCACCTTGCCTTCTACGGTGCCTACGTCGCACTGAACCTTGCGGTCTTTTCCTACGCCATGCCGATGCTGCGCGAACGGGCGCCCTATAACCAGGTGCTCAACATGGCCTCATTCTGGCTGATGACCGGCGGCATGGCCTTCATGACCTTCGTGCTGACCTTTGCGGGAACCATCCAGACACACATGCAACGTGTGGTGGGCGACTACTACATGGATGTGCAGGAAAGCCTTTCGGTCTTCTACCTCATGCGCTTTGGCGCGGGGACGGCGGTGGTCATCGGGGCGCTTCTATTCATCTATTCCATGCTGGTTGTCCGCAAGTCCGAGGTGATCGCGCCCGGACCCGCCAACCCTGTGCCGGGGGAATAGGATATGAACATGGCACGCGCACCAATCCTGCCTTTCTACCAATCGACGGGCCGCGAATGCGATCTCTTCGAGACGGCTTTTGACAACGGTTTGCCCCTCCTTCTGAAGGGGCCGACCGGCTGCGGGAAGACACGGTTTGTCGAACACATGGCCGCGCGGCTGGGCAAACCGCTCTATACCGTGGCCTGCCACGACGATTTGTCGGCGGCGGACCTGATCGGACGTTACCTTCTTAAGGGAGGGGAAACCGTCTGGGTCGACGGGCCCCTCACCCGCGCCGTGCGCGAGGGGGGGATCTGCTACCTTGATGAGGTGGTGGAAGCGCGCAAGGACGTCACCGTGGTGCTGCACCCGCTGACCGACACCCGCCGCACCCTTATGATAGACCGCACGGGTGAAGAGCTTGTCGCGCCCAGGGGCTTCATGCTGGTTGCCAGCTACAACCCAGGCTACCAGAATGTGCTGAAACGGCTGAAGCCCTCGACCCGGCAGCGGTTCCTGTCGATCTCCTTCGACTTCCCGAATGCGGAGACGGAGATCGCGGTCGTTGCCAGCGAAAGCCGGTTGGAGACGGGGCGCGTCGCACCGCTTGTCCGTCTGGCCGCTCACATCCGACGGCTGTCGGGCATGGACCTGGAAGAGGGTGTGTCCACCCGGCTTCTGATCTATGCGGCCACCCTGATGGCGGGCGGCATGGGTGTCGATCAGGCGCTGGAAGCGGCCATCATCGAACCTCTCAGCGATGAGCCGGAGGTTCAGCAGGCGCTGCGCGATCTGGTCGCCACGATCTACGGGTAGCTGCGATGCGTTTGCTTGATCTCATGGAACCGGAAGAGGCGGTCGGCAACCTCTGGCACGACCTGGCCCGCGGGATTGGGGCGGAGATCGCCTATCCCGAGGCCGGTGTTTCGCTCGCCTCGGTTCGGCCCAGCCTTGCGGTTCTGTTTCGTTCCTTCGGCGGTGCGCAGGGGGTCGAGTTGAGCGAAGTGGCGCCCACCCTTGTCCGGCACCGTCGACCCGCAAGGCGCATGCTGGGGGCTGAAAGGGACCGCGAATGGGCGGCCCGCTTTGACGGGGAGCGACTGGCGCTGCCTCCGGTCTTGGCAAGCTTCCCCGACCCGGCTTTGAACCGTGCGGCCTATTTCTGGCTGACCGCGCTCGCGGCGACTGGCGAGAAGGCGCAGATCGAGCCGACCGCCGATGGCCTGGCCTACGACCACGCGCAGATCCGGGCCAACGCCGCAGCGGCGAAGGCCGCCCACACCGCCTGTCCGGGACTGAGAGCGGCCTATGTCGAGATGGCGCGGCATTGCGCATCCGCGCGCCCGGATGTCTGGCGTCCCGCGCAGGAGCAAAGCGTCGAAAAAGCGATCTGTGATCAGCTCTGTGGCGGGGCTCCGAAGCTCTTACTTGAGCCCCCCGCGCGCGGATACAGACCCTTTGCGCCGGTGCCAATCTGGCTGAACTTCACGCCGCCCGGATCAGGTGCGGCTGCGGGTGATGATCTGGCCGATCCTGCAACACCGCCCCCTGACGCCGCGCACACCAACCGCAAACTTGGCGCGCGCAAAGATCAGGACCAGCAGAACCGAAAGGACAGCTTCATCATCCACAGATTTGAATCGATCCTGTCCTGGGTCGAGTCGATGAACATCAATCGCAGCGTCGATGACGACAATGAAGAGAACGCACAGAAGGCCGCCGACGATCAGGATGAGATCACCCTGTCCAAACAGGACCGCAAGGCTGCGACCCGCCTGCGCCTGCACCTTGATCTGTCGCCCGCCGATGCCGATCACGAGACCCAGGCAGGGGTGCATCTCTATCCCGAATGGAACCACCGTTCGCGCAGCTACATGCCTGACCATTGCCGCGTGCTGGAGGCCCCTGACCGACCGGACGGAAAACCCTTCAATCCCAATGAAAGGCGCATGCGCGAGGTGCGCCGCCAGTTCGAAGCACTGCGCCCGCGCCGTATCCTGCAGCCGCGTCAGGTAGACGGATCCGAACTGGACCTCGATGCCCTGCTCACCAACCGCGCCGATCTGGCCGCAACCGGACGGGGCTCCGACCGGATCTGGCAGGCGGCACGGCAAACCGAGCGGGACCTGTCGGTTGCCTTCCTGATCGACACCTCCCGCTCTACCGAGGCGGCGATCGGCGACACCAGCGTCATCGAGGTGGCACGCGAAGCGATGGCGGCACTGGCGGGGGGCATCAATGCCGCGGGTGATCGGCTGGGCATCTGGGGCTTTTCTTCACTCCGCCGGGACAGGGTCTTCCTGACCTGCTGCAAGGATTTCGAGGATCCGATGTCCCCCGAGATCAGCGCAAACATCGGTGCCTTGAAGCCCGGCCATTACACCCGTCTGGGCGCCGCGATCCGCCACGTCAGTGCGCAACTGGCCGAAGAACCAAGCGCCCGCAAACTGCTGATCGTGCTGACCGATGGCAAACCGAACGATCTGGATCACTACGAAGGCCAGCACGGGAACGAAGACAGCCACATGGCCGTTCGTGAGGCCCGTACCAGGGGGCAAAGCCTTCATGGCATCATCATCGACGAGGACGGCCAGGACTGGTTCGCCCGCATCTTCGGGCGCGGTGGTTTCACCCTGCTGCCCCATCCGGAACGCCTGATCCGCGTCCTGCCTGACCTCTACCGTACCCTGACCCAGGAGAATTGACATGCGCCACTTGCTTTTTATCATCCCGGCCCTTTACGCATCCTCCGCTTCAGCGGATGGGTTCAGTCGGCCGATCCCGCAGGCCCAATCGGCCACGGCGGAATTCTGGTTCGCTCTGAGCTCCGTTGCGTTGATCGTGGCGCTTGTCCTCGTTCAACGGCTGGTGGCGCGAAAATGACCCGGTCGGGTTGGAGCACGGGGCAGATCGCGCTGGCGCTCTACCCCTTCGGGGCAGGTGCCGCCGCGATCAATGTCTTCTTTGCCTCCCTGATCTTCAGCTGGATCGGCGGTACCGTTGCTTCACCCCTCTGGTCCATCGGGCTGGGATGTGTGTTCGGCCTTCCGGCGACCTGGTATTTCGCGCGCCATATCAGGCACCTCATGGACGTGGCGGATGAAGCATCCGAAAAGAGCGGCGACTGATATGGCGAGAACTACGATGGAACAGACGCGCGCGTGGGATGGACCCGCGCTTTTCAGCTTTGGTAACCGGCCTTTCTTCCTCTTCGCGTCGCTCTGGGCCTCCTTGGTGATGGTCCTCTGGATCTGCCTGCTGGCCGGAAAAATCACCCTGCCTACGAAATTTGATCCCATCTTCTGGCACGCGCACGAATTCCTCGTCGGCTATCTCGGTGCGGTTCTGGCCGGTTTTCTGTTGACGGCGATCCCCCAACTGAACCGGGCGCATGCCAATCGTGGGCAGGCCGCTTGCGGGTCTCTTGCGCCTTTGGGCTCTGGGTCGGATCGCCATCCTCTCCTCTGCCGCTCTGCCAGTGCGGGCCGCCCCGGCCCTTGATCTGATCTTCCTTCTGGTGCTCTGCGCGCTCATCTTGCGCGAGCTTGTGGCGGGCGGAAACCGGCGCAACCTGATCGTGCTGGCGCTTCTGGTGGTCTTCACTCTGACAAATGCCCTTTTTCACATCGAAGCCTCTCAGGGGCGCTACGCCACGCAGGGCGTCGGGTTGCGGCTGGGCGTTGCAACCGCTGTGATGATGATTGCCGTCATCGGAGGGCGGATCATTCCCTCATTCACCCGCAACTGGCTTGTCAGCGCAGGCCAGGCCGCACGCCCCGCGCCACCGATGGAGGGGTTCGACAGGTTGGTGCTGCTGGCAAGTCTGCCACTCCTGCTGCTCTGGGTGGCGGCCCCCCTTGCCTTCCTGACCTCCTTCGCTCTTTTGGCCTTCGGTGCGCTGCACCTATTGCGGCTGATGCGCTGGCAGGGGCACCGCACGGGAAGGGAACCCCCGGTTTGGGTGCTTCACTTTTCCTACGCAATGATACCTTTGGGCGCGGTTTGCATGGCGGTCGAGAAAATGCTCGGTGCAGCGGACCGGGCTGCCGCCCAACACATCTGGATGGCAGGCGCAATTGGGGAATGACACCTGCGGTCATGACCCGTGCCACCCTGGGCCACACTGGCCGGGCAACCACCGCCAACCGGGCGACTGTCTTGATCTATCTCTGCCTCTTTGGATCCGTGGCCGCACGCTTGGCTGCGCCAGTGGCACCAGGACTAAGCTATGTCGCAGGCCTGCTGTAGCTATCGGCCTTCGGCGCCTTTGCTTGCACCTACGCAGCCATGCTGGTGCGGCCAAAAAAGTGAAGCATTGAGTCAGAGGTTGTTCAGTTCAGAGGCGTTCAGTTGAAGCCGGTACCGCCACAGTTCCGGCATCGCATGGTCTTCAATCCAAAACACCCGCTGCAACGGGCATATTCCGGCTGACCGCGCGCGTTCCTCTTGATCACCATCTCGCCTCTGCCGCTGCAGATTTCACAGGGAATCCTGCCGCTGGCACTGCATCGGATGCATTTCAGCTTTTCGGGCTTCTTGCCCCCGGGATCATTGTTTTGCCACATGCACTCACCATGCGCTGCGCCGCAACTCATGCGGCCATAGATATATCTGGCAGGCTATCACTCCTGCTTGAAAATAATACGGCGAAAGGCGTTTCTAATCGATAAAGGTCCTTCGTTGTTGCTTCCATGCGTTGGTTGGATGCGCAATAGATCGCCTTCGGCTTTCCAGCCGATTGTCTTCGGTCGGGCCGTTCAGGACCGTGATGTCACCACAAGACTGCGCCACGATCCCGCTCAAGCGGCCGCAGGTTGGGGATCTGGCGTTTAAACTGCCACCCGTGGTTTGCCGGGAAGATGGCGGATGTCTCGTGGACAGCTCGGACCGATGGTTGCGGACCTGTTGCGCATTATTCGGCAGAAAACCGCAAAGGCGTTATTCCGCTATGCGAAACGAAGTTTCTTTTTTTTCAAAAGTTATCTTGCATCCCATTATCTCCTACGTCAGGTTCTCGGGATGTATCACTTTGCTTGAATTGGTCGGTAAGCTTCGCTGGAAGGACTCAGCCAGAGCGGCATTGATCAATTGGCTCAGGGACATGGATCCGCCGCAACGGCGGACCGATGTAAATTTGGGAGGAAAATGAATGCGTATCACTTCGCTGGCAGCAGCAATCTGTTTGGTTTCGGGGCCCTTAATGGCTCAGGAAACCGATCTGCCGTCGCAGCTTACCTGGACCGCTTATGGCACCGGATCGGCCGGCTACAACCAGTCCGTCGCCATCGGCGCGGCGCTTCAGGAGGCGACGGGCGTCAACCTGCGGGTCCTGCCCGGAAAGAACGACATCGCGCGCACCGAACCGCTCCGCCAGGGCAAGGTGCAGTTCTCCGCGAACGGTGTCGGCGGGTCCTTTATGGCACAGGAAGGTGTCTTCCAGTTCGGCGCTGAAAACTGGGGTCCGCAGCCCGTGCGCGTTTTGTCCGCGAACAACGGCGGTGCGGTCGGGCTGTCGATGGCCGTGGCCGCAGAGGCCTGCGAAAAAGCGGGCAAGCCCGGGTGTGAAGGGTTCGAATACTCTGATCTCAAGGGCATGCGCGTGGCCTACGTCAAGGGTGCCCCGGCGCTCAACGTGAACAACCAGGCCTATCTTGCCTACGGCGGGCTGACCTGGGATGACGTCGAAATCGTCGAATTCGGCGGTTTCGGTGACAGCTGGGCCGGGATGATTGATGGCAGCGTAGATGCGGCCTTTGCCTCCACCAACTCGGGCCGCGCTTACGAGGCCGCCTCTGGTCCGCGTGGCGTCTACTGGCCCCCGATTGACCCCAACAATACCGAAGGGCTTGCGCGGATGCAGGACATCGCGCCTTTCTTTTCGCCAATGACGGCGGTCGTGGGTGCAACCATCGATGGCACGGATGGCGTGCCGACGGCGGGTTACGCCTATCCGGTTCTGATGACCTACGCTGAACAGGATGCAGACCTGACCTATAACATGACCAAGGCGATGGACGTCTACTTCGACAAGTACGATGGCAATGCGCCGGGCATCGGTGGCTGGGCGCTCGAAAAGCAGAACTTCGAGTGGGTAGCCCCTTACCACGAAGGCGCGATCCGTTATTATAAGGAAATTGGTGTCTGGACCGACAAGGCACAAGCGCACAATGACAATCTGGTGGCCCGTCAGGCAGCACTCATGAAAGCCTGGGAAGAGCTCAAGGCCGAGGGCCCCGACAATTGGGAAGAGGCCTGGGACGCAAAGCGCCGCGAAGCGCTTGAAGCAGGCGGTTTCGCCGTCGTTTTCTGAACCGGTTAACCAAAGAGACAGGCTGGCTTTCGGGCCCGCCTGAGACCTTTCGTCCGGCCCCTGCCGGACCAACCGATCGAGAGCAAAATGACAGAGAAGACAGGCCCGACAGATCGCGGTGGTTCCGCACTCGAAGCAGAAAAACAGGCCGAGCGGCTGACTTTCTTCGGCGCTGCCCGCTGGATGATCATTCTCTTTACGCTGGCCGCGATCGGCGTGGCCATCAACCAGCTCTTCAATTTGCGGATCGCCGGGTATTCGCTTCTGGAAGGGATGTACCTCTATGTCCTTGCAGGCTTATTCCTGAGCCTGACCTTTATCACTTTCCGCGCCTCCGGGCCGCCCACAGCTCAGGTACCCTGGTATGACTGGCTTCTGGCGGCGGCAACTATCGGGGTTTCTGCCTTCTTCGTGATGACCGCAGGCGAAAGCCTTGACAGCGGCTGGGAATATGCCGCACCCGATCGGGCTGTCTGGGCGTCCATCATCTTTTATCTGCTCATCCTCGAAGGAACACGGCGCGCCGGTGGATTGGTGCTTTTCGGCATCGTGCTTCTCTTCTCGCTCTACCCGACCTTCGCAGAGCATGTGCCGGATCCGCTGAACGGGTTCACCCAGCCCTTCACCGATGTAATCCCCTATTTCATGATCTCCTCCGAGGCCTCCTTCGGCATTCCGATGCGCGCCTTCGGCAATCTGGTCATTGGCTTCATCCTTTTCGGGGCCGTGCTGCAATTCACTGGTGGCGGCAAATTCTTCAACAACCTCGCCATGGCGCTGGTGGGCGGCTACCGCGGCGGGGCGGCCAAGGTGTCGATCTTTGCCTCGGGCTTCATGGGGTCGATGTCGGGCTCCGTGATTTCGAACGTGCTGACCACGGGGGCCGTCTCCATTCCGGCGATGAAAAAGACCGGCTTTTCCGCGCGATATGCCGCCGCGACCGAGGCCTGCGCCTCAACCGGGGGCGTCCTGATGCCACCGATCATGGGTGCAACCGCCTTCGTCATCGCATCATGGCTCAGCCGTCCTTATGTGGAGATCATGCTGGCTGCGGCGATCCCGTCGCTGCTCTATTTCTTCGGTCTTTTTGTGCAGATCGACGCCTATTCGGCCCGTCGCGGTCTGAAGGGGTTGCCGAAGGCGGATCGCCCGTCCGCGTTGAAAACACTTGGTGAGGGCTGGCTTTATATCGCCGTCTTTGCGCTTCTGATCTATCTCATGGTGGCCTTTCGCTGGGAAACCACCGCGCCCTTCTACGCCGTTGCCCTGCTGCTGGTGGTCAACCAGTTCAGAAAGGGTGATCGAGTGTCCTGGGAAGGTTTCCTGAACATCATCGTATCTGTCGGGCGTACCCTGTCCGAACTCGTGGCGGTGCTCTTGGGCATCGGCATGATCGTAGGAGCCTTCCAGGCGACGGGCCTGACCGGCCCGCTGGCGAACGAGCTGGTGCATATGGCGGGCAATTCCATGCCCATGCTGCTGATCATGGGGGCTGTCACCTCCTTCATATTCGGCATGGGGATGACCGTAACGGCCTGTTACATCTTCCTGGCGGTGGTCCTGGCCCCTGCCCTGGTGCAGGCCGGGCTGAACGAACTCGCCGTACACCTCTTCATCCTCTACTGGGGCATGGTCAGCTTCATCACGCCGCCGGTTGCCCTGGGTGCCTTCGCGGCCGCCTCCATGGCCGGTGCCAATGCTTTCAAGACGGGGTTCGAGGCGATGAAACTGGGTGGCGTAATCTATGTTGTGCCTTTCTTCTTCGTGCTGAACCCCGCGCTGATCGGACAAGGGACGGCGACGGAAGTGATCGTGGTTCTGATCTGTGCCTTGATCGGTGTCTGGTTCATCTCATCGGCGCTGCAGGGGTACGTGAGCTTCGTGGGCCCACTTCACTCCAGTGCGACCAGCATGCTCATGCGCTTTGTGCTCTTCTTCGCCGGGCTGATGGTCGCGGCCCCGGTCGGCGGGGTTGCAGGGCTGAACCACACGGTTCTGACCCTTTCGGGATTAGCCATTGCGCTTCTGCCCTTCGGCCTGGCCTGGCGTGTGGGCCGCGTAAAGGCCCCCGAAGAGAGCGCCGCCTGATAGAACCGCTCTATCCCAGAGGGTTAGAATTCAAGCTGGATGAAAGCGAAGAAGGGGCCACGAGATGCCTCCCCTTCATTGCTTGTCCCCTCAGTTGGCGCTCAGAGCTTGATGCCGCCCGCTTCGGCCACGCCGACAAAGCTTCGGTTCCAGGTAGGACTGATGAGGATTTCGTTGAGGCAGACATGTGGAGGCGCCTCGGCGATGTAACGGACAATGGCCCCAAGATCCTCGGCTTTCAGCATCTTGGCCACATCCTCAGGTGCGGGGGGCTTGGGCCGGTGTTGCAGGATCGGGGTCGCAACCTCCCCCGGCATCAGGGCAGTGCAGCGGATGCCGTTGACCCCCTCCTCCTGATTGATCGAGTGGCTCAGCGCCACGACAGCGTGCTTGGAGGCGCTGTAGGCCGGTCCCGTCAGACGGGAGGGATGCCGCCCCGCCCATGAAGAAGTGAGGATGAGCGTCCCGTCACCCCGCGCGCGCATCTGGGGCAGCACGGCCAACACGCCGTTCATCACCCCATTGAGGTTGATATCGACCACCCTTGCAAAGTCTTCGGGCGTGATCGCCGACACCGCCCTGTTGGGCACGTTGATCCCCGCATTCGCCATGAAAAGATCGATCCGGCCATACCGCGCCATCAGATCATCGCAGATCGCCTGCGTGGCCTTCGCATCGGAGACATCGAGCTGCGCCGCCTCCGCCGAACCGCCGGAGGCGGCGATTTCAGCGGCGACGCGCTCAAGTTCCTCCAGGCGACGCCCGGAGAGGACAACATGCGCCCCGCTCTCCGCCAGGGCCTTCGCCGATGCCTCCCCGATGCCGCCGCCCGCACCGGTCACCCAGGCCACCTTCTTGCTCAACGCTCCCATAGTATTCCCCTCGCTTGATGTAGGTTTCCTGAAAGAAGCTCACAGAAGACATGCCTTGTCTACCTGCGACCGGTCTAGCGGGTCTTCAGGCAGGGCCAATCGGCTTACACCAGCGGCTATTGAATGATCGCCCAGTCGCTAGACAGTCAACACACCCATTGCTAGGCGAAAAGAAACGCCTTTCACCAAGGATCAGTTACATGGCCGACACCCTGCCCAGCCAAGCCCAGACCGTCATCATCGGCGGTGGATCTATTGGCATGAACACGGCCTACCACCTGACCAAGCTGGGCCAGAAGGATGTCGTGGTCCTGGAACAGGGGCGGTTGACATCGGGCACCACCTGGCATGCGGCAGGTCTGATCGTAGCAGGGCTGCTGAAATCCGAGGCCGAATGCGCAATCTACACCCACGGACGCGATCTCTATGCCAATCTGGAGGCGGAGACCGGCATCCCGACGGGTTTTCGCGATGTCGGATACCTCCAGATTGCGACCAACGAGGAACGTCTGCACGAGATGCGGCGCGTCGCGGCCTTCATGCGGCGCTACGGGATCAACAACCATGAGGTCTCGGTCAAGGAAGCGCAGGAGATGTTCCCAATCGGGGATTTCAGGGATGTCGTCGGGGCCTTTCTGATCCCCGAAGATGGCCGCGCGAACCCGGTCGATATCACCA
>JABDKA010000033.1 GCA_013002405.1 Sulfitobacter sp. | reverse complement strand
GTTCGACCACTTGTCGCGCGCGCGGCGCATCCCCGCGCAATAAGAAGTCCGGACCGCTGCCAAGAATATGACCCTCGCCGACGCCAGCCAAGTGCCTTCCCGCCCTGTCACCGCCCTCGGTGCGCAGAGTGCGACGCGCGTGCGCGATCTGCGGCTCGACTTTTTTCGCGGCATCGCGATGTTCATCATCCTGATCGCCCATACGCCGGGCAACTTCCTCACCTCCTGGATCCCCGCGCGCTGGGGCTTTTCCGACGCGACAGAGATCTTTGTCTTCTGCTCGGGTATGGCCAGCGCCATCGCCTTCGGGGGTGCCTTCGCGCGGCGCGGCTGGTTTCTGGGCACCGCGCGGGTCCTCTTTCGCGTCTGGCAAGTCTACTGGGCGCACGTCGGCCTTTTCTTTGCCACCCTGGCGCTTTGCGTCTTTCTGACGGACCTCGACATCACCGGGCGCAACTACTGGGGGCAGCTGAACCTCTGGATGATCTTCGTGGAAAGCGACAAGTGGGACAATTCCAATATCCTGCTCAGCTTCATGACACTTCGTTGGGTGCCCAACTATTTCGACATCCTGCCCATGTACATGATCGTGCTCCTGATGATGCCGGTGGTCATGGCCCTGTCCCGCGTGGATCTGCGGTTGGTGGCTGCCTTCGTCATAGGGGTTTGGATCATGGGACAGACCGCGTTGCTGGAGGCCATCGGCCTGGGTGCCTGGCACTTCGAATTCCCGGCGGAGCCGTGGACGGAGCGGTCCTGGTTCTTCAACCCCTTCGGCTGGCAGCTGATCTTCTTCACAGGCTTTGCCTTCATGCGCGGCTGGCTACCGAAACCGCCCGTCACCTCCGCGCTGATCGTTCTGGCCGCTCTGCTGGTGCTGGCCAACATCCCCTTCAGCAACATCGGTGTGCGGGAGCTTGGCTTTGACTGGGCGCGCGACTGGCGGATCGCCAACAAGGCCTGGATCGACAAGTCCGACTTCGGCATCCTGCGCTATCTGCATTTCCTGGCGCTTGCCTACCTCGCCTGGGTGGCGGCGGGGGACAAGGGCAAACGGCTGCGGGCCTGGGGCAAGGGGTTAGTGTCACGCGGCTGGGCTGTCTGCCTCAATGTCATCCTAAAGGTCGGTCAGCAAAGCCTTGCTGTCTTCGTCGTCAGCATGTTCACCGCGCGCGTCATGGGCTTTGCCATGGACGTCATGGGCCGTGATACCCTGACCTCGCTTCTGGTCAATCTGGGCGGTGCCTGCGTGCTGGTGGCGGTGGCCTACGGGGCGGGCTGGTTCAAATCGCACCCCTGGCGCGGCGAGGCCAAGGCATGATCCGCCGCGACGTGCTTAAATCACTGGCCGCTCTGGCCGCTATTCCCTCCGCTGCCCTGGCGGCAGAACCGGGCCTGCAACTGGTTGACACCGCAACCCCCTTCGACACCGATACCGTGATTGGTCGGGCACGCGCCCTCGCGGCGGAACCCTACAGACCCCGCCCCCTTATCCCCGAAAGCTGGCGCACCCTGACCTACGATCAGTACCGCAAGATCTGGTTCGACAGCCGCAACGCGCTCTGGGAAGGCACGGACGTGCCCCAGCGCGTTGATGTATTCCCGCCCGGTCTCTACTTCCCTCAGGCCGTGGCGCTGCATTTGGTCGAGGGGGGCACGGCCAGGCGCGTGGCCTTCGACATGGGAGTCTTCGATACTACGGACAAATTCCCGGATGTGCAGATCGACGACACGCTCGGCTACTCCGGCCTGCGCCTGCGGGCGGAGCTTGAGACAAGCGGGATCTTCCAGGAATACGCGGTATTTCAGGGCGCCAGCTATTTTCGCGGGATTGGCACGGGTGAGATCTACGGCCTTTCCGCGCGCGGTCTGGCCCTGAAAACCGGCGACCCGATGGGGGAAGAGTTTCCCGACTTCACCGCCTTCTGGCTTGAAACCCCCGCATCCGGGTCGGACCGCATGGTGCTGCACGCGCTGCTCGACAGCCCCTCCTGCACCGGTGCTTACCGGATTGAAATCACCCACGGTGCTGTGCTGGAGATGAAGGTCGCCGCCACCCTCTTCGCCCGGACTGAGATCACGCACCTTGGCATCGCGCCGCTGACCTCGATGTTCCTTTTCGACGACACCATGCGGCAGCGCTTTTCGGACTTCCGCCCGGCGGTGCACGACAGCGACGGCCTGCTGATCCACAATGGCGCGGGTGAGGTAATCTGGCGGCCGCTGGCCAACCCCACGCGTCTGCAGATCAGCGCCTTCGGAGACCGCAACCCGCGCGGCTTCGGCCTGATGCAGCGAAAGCGGCGATTTTCCGATTTCAACGATCTCGAAGCGCTTTATCACAAACGCCCCGCCGTCTGGATCACACCGGGAGAGGATTGGGGGCCGGGCTCCGTAACTCTGGTCGAAATTCCGGCGGACCGGGAGATCTACGACAACATCGTCACCTACTGGCGGCCCTCCAAGCCCCTGAGCGCCGGGGACGAACATAGGATGAGCTATAGCCTGCACTGGGGTGCCGATCCCGTCGCCGCGACGGCGGATGTTCCGGTGAAGGTCATCAACACCGCCATGGGCGGACGGCCCGAAGGCGGCCAGATCATCGCCATCGATTTTGCCGACGGGGACCGCGTGCCCGAGGATCTGTCCCGGGTGGAAGTCCTCGTTCGCTCCAGCGCGGGCGAGGTGAGCGATGGCATCGTTCAACGCAACCCCGAAACGGGCGGCCCCAGGCTGGCCTTCACCTTCCACGCGCAGGAAGCCACGTTGGCCGAATTCCGCGCCCAGTTGCGCCTTGATGGCGAGCCGCTGAGCGAAGTCTGGCTTTACCGGTGGACCGCCCCATGACCCCGCAGCATCCCCACATGCCGCCGCGCGCGCCGCTGGCCATGGAGGCGCAGAACCTGCGCGCCCGGCCCCATCGGCCTCAACGCAAAGGCGGCAGGACGCCGCTGCTCTGGCGGCTCGCTCTCTTCGCGCCTGCCCTGGTCGGGACCGCGCTGATGGTCCAGGCCCTTTACGGCTGGTTCGCGGGCCAGGGCATGACGGGCCTCGAATGGGCGCTCCTGTGCATGATCGGCGCGACCTTCGTCTGGGTTACCCTGTCGGTCAGCACCGTGGGCGTCGCCATTGCGGGTCTTCTGGCCCGCGAACGCGCCCAGATGCGCACCCCCACCGATGTGCGCCCCATCGACGTGGCCCTGCTGGTTCCGATCTGCAATGAGGTGCCTTGGGACGTCTTTGGCAATGCCGCCGCCATGCTGGACGATCTGGCCAACCGCAAGGGCCTGCACCGTTATAACCTTTTCATCCTCTCCGATACCCGCGACCCCGAAATCGCCGCGCTGGAGGAAGCCGCCTTCATCCGCCTCCGCGTCTCGACCCCGCCACAGATCGCCGTGCACTATCGTCGCCGCCCCCGTAATACCGACAAGAAGGTGGGCAATCTTGTCGACTGGATCACGGGCTGGGGGGCTGCGCACGAGGCGATGGTCGTGCTGGACGCGGACAGCCTGATGACCGGCCGCGCCATCGAACGGCTCGCAACGGAGCTTTCGGCGGACCCCGAGGCCGGTCTGATCCAGACCTTTCCGATGCTCATCGGGGCGCGGACGCTCTTTGCCCGAATGCAGCAGTTCTCCAATATCGCCTACGGCTGGCTGCTGGCCGAGGGGCTGGCGCTCTGGTCCCGGTCCGAGGGCAACTACTGGGGCCACAACGCCATCATCCGCACCCGCGCCTTTGCGACCAGCGCGGGCCTGCCGCACCTGCGCAAGGGCGATCTGATCCTCAGCCACGACTTCGTCGAAGCCGGCCTTCTGCGGCGGGCGGGCTGGGGCGTGCGTTTCCTGCCCCGCGTCAGCGGCAGTTTTGAGGAAACGCCGGGCACCCTGATCGACTATGTCCTGCGCGACCGGCGCTGGTGCCGGGGCAACCTGCAGCATCTTAGGCTTCTGGGCACGGCAGGCCTCCACCCCGTCTCGCGTTTTCACCTCTTTCATGGGGCCGTTGCCTATTTACTGTCGCCCGCCTGGTTTGTGCTGCTGGTCTTCTGGGCCTTGCTCGGCGTCGATGCGGAGACAAACGTCATCCGCTATTTCAACGAGGCGAACCCGCTCTTCCCCGACTGGCCCCCTGCAATGAGCCATATCGACAGCGCGGTCTTCCTGGTCATCATGTACGCCATGCTGCTGACCCCCAAACTGACCGGAGCCGTGGCCATCGCCGCCACACCCAAGGCCGCGCGGGTCTACGGGGGCCATGGCGCTTTCCTTGCAGCCTTCGCAACCGAAGTACTGCTCTCCATCGCCTACGCGCCGGTCCTCATGATCCAGCAGACCAAGGCGGTCCTGCGCGCAGCCCTCACCCGGTCCGAGTCATGGGCACCCCAGCGGCGCGGTGCCGAGGGCTATCCGCTGCGCACGCTGATTGCCTTCCACTGGCTTGAAACAGGGTTGGGCCTCCTCTTGCTCAGCGGACTGGCCGCCGGGCTAATCTCGCTCTGGCTGGTGCCGATCATCTTTAGCCTGGTCTTGGCTGTGCCCCTGTCGGCCCTCTCCGCGCTGGACGTCGGCGGCCGCCTGCCCGCGCTCCTTTCAATGCAGAATCCGACGAATCTGCGCGAGCCCGGCATCGTTGCCCGCGCGCGGGAGGCGCGGGGGGAACTCAAAGCAGAGCTTTTGGCGAAAGAACCGATTCCGGCGGAGTAGCGCTCAGGGCCGGACCACCGGCAGACCGGCCTGCAGCCATCCCGGCCCTGCGCCGGATCCCAGCATCCCCTCGGGCACGTTCAGAACTGTGGTGAACCCCGCCGCTTCCAGCCGCGCAGCCAGACGGGCAGAGCGGACACCGCGCGCGCAGATCAGTGCGATGGGCCGGTCCGGAACGCCCCCCGCCTGCGCCAGCAGCACGTCCGTGAAATCGGGTCTGCGCATGTCTATGGGGATGGCCCCTCGCCCGATGCCGGTCCTTGCCCATTCATCGGGACGGCGAATGTCGATCAGCAGGACTTCCCCCGCCTCTGCTGCCCGCAGGGCCTCCTGCACAGTCAGATCATCACCCGACAGATCGGCGGCGATGTTGTACCAGCGCGCCGCGCCAACAGCGGCCAACGCCCCAAGCCCCAGGCCCGCAAGGACAAGACCCCGCCTTCCGACGGGCGACGGGGTCTTACCCAATTCCGGTTGAGGGGAACCGGAGGGGTCGGTCATTTCAGTGGGGCGGAGGAGGTAAACTTGGGAATGGCGCGTTCCGACCCCGGCGCATCATCCAGCGCGGGCCAGTTGCCATTTGCCAGGCTGATGTTGCCCGGAATATCCACTTCCCAGAAGCCCACCACGTTCTTGGTGATGTTGAGATAGAGCTTGTCATCGACAATCCGCCAGAGCGTGGGGTTGCCCGGCACCTTGCCCCCCTTGGCAGCGCCATAGGCACAGTGTCCGTCATACTGCGGCGCGTAACGGGCGGGGTCCGACAGGAAGGTCTCCCGGTTCTCCTCCGATGAGAAAGCGAAGGTGGCCCCGTTGTAGTCCGCCGTGATAGAGGCTTTACCCGGCACGGGTGCAGGTTGCGCGCTGCCGATGGCCTCCTGTGACAGGTCCCGGTAGGCCACGACGTCATAGCCCGAGACGGCAAATCCGGTCTGGTCCACGTACTGCCCCTCGGCGAGGGCGGAATGGGCAAAGGCAATGGCCGTCGCGGCGGCGGCAATGGCGAGGGTAAAGCGGTTCATAGGTCTCTCCTGATCTAAAGCTTTCGCCCAAGCTAGCAAATTGGCGGAGGCTTGCACCCCACGGTCCCGTGACCTCGCGCCACTGTGACGGGAAGGTGGGATTTGCCGGGCCTCATGCGCCGATTATTTCAGAATGGGCGGTTTGGAGGGGTCCGTGCCGGGCGGCATGCGCGGCGTATGTTGCAATGCCTCCCCCTGGGGCAGATCGAAACGCAACCCGACCTTCGCCAATTTTTCGACCGTGGGGTCACTGGGCTCGAAAAAGCCCACGTCCATCGCCCCTGCCTCGATCCCCGAAAAGGTCAGCGCCTCCGAAGCGGCGCGGACCAGCGCCGCCTGCGCGCGCGGGATCGCCCCGACAAAAGCCAGCAAGTGGCCCCGGCCGCCGCCCTCATACTCCACCGCCACCAGAAAAGCCCCCGCCGCCATCGCAGTGGCCGTGGCCAGCTTGGCATCGAGGGCGGCAATCAGCGTTTCCGGCAGGCCTTTGGGTGGCAGGACCTGCTCGATCCGTGCCTCCACCTCTCCGGCCTCTTGCGCAAGGGTATCGCGCAGCCAGGCCACCGCGTCCGCGGGCAAAAGGATCTCTGATGGGGCCACCCCGATATTGACCGCCATGCCCAGCGGCTGGTCCTCCAGCATGACCGCAATGGTGCGGCCCGAAAGGGCCACGTAAGGGGCAGCCTCGCCAACGTAGGCCGCCAGCCGTGCCGCGCGGTCAAAGACCAGGACATATTCATTCTCCAGCAGCAGGGGCGAGATCTGATCGCCCTCCGGCTCCGCCTCCAGCAGCAGGAAAAGCTCCACATCCGCCACCCGCTCGTAGAACCGCAGGCGGGCGGCATCATCGTCCTCCGCCGCCATCATGGCGGCGTGGGCCGCGTCCAGGGGGGTCGCGTCAGTCACTCAGCACCTCCTTCACCGCCGCGCGCAGGGGCGGCAGCACGTCACTTTCGAACCAGGGGTTTTTCCTGAGCCACCCGGTATTGCGCCAGGAGGGATGAGGCAAGGCAAAGATGCCGGGCGGATGGTCGCGCCAGTTGCGCACGGCATCGGTGACCTTTGTGAATCCTGGCAGATGGTACTTCATCGCATGCCCTCCGATCAGCACGGTCAGGCGGACATCGGGCACCACATCCAGCGCAGGCCCACGCCAGGTGCGCGCGCAAATGGGCGGCGGCGGCAGGTCACTGCCCTTGGCATCATAGCCTGGAAAGCAGAAGGCCATGGGAATGATCGCCACCTTGGAGCGGTCATAGAAGGTCTGCTCATCCAGCCCCAGCCAGTCACGCAGCCGCTTGCCGGAGGCATCCCAGAAGGGCGTGTTGGCCTCATGCACCCGCAGCCCCGGTGCCTGACTGGCGATCAGCAGACGCGCGCCGGGGGCGAACCAGACCACCGGATTGGGCTGATGCGCCGTCGCCGTCGCGGCGAAACGGTCGGCACAAATGCGGCAGGCCCGCAGGTCGTCTCTCATATCTGTCATCTGAGCCAACTTAAGGCTGCCCCTCCAGGCGCCAACCCTTCGTTGCTTTTTGCCGAAAAGACCGATCTGCCGCAGGAACCGCCTTCAGGCCTCGAAAAGCCCCCCCTGCGGCTTCGGTGGTGCCAGCCCCAGATGGGTCCAGCCCTTCTGCGCCAACATCCGTCCCCTTGGCGTGCGCTGGATCAGCCCCTGTTGCAGCAGGAAAGGCTCGATCACCTCCTCCAGCGCATCTCGGCTTTCCGAAAGGGCAGCGGAAAGGGTTTCGATCCCGACGGGGCCGCCCTGATAGTTCTCCGCAATGAGCCTTAGATAGCGCCGGTCCGCCCCATCGAGGCCCAGATGATCCACCTCTAGCCGGTTCAGCGCCATATCGGCGAGGTCCTGCGTGACCCTTCCGTCACCCTCGACCAGCGCGAAATCCACCACCCGCCGCAGAAGCCGCCCGGCGATGCGGGGTGTGCCACGGGCGCGCCGGGCGATCTCGCGCGCGCCCGCCTCTTCCGCCGGCGCACCCAGCTTGCGTGCATTGCGCTCCACGATGATGAAGAGCTCATCCTCGGAATAGAATTGCAGCCGCGTCGGGATGCCGAAGCGGTCCCGAAGGGGTGTCGTCAGCAGCCCCATCCGTGTGGTGGCCCCCACCAGTGTGAAGGGCTGCAGCTCGATCCGAACGGTCCGCGCGGCGGGGCCTTCGCCGATGACGAGGTCCAGTTCGAAATCCTCCAACGCGGGATAAAGCACTTCTTCCACAGCTGGGTTCAGGCGGTGGATCTCATCAATGAAAAGGACATCGCGGGCCTCCAGATTGGTCAGGATCGCCGCCAGATCGCCTGCCTTGGCCAGAACCGGGCCGGAGGTCATCCTGAAACCCACCCCAAGCTCCCGCGCCATGATCTGTGCGAGGGTCGTCTTGCCCAGGCCAGGGGGCCCATGGAAAAGCGTGTGATCCATCGCCTCGCCTCGTTGGCGAGCAGACTGTATGAAGACCGCAAGATTGGCCCGCGCCTCCGCCTGTCCGACGAATTCATCCAAGCGCTGCGGACGCAGCGCGCGGTCCAGGTCCTCGGGCATCGGCTCCGGCCGCACAGTAGGATCAATATTCGTCATTCAGACCCCCTACCCTTTTGGCGCAAGCAGTTTCAATGCCGCCCGGATCAGCGTGGGCGTATCGGCGCCCTCATTCTCAGCCGCTGCCTGGGCCACGGCCCCTGCCGCGTCGCCGGGGGCATAGCCAAGATTGCCAAGGGCCGACAGGGCCTCCGCCTGGGCCGATGCGTTCGCGGGGATGGGGGGGGCCATGACCGGTGCCATCGGCTCGATCACCTCCACCACCTCGCCGCCCTGCGCCGCGGCCGGGGTGCCGCCCATGGCCATGACGGCGGGGGCCTTGTCCTTGAGGTCCAGCACGACGCGCTGAGCGATCTTCGGGCCGATGCCCTTGGCCGCCTTGACCGCGTTCCAGTCGCCCAAAGCGATGGCCCGGCTCACTCCATCGGGGCCAAGCGTCCCGAGAATGGCAAGCGAAGCCTTTGCCCCCACGCCCTGAACCGAGGTGAGCAGGCGGTGCCATTCCTTTTCCGCCAGCGTCTGAAAGCCGAAGAGCTGCATCAGATCCTCACGCACCTGCAGATCAGTGTAGAGCGCCGTCACCTCCCCCACCCCCGGCAGGGCCGCCATGGTCCGTTCCGAGCAGTAGACCAGATAGCCCACCCCGCGCACGTCGATCAGCACGTGATCGGTGGTGCGGTATTCGATGCGGCCCGTGATCTTGCCGATCATCCCACGGCCCTCGCCACGGCCTGCGCGAGGCTCCCTGCCCCGCCGTGGTGCGCGTGGCAGATGGCGATGGCCAGCGCGTCGGCGGCATCGGGGCCTTCGATGCGCACCCCTGGCAATTGGATTGACACCATATGGGCCACCTGGGTCTTGTCCGCGTGGCCCACGCCCACGACTGTCTTCTTGACCGTGTTGGGGGCATATTCGCCCACGCTGATCCCGGCCTGGGCGGGCACCAGCATCGCAATGCCCCGCGCCTGACCCAGCTTGAGTGTCCCGGCCCCGTCCTTGTTGACGAAGGTCTGCTCAACCGCTGCCATCGCGGGGGCATGTGCCGCGATCACCCGTGTGAGTTGTTCGTGAAGGGACAGGAGCCGTGAGGCCAGATCCGCCCCTTCGGAACGGCAAATTCCGTTGGCGACGTGGGTCAGGCGGCTGCCGACGACGTCGATCACCCCCCATCCGAGGTTTCTGAGCCCCGGATCAATGCCAATCACTCGCATGCCATGCCCGCCTTGCCTAAACTTGTTGCTTTTTTGGTGCACTAGCACGAAAGGCGAACATTGGGAAAGAAATTCGGCACGAAGACCGTTCACGACAGGGCCCTTGTCGCTTTCGGATCACGGCGTCCGTTTTCGCCATTTCGAAGCGCGTAAACGACACATCCTACCCGGATTTTCTTATGTATTACGGTGCGTTAACCTTGGTCCCCACCTATGCAGTTTGCGCAGATCACACATGCAAATCCAGCATTTGTAACTGCAATCCATTGGCCCTATCTGCCCATTACACCGCTGGGAAAACCGGCATAACCATTTATCTAAGGACGGCTCCAATGGCAGCTTTTGACACATCCCGCACCGCATACGGCTCCACATCTGCCGTTTCGCGCTTCTTTGGCTCCCTGCTCGAAAACGTCGTGGCATGGAACGACGCCCGCGTGACCCGCAAGGCGCTTTCCGCACTCACGGACCGTGAGCTGGAAGACATCGGCCTGATCCGTGGCGACATCGACGGCGTCGCCCATTCCGACCTGATCCGCTAAGCCGACAGGATCCCGGTCCAGACCCGGGCCAAAAAAAGTGCCGCGCTCCTGATGCTCAGGGCGCGGCACTTTTGTTTGGAGAGAGCAAATTAGAGGGTGCGCCGCCCCTGCGGGCAGCGCGGAAAGAATTCAGCGCAGAATGGGTCCGATGATCTGTGCCACTTTCTGGGTGATAGCGTCAGGTGCCATGATTACGGCACCAAGCTGTTCGATCTGGTTGCCGGTCTTCATCAGAGCAAGGCGGTCATCGTAGGCCTGCGGACCAATGCTGGACAGGGCAAGTGCCTTGAAAAAGAAAAAGCCCATGATCACGACGGCGATCATCCGCAGGCCGGAATTGTTACGGCGAAAGCGCTTTGGCTTTGTGACGATCAGTCCATCGCGGGTCAGAACGTTGACATAGCCACGCGACATCTGCGCGTGCTTTTGGCCCAGCTTGTGCAAGCGGTGCGAGAAGTCTTCGTGTGTCTCAACCATAGCAGTCTCTCTCAACAAGCGACCCCCACCGCTGTTAAGAATGGAATAACCACGAATTGTGGCAGAAAAGGGGCAAGCCCTCCTTTTTTCGCCAGATTTGCCTCGTTAGTTTGTCTATTTTCTGAGCGTCAGCGTCGTCCAGTCAACAATGCTTTCCCGGTGCTCCAGATTGATACCACACCGTGCATAAACCTCGATCACTTCGTCCGCCTGTTCGTTCAGAATACCGGAGAGAATCGCATAGCCACCAGGCTGCAGCGCGTCGGCCATGTCAGAAGCCAGTGCGATCAGCGGACCCTTAAGAATATTGGCAAAGACCAGATCGAAGGGTGCTGCCGTGGCCAGGTCCGGGTGATCAAAGCCGGCTGCCTCCAGGCAGACTATCCGACCGGTCAGAGCGTTTGCGTCGACATTGGCCTGCGCGACCTCCACGGCCACGCTGTCGATGTCGCTGGCCAGCACCGTTTGTGGCCAAATCCGGGCAGCGGCCATGGCCAGCACGGCGGTGCCACAGCCAATGTCGGCCACCTTCCTGCCTTGAAATTCTGCCGCGGCCAACCGGTCCAGTGCCCTTAGACAGCCCAGCGTGGTGCCGTGGTGTCCCGTGCCAAAGGCCATCGCGGCCTCGATCAGCAGTGGTTCGCAGTCTTCGGGTACCTTGTCCGCGTCGTGACTGCCGTAAACAAAGAAACGTCCCGCCTGCACGGGCGAAAGCTCACGCCGGACGTGGGCCACCCAGTCGGTTTCGGGCAATTCGGAGGTGACGAAGGGCTTTGCCCCCATGGCCGCGGCCAGAAGGGCCAGGGCGGTCTCATCCGGTGGCCCCTCGAAATAGCCGCCCACTTCCCAAAGTCCCGAGCCGTCTTCCATCTCGAAAACCCCCACGCCCGTCGGGGCAGGCTCCAGCCGCTCCATCGCGTCACCCAGCGCATAGGCCCGGTCGCGTCCGTCCAGCGTGGTCAGGGCGGTGTATGTGGTCATTATCTTCTCCGAAATCTGTCCGGGTTCGGGTAAGGCCGGGGAAAGATGGGGTCAAGGTCAACCTCCTGCGGGCCCTTCAGCCCCCGGACGTAAGACCAGCCCCAGAGCGCGGCAAGCGTGCCCACTAGGGCACCGGCCAGGGCCTGGCCGTAGATCACCCCCGGCGCACCAAAGACCAGGGCAAGCCCGGCCGCGGCAGGCCAGCTTAGAGCGCCATCCTTGATCCAGTTGACAAGGGTCGACCAGGAGGGCCGCCCGAGGTTGTTGAAGGCCGCGTTCGAGACAAAAAGCGCGCCGATGAAGACAAAGCCGCCCACGCCCACCAGCGAAAAGGCCCGCAGCACCTCCGCGCCCAGTCCCGTCAGCGCAAAGGCGTCGATGACAAGCGACGTCACGCTCAGCAAGAGGACCCAGGCCACCACCGTGTAGATACCGCAAAAGACCAGCGCATCGCGGTAGGTGCTGCGCACACGCGCCATCTGCCCCGCGCCAAAGTTCTGGCCGAAGATCCCGCCAATGGCACCCGAGAGGGCAAAGATACCCCCGAAGACAACGACCGTCAGACGGCCCACCACGGCCCAGGCGGCCATTGCTTCATCCCCGAAGGGGGCCATCACCATGGTCAGGAAATAGTTGCCTGCCGGGGTCGACATCTGGGTGGCAATGGTGGGGGTGGCCACAGCCACGAAGGGCGGCAACAAGCGGCGCAGGGTGCGCAGGCGCGGACGGTCCACCAACCGGAGCTGCAGGATCGCAAAGGCGATGGCGAGGATCAGCAGGGTGAAGCGGAAAAGCACCAGACCGATCGCCGCCCCATCCAGCCCCAGCCCCATGTAGAAGATCAGGATCGGATCCAACACCAGCAGCACCAGCCCCGAGAGCATCGTCACATACATCGCCTTAGCCCCGTAGCCGTAGGCGCGCAGGGTCCCCGAGAGCACCAGCGCCACCGACATCGGCAGAAGCGCTGGGACGGTCATCGCCAGATACCGCGCGGCAAGACGGGCGGTCTCCCCCTCTGCGCCCGCCAGGGCGACAAGCCCGTAGCGGAACCCCACAATCAGCGTCACCACCGCTGCCATCACGCTCAGCGCGATGGTGATGGCCGCCCCCGCCTGCCTGCGGGCCTGGTCCACCTCCCCCGCCCCGATGGAGCGCGAGACAAGGGCGGTCGTGGTGATCATCAGCCCGACACCGACAGAGACGGAAAAGAACTGGATCGCGTAGGCAAAACCGATGGCGGCCACCAGTTGCGGCCTGCCCAGTTGGGACACCCAGAAGAGGTTCGCCGCATCGACGAGGAAGATGAAGGTAATCCCGAAGGCCCCGGTGGCGGTCATGCGCACGACATGGCCCATGGTGCCGCCCGTCAGAAACCTGCCCTCAGTCACCCGCGCTACTCCGCTGCCTGAGGCAGTGCACCGCTGAAGATGGTCTCATGCCCCGGCGTGGGATGGCGGGGGATCAGCATCGCCAGCATGAAAGAGGTTGCGGCCATGCCGGCGGCAAGGAAAAAGACCGTCGCCGGAGAGACCAGCCATAGAAGGCCCAGCAGGACCGGCAGGAAGACCGCGGCGATGTGATTGATGGTAAAGGCGACCGCCGCCGTTGGGGCAATGTCCGCCGGGTCCGCGATCTTCTGGAAATAGGTCTTGAGCGCCAGGGCGAGGCCGAAGAAGAGATGATCCAGCACATAAAGCACCGCCGCCACCACCATGCCCCATCCCAGATAGTAGACCCCGCCGTAGGCCAGAAAGACACAGACCAGGCCGACATATTCAAACCCCAGCGTCCGCCTTTCCCCGAAATATCCAACCGCGCGGCCCATCAACGGGGCGAGGATCATGTTGGCCACCAGGTTGATGAGATAGAGACCCGTGATCTCGTGCACCTCCCAGCCAAAGCGCTCCACCATCATGAAGCCCGCGAAGACGACAAATATCTGTCGCCGGGCGCCCGACATGAACTGAAGCGCGTAATAAAGCCAGTAGCGGCGGCGCAGCACCATCTTCTTGTGCTGCGGCGTGGGGGCCTCGAACTGCGGATAGGCCACCATGGCGAAAAGGGCGATCAGCACGGTCAGCCCGCCCCCGGCAAAGTAAACCACGTTGTAGGAGAGGTTCAGAGTCTCCCACAGCGCCATGATGGCAAGGTAGGCCACCAGCGTAGCAAGGGACCCGGCCGCAATGAGCCAGCCCAGCATGCGCGGCGCATCCTCGATCCTCAGCCATTGCAGCTGCAGCGACTGGTTGACCGTCTCGTAATAGTGAAAGCCGATGGAACTGAGCATGGTAATCGTCAGGATCCCGCCCATCGAAGGGAACCAGGCCGTCACCGCCGTGGCCGCCCCCAGCAGGATGAGCGACACCAGCCCCAGCACCTGTTCGCGAACGAAGATGATGATGGCAATGACCCCCACTGCCAGAAAGCCGGGGATCTCGCGCACCGTGTGCAAAAGCCCGATGTCGGCCCCGTCGAAATTGGCCGCCTCGATCACGAAGTTATTGAGCAGCGCCGACCAGGTGTTGAAGGCAATGGGCATAGCCAGCGCCATCAGGAACAAAAGGGCCACGGGCCGCCGCCAGAATGGCAGCCGCTTTGCGTCCTCAAGAGTGATGAACTGGGCCATTTTTCCGCCATACGCCCTTTGACCGCCTTTGGCGAGGGCAAGGCCCGCGAAAACTGATCCAGATCAAAGCGGGCGTTCAGGGGCTTCGATAGGGCAGCGCCATGTTTGATATCGCCCCCTTCCTCGACACGGTCGGAGAGCCGCAGGCCGCAGCCCTTTTCGGACTGGTCACCGGCCTTGTCTTCGGCGTGGCCGCGCAAAGATCCCGCTTCTGCCTGCGCGCTTCGGCCATTGAATTTGCCCACGGGCACCTCGGCCCCCGCATGGCCGTCTGGCTTCTGACTTTCTCGACCGCACTGGTTTGGGTGCAGGCGGCCCGCATGGCGGGGCTGGTCGATGCGGAAAATGCCCGGATGATGGCCATCCCCGGCTCCTGGTCGGGCGCCATTGTCGGCGGTCTGCTCTTCGGCGCGGGCATGGTGCTGGCGCGGGGCTGTTCGGGGCGGCTGCTTGTCCTGGCGGCAACGGGAAACCTGCGCTCTGTCGTCTCTGGCCTGATCTTCGCGGTGGTCGCACAGATGAGCCTTGCAGGGGCTCTCTCACCAACGCGGAGCTGGCTCGCGGGCCTCTGGATCACTGAAGGCGGGCAGAACGTGAACTACGTCACCTCCGTGGGCCTGCCACAGGAAGTGGCTCTCATCGGTGGCCTGCTCCTCGCCCTCGCGGCGATCCTGATCGCCAGAAGGGCTGAACTCGGTGCAAGCCGCCTCATCTTCGGCTCCGGCGTGGGCTTTGCCATTGCCCTTGGATGGGTCCTGACCACCGCCCTCTCGCAGGCCGCCTTTGACCCGGTACAGATCGAAAGTGCGACCTTCAGCGGCCCCTCAGCCAATACGCTGATGTTCTTCCTGGACCGCGATGCTCTTGTCGATTTTGATATCGGCATCATCGCGGGCGTGGTGATCGGCGCCTTCGCCGCCTCCCTCTGGGGCCGCGAATTCAGCTTTCAGGGATTCGAAGGACACCGCCCCATGCGCGAGGCGATGATCGGAGCGGCCCTGATGGGCTTTGGCGCGATGCTGGCGGGGGGCTGCGCCATCGGGGCCGGGGTCACCGGTACTTCAATCCTCGTCGGCACCGCTCTGGTGGCCCTCACGGCCATGTGGATCGGCGCCATCGCCACGGAACGGCTCCTCCAGACGGCAGGCCCCGAGAAGTCTGCTCTCCCCGCCTGAGCTCCGATCCGCCTGTCTCTCGCAAGGCCCCCCCTCTTTATCACCGAAAATACTCAATCCCGCCGCCGCGCCCCTTCAGCGGATCAAAAGAGCGGCAGGTCGCCGCCACCGGCTCATCAATAGAAACTCTGCGGATCGATATCGACCGCCAGCCGCATCTCGCCTTTCAATTTCACCTGCGCCACCCAGGTCGCCAGGGCCTCCTGCAGCGGCGCTCCCTTGTCTGCCTTGACCAGCAGCCGCACCCGGTGCCGTCCCCTGATCCGCGCGATGGGGGCCGGGGCCGGACCATAGACCTGCGCTCCGATCCGGCGCAGGGGCATGTCCTGTCGGGCCAGCAGGTTCCCCGCATCAAAGATCTGCGCCACATCGGGCCCCGACAGGATGATCCCCGCCATGCGCCCGTAGGGCGGCACGCCCGCCTGCTGGCGCTCCCTGGCCTCGGCAGCCCAAAAAGCTTCCTCATCTCCCGCCAGGATCGCCCGGATCACCGGATGCTCCGGTTGGTAGGTCTGCAAAAGCGCCGTGCCCGGTGCCTCCGCCCGTCCGGCCCGGCCCGCCACCTGGCGCATCAGTTGAAAGGTCCGTTCCGCCGCGCGCAGGTCCGATCCCATGAGGCCCAGGTCGGCGTCGATGACGCCAACGAGGGTCAGCTTGGGAAAGTTATGCCCCTTGGCCACCAGCTGTGTGCCGATGATGATATCGGCCGCCCCTTCGGCGATGCCCGCGATCTCGGCCTTGAGGGCGCGGGCGGAGCCGTACATGTCCGAACTCAGCGTCGCGATGCGCGCCTCGGGCCAGATCGCTGCCGCCTCCTCCCCCAGCCGCTCCACGCCCGGGCCGACCGGGGCCAGCCGCCCCTCCGCCCCGCAGGCGGGGCAGACCTCGGGCATGGGCTTGCTCTCACCGCACTGGTGACAGATGAGCCTCTTGAGAAACCGGTGCTCAACCATCCGGGCATCGCAGTGGTCACATCCGATCTGATGCCCGCAGGCCCGGCAAAGCGTAACGGGCGCATAGCCACGCCGGTTGATGAAGAGCATGGCCTGCTCTCCGCGCTCCAGCCGTGCGGTCACCTCCTTCTGCAGGGTGGGGGAAACCCAGCGGTCCGCGGGCAGCCCCTCGGCCCGCATGTCGATGGCCCCCATCTGCGGCATGACCGCGGGGCCGAAGCGGGAGGTCAGCTCAAGCTTGTGGTACTTCCCCGCCTCCACATTCGCCCAGCTTTCGAGCGAGGGCGTGGCGGAGGCCAGAACCACCTGCGCCCCGCAGATGGCCGCCCGCAGCACGGCCATGTCGCGGGCATTGTAAAGAACCCCGTCCTCCTGCTTGTAAGAAGTATCGTGTTCCTCATCGACGACGATCAGGCCAAGGTTCTGAAAGGGCAGAAAAAGGGCCGAGCGCGCCCCGATCACCAGCTGCGCCTGTCCCTGGCCCACCATACGCCAGATGCGGCGGCGTTCGGTCATTGTGGCGCCTGAATGCCATTCGGCGGGCTTGGCACCAAATCGTTCCTGCACACGGGTCAGAAACTGCTCTGTCAGGGCAATCTCGGGCAGCAGCACCAGCGCCTGCCGCCCGGCCTGGAGGGCGGCGGCTACGGCTTCCAGATAGACCTCCGTCTTGCCCGATCCCGTCACCCCGCGCAGCAGGGTCGTGCCGTAACTTTCGGAACGCACCCCTTCGGCCAGTTGCGCCGCCGCCCGCGCCTGATCCTCGGTCAGGTCCTTGCCGGGCAGATCGGGATCGAGCGGCGGGAAAGGCAGATCGCGCGGGCTGTTCTCTTCGGTCACCGCCCCCTGCTTGACCAGTCCCTTCACGACCGAAGAGGTGACCCCCGCCATCTCGGCCAATTCCTTGAGCGTGAAGGAAAGATCGCCATATTCATCGAGCGTCGCCAGCACCCGACGGCGGGCGTCGGTCATCCGGTCCGGCTCCGCCGCGCCGCGCCGGTAGACCTTGCGCATGGAGGGCGGATCGCCCAATCCCGGCGCACGGGTCGCCAGACGCAGCATCGCGGGCAGCGGCGTCAGCGTGTAGGCCGCTGCACGGGTCAGGAACGCCTGCATCTCCGCGCGCATCGGGGCCACATCCAGCACCCGGATGACGTGCCGGATCTTGGACAGGTCATAATCGCCCTTGCCCGGCCCCCAGACCACGCCCAGCACCTTGCGCGGCCCCAGCGGCACCTCGACAAAGGCGCCCGGATGACAGCCGCCTTCGGGCGCGCGGTAATCCAGCGCACGGCCCAAGGGCTGGGTGGTCAGGACCGCGACCAGATCACCCTGGTGGAAGAAATCCGGTGGGCTCACCTGGCGGCTCCTAAGCGGGAAAAGAGGGTTTCGGGCGGGTGGATCATAGGTTAGATGCAAGATCAACGCTCCCCTCCTCAACTGCAAGGAACCGAGATGAAATTTTTTGTAGATACCGCCGAAATCGACGCGATTGCCGAACTGAACGATCTGGGCATGGTCGACGGGGTCACCACCAACCCGTCGCTGATCCTGAAATCGGGCCGCGACATCATCGAAGTGACCAAGGAAATCTGCGGCATCGTCTCGGGTCCCGTCAGCGCCGAGGTCGTCGCCCTTGAGGCCGACGCCATGATCGCCGAGGGCCGCAAGCTGGCCGAGATCGCCGAAAACATCGCCATCAAGCTGCCCCTGACCTGGGACGGCCTGAAGGCCTGCAAGGTCCTCTCGGGCGAGGGGCGGATGATCAACGTCACCCTCTGTTTCTCCACCAACCAGGCGCTTCTGGCCGCCAAGGCGGGGGCCACTTTCATCTCTCCCTTCATCGGGCGGCTGGATGACATCCACCTCGATGGAATGGAACTGATCCAGGACATCCGCACCATCTACGACAACTACGGGTTTGAGACGAACATCCTCGCCGCCTCCATCCGCAGCGTGAACCATGTGCAGGACTGTGCTCTCATTGGCGCGGACGTGATGACCGCCCCGCCGGAGGTGATCCGCAAGCTGGCATCTCACCCCCTGACGGACAAGGGCCTGGACCAGTTCATGAAGGACTGGGCCAAGACCGGTCAGAAGATCCTCTGACCCGGGTGCTGGCCGACCTGTTTGGCAAGGCCGGGCCAAATCCTCCGTCGCAATCGGGGCATGGCTCTGACCCCTGACGCCAATGCGCAACAGATTGCGGGTCCCACCGCACTTTGGGGCAGATTTCCGCGTCACCCCATGTTATAGCGGGCGCAAACAATAAGAGACGACGATGAGCAGCAGCCCCAAGATTGATGACGCCCTGCGTGAGGCGATCATTTCGCAACCCGATGTGATCCTGGACGACACCGACGTGATGCAGGCGCTGATCGCCGCGAACGAGCGGGCGATGGGCGGCAATATTGTCGACCTGCGCGGCATCGCGATGGAACGGCTTGAAACCCGGCTCGACCGGCTGGAAGACACGCACCGCAGCGTTATCGCCGCGGCCTACGAAAACCTTGCAGGCACCAACCAGATCCACCGCGCCATCCTGCGCATGATGGATCCGACGGAATTCGAAGGCTTTCTGCGCAATCTTGGCGGTGAAGTGGCCGAAATCCTGCGCGTCAACGCCGTTAAACTTGTCTTGGAATCCGTTCAGAATGACGACGATCCTGCCGTTCGTCGCCTCGGCGACGTGCTGAGCGTCGCGGAGCCCGGTTTTATCGATGATTACCTGACCCGCGGGCGCGGTGGAAACGTGCGACAGGTCACCCTGCGCGGTGTGCAGAACGGGGCCGAGCATATCTACGGCGAAAAGGCCGACTGGATACGGTCCGAGGCCTGCATCAAGCTCAACTTCGGCGAGGGCCGCCTGCCCGGACTGCTTGTTCTGGGGGCGGAAGATCCGCACATGTTCGGACCGCAGCAGGGCACCGACCTGCTGACCTTCTTCGCGGGTGTCTTTGAGCGCGCGATGCGCCGCTGGCTCTCTTGAGCGGCCCGGACCTGAGCGCCGCCGATCCCGGGCTGGTCAGCCCCGCCGCGCGTGACGCGCTGCAAACCTGGCTCGATCACCAGCGCAGCCTGAAGGGTGTCGCCGAAAATACCATCACGGCCTATCAGGGCGACGTGGCGGATTTTCTCGCCTTCATAAGCCAGCACAAGGGCGCGCCACAGGGCCTTGGCGCGCTCTCAAAGATCTCCATTTCCGACATGCGGTCCTGGATGGCGCGGACCCGTGGCGGCGGCGTCGGCCCCCGTTCCATGGCGCGCAAGCTGTCGGCGGTGAAGGCCTTTTATCGCTGGCTGGCCGAGCGTGAGGGGTTTGAGCCTACCGCCGTCCTTTCCACGCGTGCGCCGAGATTTCAGAAAAAGCTGCCCCGCCCCCTCGCCATCGATGCGGCCAAGGCCCTGATCGACTGCGTCGAGATCCAGTCGGACCGGCCCTGGGTGGCCGCGCGGGACGTTGCCGTTCTGACCCTGCTCTGGGGCTGCGGGCTGCGGATTTCGGAGGCACTGTCGTTGAAGGGGCGCGATGCGCCCTTGCCGGACAGCCTCCGCATCCTGGGGAAAGGCAACAAGGAACGGGTCGTGCCCGTCCTGCCGGCCGCCCGCGCGGCGGTCGATGCCTATCTGCGGCTCTGCCCCCATCCCGGGGGCGATGACCTGCCGCTTTTTCGTGCGATCCGGGGTGGTCCCTTGAGCCCGCGGGCCATCGCAAAAGTAATGGCGGACGCACGCATGCAGCTTGGCCTGCCCGCCAGCGCCACGCCCCATGCGATGCGCCACAGCTTTGCCACGCACCTGCTGGACGCGGGCGGGGATCTGCGGGCGATACAGGAATTACTGGGCCACGCCTCACTCTCGACCACACAGGCCTACACCGCAGTCGACACGGCCCGCCTGATGGAGGTCTACAACCGCACCCATCCCAAGGCAGGGTAAGGTCCCTGGCACCGGGGGCCCGCAGTGAAAGCGCCCGAGCGGGCCACCCTTACACGCGCTTCAGTCCCGCCAAGAACTCCTGCGCTGCGACCGACGGGTCCGCCTCTCCCGAGGCGACTGCGTCGCTGAGGGCCTGCAGATCCGCCTTGGCCGTGGCGCTGTCAAGCTGCGCCAGAAGCCGCTGCTTGACGTCTTCGAGAAACCAGTAGCGCGCCTGGGCGGCCCGGGTTCGGTCCCAGAACCCCTCCGCGCGCCGCCAGTCGGCCAGGGCATTCATCCGCTCCCAGGCGGTCTCCAGCCCCGAAACCTCAAGCGCGGAGACGGTCATGGCGGTGGGAAAGCCGTCAGGATCCTGCGGACGTTTGCGCAACAGCCGCAGCGCACCTGCGTAGTCGGCACAGGTGCGCGTGGCGGCCGCCTTCAGATCGCCATCGGCCTTGTTGACCAGGATGATGTCGGCCATCTCCATGATACCGCGCTTGACGCCCTGCAGTTCGTCCCCGCCCGCAGGCGCCAGCAGCAGCAGGAAGAGATCCGACATTTCCGCCACCACGGTTTCCGACTGGCCCACGCCAACCGTCTCGATCAGCACCACATCAAAGCCCGCGGCTTCGCACAGGCGCACCGCCTCACGCGTGCGGCGGGCGACGCCGCCCAGATGGGTCTGGCTGGGTGAGGGCCGAATGAAGGCATCCCGCTCCCGGCTGAGTTGATCCATTCGGGTCTTGTCCCCCAGGATCGACCCGCCCGAGCGGGTGGAGGAAGGATCGACGGCCAGCACCGCCACCTTGAGCCCCTTGCCGATCAGCATCATGCCGAAACTTTCGATGAAGGTGGATTTGCCCACCCCGGGCGTGCCGGAAAGGCCGATGCGCAGCGCCTGCCGGTCCTGCGGCAAGGCGGCCAAAAGGTCAGCCGCCTCCGCACGGTGATCGGCCCGGCCCGATTCAACCAGGGTGATCGCCCGGGCCAGGGCGCGGCGTTCTCCCCTGGTGATGCGCGCGGCAAGATCTTCGGTATCCAACTCCATAGGCGCATCTTTTGCGGCTGGCTTGGCAAAATGTCCATCCCCTGCCCTTGGCCCCGCGGCCCCTTTGGCGGATAAGACGGGGCATGTCAGCACCCCTGCCCATTGATGCGGTCCTGCCCCAGGTCATCGCGGCCCTGTCCGAGCGGGGCCGGGTCGTCCTGCAGGCCCCGCCGGGTGCGGGCAAGACTACGCGCGTGCCTCTGGCGATGCTGGAGGCGGGCGTGACGCAGGGCAAGATCGTGATGCTGGAGCCCCGCCGCCTGGCCGCCCGGGCGGCGGCGGAACGGATGGCAGCGAGCCTTGGGGAAAAGCCTGGTGAGACCGTGGGATACCGCGTGCGCGGTGCCTCGGCGGTGAGCGGAAAGACCCGGATCGAAGTAGTGACTGAGGGTATTCTGACGCGCTTGATCCAGGACCGCCCGGACCTGCCGGGCATCGGCGCCGTGATTTTCGATGAATTTCACGAACGCTCGCTGAACGCCGATCTTGGCCTTGCCCTGACCCTCGAAGTGGCGGGCGCATTGCGGGATGATCTGCAGATCATTGCCATGTCCGCAACGCTGGACGCAGAACCGGTGGCCGCCCTGATGGAGGCTCCGGTCGTCACCTCCGAAGGGCGCTCTTTTGCGGTAACGACGCACTGGCTGGACCGGCCCCTGGGCAAGCAGCGCTTTGAGCAGGCGGTCGCCGACCTGACCCTGCGCGCCCTGTCGGAGACGGAAGGATCGGCTCTTGTCTTCCTCCCGGGTGAGGGGGAAATCCGGCGGACGGAGGCGCTTCTCAAGCCCCATTTGCCCGACGATTGCACTCTTGCCCCGCTTTTCGGTGCGATGGATTTCAAGGCCCAGCGACAGGCGATCCTGCCCGTGCGGGAGGGGCGCAAGGTGGTTCTGGCAACCTCGATCGCCGAAACCTCTCTGACAATCGAAGGGATCCGCATTGTCGTGGACGGGGGCCGGGCGCGGCGGGCGCGGTTCGATCCGGCCTCCGGCATGTCACGGTTGGTGACGGAAAGGGTCACGCGGGCCGAGGCTGAACAGCGGGCGGGCCGCGCGGGGCGGGTGAGCGAGGGGGCTGCCTACAAGCTCTGGACGCGGGGCGAGGAAGGGGCGCTGGCTGCCTATCCCCCGGCGGAAATCGAGGTAGGTGATCTGAGCGGTATGGCGCTGGAACTGGCGCTCTGGGGGGCCGAGGCAGCGGCCCTTTCCTTCGTCTCACCGCCGCACGAGGGACGGCTGGCTGAGGCACAGGCACTGCTGCGGATGCTGGAGGCGTTGGACCAAAAGGGCCGCATCACCGAGCACGGCCGTGCCCTGGCGCGCCTGCCGCTGCACCCCCGTCTGGCCCACATGGTAGCCCTTGGGGGGCCCCGCGCCGCAAGGCTGGCGGCCCTCCTGGCCGAGCGTGATCCCATGCGTGGTGGCGGCGTGGATCTGGCGCGGCGGATGGCAGCGCTCGAGGGCAAGGGAGAGGCAAGCGAGGCCCACGCGCCGACGCTGGCCCGGATCAGGCAGGAGGCCCGACGGCTGCGGCACGGGCAGGATCATGGAGGGCCGGACGGGATCGGCGTACTGGCCGCCCTGGCCTACCCCGACCGGGTCGGACTGCGCCGCAAGGGGAGCGCCCCGCGCTATGTCCTGTCGGGCGGCAAGGGCGCGCTCCTGCCCGAAGAGGACGCCATGGCCGGGGAGCGTCTGATCGTGGCCACGGACCTTGACGGCGACCCGCGCGAGGCAAGGATCAGACAGGCCGCGCGGCTGAACGAGGCCGAGTTGCGCGCGACCTTTCCCGACCAGATCAGCTGGCACGAAGTCTGCACCTGGTCGCGCCGGGAGGGCCGCGTCCTGACCCGCAGGCAGGAACGATTCGGCGCGCTTGTGCTGGACGACCGCTCCTGGGCGGAAGCGGCAGAGGAGGAAATCGCCGTCGCGATGCTGGAAGGGGTGCGTCAGTTGGGACTCCTGCCTTCCGCCGCCGCGGCGCGGTTTCTTGCGCGGGCGCGGCTGATGGGGGAAGATTTCCCGGACTTCTCCGAAACCCACCTGATGGAAAGCCTTGAGGACTGGCTACTGCCCCATCTGGGGGGCCAGCGCACGGCGGCGGACTGGAAGGGCTTTGATCTGCTGCCCGCCCTGAAGGCGCGGCTGAGCTGGGATCAGCAGCAGGCGCTGGACCGGGCCGCCCCCTCCCATTTCGAAACACCTCTGGGGCGCCAGGTGCCCATCAACTACGAAGGTGCGCAACCGCAGATCGCGCTCCGGCTGCAGGAGGTCTTTGGAGTGACGCGGCATCCGACCGTGGCCGGCCAGCCCCTGCAAATCACCCTCCTCTCGCCCGCCCGGCGGCCCGTGCAGGTGACCACCGATCTGCCCGGCTTCTGGAGAAGCTCCTACCAGGATGTGCGCAAAGAGATGCGCGGACGCTACCCCAAGCATCCCTGGCCCGAGGATCCGACAGCCGCCGATCCGACCCTGCGTGCCAAGCCGAGGGGGCAGTGACCCGATAGCGCGGCTGCGCCGCACGCGATCTTATTCTTGCTGATGAGGGGGCTGTCTGCCCCCTCAAACTCCCCCGAAAGTATTTCTGGTGAAAAAGAGAAGCGGGCCTAATCGTTGTCAGTCAGGCCCGCGCCTGCGCCGCCAAGGCGGGAGGCGGCCGTGTCGGGGACCAGCAGACGGGCGGCGAGCGCCTGCATCCGCTCGGCCAGCTCCTTGGGGAGGGCAATGCGGTGTGCCGGGAGGCGTGGCGAAGGGGTGTTCAGGTCAGTGGTGAGACGCCTTGAGGCGGCAATGACCGTGGTGAGGAAGGGCTGGGCTTCGGCATAGCTCTGGATGAGCGCCGGATCGGCCGCGGGCGCTGGCAACTCTGCGCCGGGCGCCTCGGCGGCCTCCTCCTGCAGCACGATGAAGGCGGGCGGCAGGGAGAGGATCGGCCCCCCGGGCAGGGCCTCCAGAGCTCTGCGCAGGGTCTCGGCCTCCCGCGCGGCGGCCAGGTGACAGAGCGCGGCGCGGCCGAAAAGCGCGGCCTGTTCGGGCGGGGCACCGGCCCCCCGGGCCGCCTTGGAAGAGAGGCTCATCACCTCATTGGCCGATCGGGTCATTGCCCGAAAACCGGGAGCCACCAGTCATCGCCGCGCTCCTGCAGCTCATCGGCCAGAGGCGCGCCCTGACAGAGGGTGATACGGGTCCAGCGGTCCGATTTCGGGTCGAACTTCGAGGCCCCGAAAAAGGAAAGCTTGCAGCGCAGCATGTCGATGGGCAGGCAATCGGCGGCGATGAGGTTGTCCCGGATTTCCGCGTAGGGGTAGCGCGGCGCCATCTGGACGCGCGTTGCGGCAAGGGCGTGATCGGGATGGGCGGAAATGAACTGGCTGATCTTCTGGGGTTGCCTCGGCAGGGCTTCGTAGAGTGCCTTGACCCGGCGACCAATATCAAGTGGAGTCTCAAGCTCCGCCCCCGGCTCCTCAAAGCGCAGGCCTAGGCGGGGTTCCTGCTTGGCCTCTGAGACATACCAGAACTGGCCGCAACCCTCGGGAGCTGCGTAGTCGGGTTTCAGGGCCCAGGCGAAGTGTTCCTCAATCAAAGCGGCAAGAGCGGCGGTGTCCGGCAAGGGATCGAGGAGGGGGCCGAAGGGGTCCGCCATGCAGTCGGCCAGCCCGTCGACCAGATCGCCGAAGGGTTCGATCAGCAGGGAAGCCATCAACTCCTGTACGTCGCAGGAGTAGTCCGCCACCGCGCGCATGGCAGCGTCGAGCGGTTGGGGTTTCGCAAAGTCGATCAGTTGCCGGGCACGTTCCCAGTCGGCCCTCAGCGCGACGATCCGGGCCTGGTGGCAGGGGTCCGGCACGTGCCATTCCTGCAGGTGTCTGGCAGCCCGGTCAGCGAGGGTCTGGAGGCGCTCCTGCTCACGGAGGCCCACGCTCTCAAACGCGCGGACGCGGGCCAGGGCGGTTTCGCGGACCATCATCCAGTTGTTCAGCAGCACCGGATGGGTGACGAGGAAGGGCGCCATGCCAAGGCCGGTGGAGTTGCCGATGCCCAGGTGCCGCTTGAGGCTCTGGTCCAGCATGCCGCCGCCGATGTGTTCGACCAGCTCGTGGGTGAAGTGACGGATCAGCCAGACGGTGAGCATTTCAGCGGCGAAGGGTCCTTCAAGTCCCGGCCGATCCTCGATCAGCGCGCGGTCGGCGATGCCGAACTTGCCATTACCGTAGACGGCGGTGGTGCGCATCAAGTAGCCGACATCGCGGATCATCTCTGCGTCGGGTTGCGTGCCGTCGCGCAGGGCCTGGACGACGTGGGCAAAAAGCCGGACGGACTTGTTCGCACGGCTCAGGACCAGATCACGCTCGGTAAAGCGCGCGGCCTCCTGCCGGGGTGCGGCTTGCGCGATGCGGGCAATCTCCGCCGCGTCGGGGACCCCGTCGTAGAGGACGTAGGCCGTGTCCCAGGCGGTGGCGATGACACGGTCGGTGCGCATCTCATCGGGCAGGTCGGTGGAAATGGCGACAAGCGCATAGGTGTGGCCGCCGAGATCGAGCCTGTAAACCGCCTCGCCGAACCCCTCCGCGTCGATGTGCCAGTGGTGGCGCGTGACCCTCACCTCTTCGGCGGCAAGGCGGCGCATGAGGCTGCGCAGGAAACTGAGCCGGGTGGGGAACATGGAGCCCATGCGCTGCAGCCGCATCACATCCTGCGGGGGGCGCAGGGGGACCTGGGGGGGGATCAGTTCATCCTTCATGCCGCATCAAAGCTTTCCTCGTAGAACCGCAGCCAGTTGCCGCCCATGATCCCGTCAACCTCATCCCTGTTCAAGCCTGCCGCCAGCAGCCCCTGACGGATGTTGCCAAAGTCGCGGTTGTCCTTGAACCAGCCGGGCATGGGTGGAAAGCCCGCGTTGCTGGCCGACCCTTCGCCGTAGTCGATCTTTTTGGTCCAGCGCCCCACGCGCATCCACTCCACCACGCTGTCGGGCTGATCCTGGCAGAGATCGGTGCCGATGCCGAGGTGCTGCGCGCCGTAGCGGTCTGCCGCCTCCGCAATCATTGAGCAGAAGTCGTCAAGCGTGCAGTCGGAGCCCCCGGCAAGGTGGTGGGGATAGACTGAAAAGCCCAGCATGCCGCCTGCACCGGTGAGCGCCTTGAGCACCGCGTCTGATTTGTTGCGCAGGGCGGGGTGCCACCAATGCGGGTTGGCGTGGGTGATGGCGATCGGGCGGGAAGAGTGCTCGATGGCCTCCAAGGTGCTGCGGTCGGCGGAGTGGCTCATGTCGACGACCATGCCGACGCGGTTCATCTCGGCCACCACCTCGCGGCCCATGCGGGTGAGGCCGGTGTCCTCCTCCTCGTAACAGCCCGTCGCCAGCAGGGACTGGGTGTTGTAGGTCAACTGCATGAAGCGCACGCCAAGCTGGTGGCAAATCTCCACCAGGCCGATGTCGTCCTCAATGGGGCTGGGGTTCTGGAAACCAAAGAAGATCGCGGTTCGGCCTTCCTCCTGAGCGCGGCGCACGTCGGCCGCCGTGGTCCCCTTGAAGATCAGGTCTGGGTGATCCTCGAACCAGCGGTTCCAGCGTTCGAGGTTCAGCACCATTTCGCGGAAACTCTCGTGGTAGGCGATGGTCACGTGCACCGCGTCCACCCCCCCTTCGCGCATCTGCGCAAAGACCTTGGGCGAGAAGTTGGCATATTGTAGGTTGTCGATCAGCGGCGCTTTCATGAGGCGAGATTGGCGCGGCGGCGGCCAAAGCTCAATCACGAAAACGACACTTGTCTGGTCATTGGAGGCTGACTTCAGAGCGCGCTCAGTGCCCCCACCGCGCGGATGGCACCGGTTGGGCTGCCCTCGGGTGCGCCGCCGGGCGGTTCGTCCGAGATGGCGAGTGTCAGAAGCGGCACGCTATCGCGCAGGGCTTGGGGTAGCATGACCCGCGCGTTCTCCTCCGTGGGCAGAACGCCGAGTGAGATGGGAGCCTGATCCGGCAGAATTGCCCACAGTTCCAGCACCCGCCCGCTGGGTGCCCCGCCCGATATGCGGCGCAGCGCCACGTCACCCTTGGCCGGGTCAACCACTGCCAGCAGTTCAAGATCATCCACATCACCGCGTAGCGGGGTTGCGTAGAGCTGCAGGGGTGCCTCGGGCAGGGGCGGCCGGAGGGTCGGCATGGCGAAGTAGGCCAGCGCGATCAGGGCGGCAAGGGTGAACCCTTTCCAGACCCAGAGACGCTCCAGCAGCGGCACCCGCTGTTTCGGAAAGAGCCGCTTTATCAACTCCTTCTTGGCCTTCCTGCCCGGGGTCACGGGGGCAATCCCATCGGTCATGACAACAAGGCGTTCCTGCCAGAGGGCGACCCGCTCGGCGAAATCGCGGTCCCGGCGCAGGCGGTCACGGGCGGCCGTCAGGTCCTCCCCCTCGGCCAGCCCAAGGGCATATTCGGCGGCCAGAAAATCATCTTCGTCGCGTGGGGTGAGCGGATCATCGGTCATGCGCTCATGCACTCCCTGAGCGCGATGAGACCGCGCCGCAGCCAGGTCCGCATGGTGTTGAGCGGCACATTGAACCGGTCGGCCAATTCCGCGTAGGTCTGCCCATCCAGATAGGCGCCGCGCACGGCAGCACCCCGGTCCGCCTCCAGCGCATCAAGGCAATCGGTCAGCTTCGCCGCCTCCGACGCGGCGATGGCGAACTGCTCGGGCGATGGACCCGGTGCAGCCAGATCCAATCCGGGCGTGTCGATGTCCTGGTGGCCCTTACGTCGGGCGCGCAGACGGTCGATCGAGGTATTGCGCGCAATGGTGATCAGCCAGGTCATCGGAGAGAGGCCGTTCGCCTGATAGCGGTCGGCGTTCTTCCATATCTTCACGAAAGTGTCCTGCATGGCATCCTCGGCGGCGGCGCGTTTGGTCAAGACACGCAGACAGACGCCAAAGAGTTTCGCGCTTACGCGGTCATATAGCTCTTCAAAAGCGGCGCGATCCTGCAGGGCGACCCGTGCAATAAGGCCTTCGATCTCATCACGGTCCATGGACCCACGCACTCCGACACTCGTTCCGGGGGCACTATGGCGGCGGCCCCGGGCACGCGCAAGGCGCGCTTGGACTGCTGCGGTCTTTCTCCCTCAGTGCATCGCCGCTAGGCTTGCCGCGATCGAAAGGGGCATGCGGCATGGCGCAGGACGGCGTGATCGAATATTTCTACTCGGCCCATTCGGCCTATGCCTACCTTGGCGCATGGGAGTTGGACCGCATCGCAAGGGAAAGCGGCTGGCGCGTGGCGCATCGCCCCTTTGATTTCGCCCCCGTCATGGCGGCTGCGGGTGGGCGCGCCTTCGGGGAGCGGAGCAAGGCGCACATCGACTATTTCTTTGGCCGCGAAATGCGGCGCTGGGCAGCGTGGCGCGATCTGCCGATGATCAGCCACCGTCCAACGCACCATGACAAGCCCCTGGCGCTGGCGAACGGCATGATCATCGCGGCGGAGGATCAAGCGGGGCCCCTGTCCCGCGCCATTTTGCAGGCGCACTGGCGCGACGATACGGATATCGCGGACCCCGCGACACTGGTCGGCCTGGCAGCGGGTCTGGATCTGCACGGTGAGGCCCTTCTGGAGGCGGCGCGCGGCCCGGCCATCGCGGCCCAGCACCGGCAGAACACGGATGAGGCAATTGCCCGCTCCGTCTTTGGCTCTCCCACCTATTTCGTGCGGGGGGACATGTTCTATGGTCAGGACCGTTTGATGATGGTGGCACGGGCCATCGCCAGACCCTTCGCGCCCTGAACTATTTTCCTCACCCCTTGTTACAGAAGTTAACGCCGCCGATCCCTGTGCGTTAAACCGAAGATCGATCAGTCGGGAATCGGGGGACAATGAGCGCGCAATTCGACAGCTACGACGTGGTAATCGTGGGCGGGGCAATCTACGGATCGGGGCTTGCCTGGTGGTTGACGCGCGACGATCAGTTTCAGGGCCGTGTTCTGGTGGTGGAGCGGGACCCAACCTATACCTTTGCCTCAACCAGCCACACCAATTCCTGCATCCGGCAGCAGTTTTCCAATCCCATCAATATTCGCATTTCCC
>JABDKA010000020.1 GCA_013002405.1 Sulfitobacter sp. | reverse complement strand
TTATCAGCGCCGCCCTTTTCGAATGTCTTGAATTGTCAATTTTCTGATATAGCCCGGACGTTTAGTTCGTGCAGGGGATCGGAATTTCAACCACTTCGGCGCCGCGGCGGGTCCGAATGGTGCAGACCTTTTCGGCGGCAACCTCTTCTTTCACCTCTTCGCGGGCAATGCCAAGCAGCGATCGCTGATCTACCTCTATTGCCGATGCGATCGTATCATCATCCGCACCGACAAGGGCCAAGGTAAGGTTGCCGGTCGATTGCGCCTGCGCCAGGGCGGCGACCTGCTGTGGGCTGACCGCGACAGTGACCGTACGGGCGATCGTGGCCTCTTCCAGCTCACCACCGGCACTCTGATCGATCGCGATCAGCTTGATGCCGGGTTCGATGAGCTTGGTCACATCACCCTTGTTTGAGCTGTTTCCCACGTTGGCACGGCCGGTCCAGTAGATGTCTACCCGGTCACCCGGACGCAGGAAGCCGGACACGCCGCTGGATACATCGACCTTAATTGTGAAGGCACGCATGCCGCGTTCCAGACGCGAGGTCAGACCCGTGTCTTCCCCGGGCTCCGTGACCTTCACGGCCATGATGGCTTCATCCTTTTCCATGGCGCGAAGCACCACGCGCAACTCATCAGTATTCTCGGGGAAAAGCGCGGCCTCATCGGTAAAGGTGCCTTCGGGAATGGCGTTTTCGGGCCACTCGACCATACGCACATCTTCTTTGGTCAGCTTCTGTCCGTACTTGAGAGAGCCTTCGGCGACATAGACCGGGATTGTCGGAACGACCTGGGCCAGGGCCTGCTGCGCCTGAGCGTTGGCGGCCTGATATTGCGAAATCCGATCTTTGGCGAGATATACAGCACCCCCCGCCAGGGCGATGCCCACAAGCAGTACAAGTCCAAATACCATACGCATTTTAGTTACCTCATTTACTGTCGATGACGGTCTTTGACCATCGCTTCATTCCCCAGAAAGCTGCCAGTTCAATGTGGCTTTTTTTTGCTTTCGCGGTGCCTGTCGCACGGCAATCCGCGCTCTGGTCCTTCCGTTGTGCAGGGCGGAGTCTTCCGTGACTTCCGCACTCCGTTTTCCTATCACTCGCCGACCGGTCGCGATGAAAGAAATGAACCGGTTTGATTGGCCAGGCTGTCGGAACTGTCCTTGGCTGAGATGTAGGTCACCCCCGCAAGGGCGCAGACTGCGGCGGTCAGAACCACCCAGTCGACCGTCACTGCACCATCTTCGTCCCGATGAAATCGCCGAAAAATTCTCAACATCTCAATCTTAAACCCCATAAATGGTGGATGGATTTCCGTCCTAAAGACGGAGAGCCGCATTCACGACGGAATGCGGCTCCCCAAGTCCTTCAGGCGAGCCCCGGATTAGGGGGTGGTGCCGTTCGGGTTACGACCGTCCAGGAACGTGGAGGTGTTCGAGGTCAGGTTCTCGGAGCCGGTCTCAATCGAGGAGTAGGCTGCGACCGCCAGGCCAACAACGGCAGCGGTCAGCACGACCCAGTCAACCGTCACAGCACCGTCTTCGTCTTTACGGAAGTTCTTGATAAAGTTCATCATGTCATGTCCCTCCAAGGATCATTAGTTTCAAGTTTCAACCTCGCCGTCTTCTCCGGCTCGTTTCTCTCATTCGGGCCTAGTCGACTTGGTATGGAGACATATAGCCGTTTGATTGGGGCGTGAATTTGGCAGCAATTGTGACTTTTTCGTTTATCCGCGGGGTTTTTAGGATTTTTCGCGTAAGCTTCTGTTTTGTATGTATTTTAATTTCCGGTTTCTTGAACTCACCCTTGTGGGTTGTGATCCGGAGGGTCAATTAAGGCGATTTCGCCACCTTCTGCGCCACGATTTTCTGGTTTGGATGAGGCTTCTATGGGATAAACCCGGAAAAAAGAGCAGCCAAAGCGGAAAAAGCAGGCAGGCATGACCCGATTTCTTTTGACTTCCCTCATAGCGGGATTCGTTTTGGTGAGTCCGGTCCACGCGGACAAACTCAAACCCTTTCCTGAATTCCAGGCCAAGCGCGTCAAGCCGCCCAAGGCCGGGCAGCGACGCATCACCATCCAGATCGAGCCTCAAGCCCAGACTGCCTCAGCGCCGGAAGGCGTGGCAGAACCATCTGGGACCACCCTGCCAAAGGCCTTGGGCAGCTACGCCTGGTTCTGGGAAAAGGTATCTCCTTCAGCCACCAGCGCCGGGCCGGGGCGTCTCCAGGAAGCGATGCGCACCCTGGCCGCGGATTCTGGGAGGGTCTCGGCCCCCCGGCTTCAGCAGATGCAGGACATCGCGAGGGCCCGTGGCATCGACATCCTCCGCTCTACCATCGGCACCCAGGTGTCGCCGGCGCTGGTCCTGGCGGTCATCACGGTGGAGTCGGCCGGGCGGGTTGACGCAATCAGCAGCGCCGGGGCAGAGGGTCTGATGCAGCTGATGCCGGACACGGCGGACCGGTTCGGCGTGAGCGACAGCATGGTGCCCGCTGAGAATATCTCAGGCGGAGTGAAATACCTTGACTGGCTGATGGCGGAATTCGACCGTGATCCGATCCTGGTACTGGCCGGATATAACGCGGGCGAGGGATCGGTCCGCCAACACGCGGGCGTGCCCCCTTTTGCGGAGACGCGGGACTACGTGCCCAAGGTGCTGGCTGCCTTTCAGGTGGCACGGGGCCTCTGCATGAGCCCGCCCGAATTGATCAGCGACGGCTGTGTCTTTGCCGCGATGAACTGAGCTTCTGTTCGTCTGAGCTTGGGATCTTCGTGATTGAGCCCGGACCGATGTCCTGGCACGAATGCAAAACAGGACGGTCTACCAGCCGTCCTGTTCAAATCTCTACGGACAATTGGGCGCTATGAAGTTACCCGAAAAACGCTTCAGACAATCGTCGCCTCTGTCGCTGCGCGAATTTCGTCCGGTGTCACGCCCTCCGCGCACTCCAGAATGTGCAGCCCCTTGTGGCCCACTTCCAGCACACCAAGGTTGGTGATGATCAGATCGACCACTGCCTTGCCAGTCAGGGGCAGGGTACATTCTTTCAACACCTTGCTCTCGCCGTGCTTGTTGGTGTGATCCATCACGACGATCACGCGGCCAACACCGGCCACAAGGTCCATCGCACCGCCCATACCCTTCACCAGCTTGCCGGGGATCATCCAGTTGGCAAGGTCACCCTTTTCGGAAACCTCCATCGCGCCCAGGATCGCCGCGGCAATCTTGCCACCCCGGATCATGCCAAAGGAAGTGGCGCTGTCGAAATAGGAAGTGCGGGCCAGTTCCGTTATCGTCTGCTTGCCCGCATTGATCAGGTCCGGGTCTTCGTCCCCTTCAAAGGGGAAGGGGCCCATGCCCAGCATACCGTTCTCGGACTGGAGGGTGATGTCCTTGTCACCCACATAGTTGGCCACCAGCGTTGGAATACCGATGCCAAGGTTCACATACATGCCGTCTTCAAGCTCTTGTGCCGCGCGTGCGGCCATTTGGTTGCGGTCCCATGCCATGGTTCAGGCCTCCTCACGTTGGCGCACGGTGCGCTGTTCGATCCGCTTCTCGTGATCACCCTGAATGATGCGGTGCACGTAGATGCCGGGCAGGTGGATGTTGTCGGGGTCAAGCTGCCCACGCGGGACGATCTCTTCCACCTCGGCAATGCAGACCTTTCCGCACATGGCGGCGGGCGGGTTGAAGTTGCGGGCGGTCTTGCGGAACACAAGGTTGCCCGTGTCATCCGCCTTCCAGGCTTTCACGATGGAAAGATCGGCAAAGATACCCTCTTCAAGGATATAGGTCTCACCGTTGAATTCCTTATGCTCCTTGCCCTCGGCAATCACCGTGCCCACGCCTGTCTTGGTATAGAAGCCGGGAATACCGCAACCCGCCGCACGCATCCGTTCGGCGAGGGTCCCTTGCGGGTTGAACTCCAGCTCCAGTTCACCGCTCAGGTACTGGCGCATGAACTCGGCATTCTCACCCACGTAAGAGCTGATCATCTTCTTGACCTGCTTTGTCTGCAGCAGGATGCCGATGCCAAAGTCATCCACGCCCGCGTTGTTCGAGGCAAAGGTCAGGTTCTTGGTGCCCTTCTCCTTGATCGCCTGCAGCAGCAGTTCCGGAATACCACACAGGCCGAAGCCACCGGCGGCAATCAGCATGCCGTCCGCCAGGACACCATCCAGCGCCTCGGCTGCGGAGCCATAGATCTTGTTCATGGGCGAAGATCCCCCCTCGAAATTAGATTGACGATTGCCAGTCTTGTGACGCCGCAGCGCGGCAGAGTCAATTTAATCGCACCGAGCGGGGTCTTTCAGATGATAAGGACCTGCGTGCCGACGGGGGCAATGGCGAAAAGCTCTTCTACCATGTGATTATAGAGTCCAATGCACCCGTCCGAGCTTTGCCGCCCGATCTTGCGCGTATCGTGTGTGCCGTGGATCAGGTAGGCGGGCCAGGACAGGTACATTGCATGGGTGCCAAGCGGATTGGCCGGGCCGGGGGGCATATATTTCAATGTCGGGTCACGTTCGATCATCGAAGGCGTTGGTGTCCAGTCCGGGCCGACACGTTTGCGCACGATGCTGGTGTAGCCGCGCTTCGTCAGCTCGTCCGTTCGCGGCACGGAGGTTGGGTAAATCTTGTAGGTCTGTCCATCACCGCTCCAGAAATGGAGCGCGCGGCTGACCGTATCGGCGACGATGGCTGCCTCGCCAAGCTCATCGAAGTGGTCCTGCCACCGCTGGGGAACAAAGCTCATGGCGTTGCGGCGGACGGGAGCAAGCGGGGCCTCTTCCGCCTTCACAATGGCTGGGGCAAAAAGCGTCGCAGCTCCAGCCGCGATCATCTTGCGTCGTGTCAGGTTGGAACGTGTCATCTGCTGCCTCTTTACTACAATTCTTTTGCAGCGGATGTGGCAGGGAAGACCGCCCGCCGCAAATCACATTCCTTTTATCGAATGTGATTTGAGGGGGACTCCTATCGGGCAGTTAGGTCTTGGCGGCGGCGGCCTTCTTGGGGGTTGCCTTTTTCGCGGGCGCTTTCTTCTTCGGCGCGGCCTTCTTTTTCGCGGCGGGCTTCTTCTTGCCCGACTTGGCGGCACGCTCATCAATCAGATGCACGGCCTGGGCCATGGTCAGTTCTTCCGGGTCGATCGTGTCGGGGATCGTGGCGTTGATCTTCTCCCATTTCACATAGGGACCATACTTTCCGTTCATCACGTTGACGGGCCCGCCCGCCTCGGGATGTTCACCCAGCTCCCGCAGAGGTTTGGCCGCTTTGCCACGTCCGCCCCGGCTGGCAACCTTCTCCGCCAGAAGCTGCACAGCTCGGTTCATGCCAACGGTAAAGACCTCGTCGATACTCTCCAGGTTCGCATTGGTGCCGCCCCGGTCCGAAGTTGTGGGCGCATGCTTCAGGTAAGGACCGTAACGCCCGATGTTGGCCCAGACGGTCACGCCATCCTCCGGATGCGGCCCGATCTCGCGCGGCAGGCTCAGCAGCATCAGCGCGCGTTCCAGTTCCAGATCCTCCGGCTGCCAGTCCTTTGGGACTGACTGTCGCGGTGGCTTCTTGTTCTCCTCGGTCACCTCGCCGCGCTGGACGTAAGGACCAAAGCGGCCCTTGAAGACGCGGATCTCATCCCCCTGATCGGTGCCCAGCAGCTTGCCCTCGGGCGGAATGGCACTGGCCTCGGCCTCCGGATCCGGCGGGCCGAAGGGCCGGGTATAGCGGCACTCGGGGTAGTTGGAACACCCGATGAAAGCTCCGCCCGACCGCGCCGTGCGCATGGAAAGCCGTCCCGCGCCACAGTTGGGGCAAAGGCGCGGATCGCTGCCATCATCGGTCGGCGGGAAAAGATGCGGCTCAAGGACCTCGTTGATCTTTTCCAGCACATCCGTGATCCGCAGTTCCGACGTCTCCGCGATCGCGGCGGAGAAGTCGCGCCAGAAGCGGGCCAGCACTTCCTTGTAGTCCGCGTCGGCGGCGGAGACCTTATCAAGCTGGTCTTCCAGATCGGCCGTAAAGTCGTAGCCCACATAGCGGCGGAAATAATTCTCAAGGAAGGCCGTCACCAGCCGCCCCTTGTCCTCGGGGATCAGCCGCTGACCATCCTTGCGGACATAGCCACGGTCCTGAATCGTCGTGACGATGGAAGCATAGGTTGAGGGGCGGCCGATCCCCAACTCTTCCATCCGCTTGACAAGCGTGGCTTCGGTATAGCGGGGCGGGGGCTGTGTGAAATGCTGCTCCGGCGTGACGGCGCGCTTGTCCATCGCCTCGCCCTCACTGATCTGGGGCAGGCG
>JABDKA010000244.1 GCA_013002405.1 Sulfitobacter sp. | reverse complement strand
CGTGTAACATGCCCCTGTTATACGCCAGCGAAATCAAATGGGAAGAGGGCAGTTCGACTTTGGCCTTGGGGCGGGGTGCTGGCATTGCGATTGAGCATTTTTGACAAAATGGAGCATTGAAGCGGTCCAAGCTGCCGCTAGGTCCTGCGGCATGAATAGAACATTGATATTAGGAGCCTCCGGCGGGATCGGGCGCGCCCTCGCGGCGGCCTGTGCCGCGAAGGGCGAAGAGGTGGTGGGCCTGTCGCGCAGTGGCGACGGGTTTGACATCACCGATGAGGCGTCGGTCGCGGCGCATCTTGGTGCGCTGGATGGACGCTTTAACCGCTTAGTGGTGGCGACAGGGGCGTTGGAGATTGATGGCGCGGAGCCGGAAAAGACAGTCAAGGCCATCGACAAGCGTGCCATGATGGATCAGTTCGCGCTGAATGCCGTGGGCCCGGCGCTGGTGATCGCGCGGGCGCAGGATCTTTTGCCGCGTGAGGGGCGGGCGGTTCTGGCGGTGCTCTCGGCGCGCGTGGGGTCCATCGGGGACAACCGGATTGGCGGATGGATCAGCTACCGCAGTGCCAAGGCGGCTGTGAACCAGATAGTCCATACCGCCGCGATTGAGTTGGCGCGCACCCACAAGGAGAGCATCTGCGTGGCGCTGCATCCCGGCACGGTTGCGACGCCTTTTACCGAGAAATACCTGGGCCGCCATCCGGCGGTGTCCCCGGAGGAGGCGGCGGGCAATCTGCTGGGCGTGATGGATGGTCTCACGCCCGATGATAGCGGACAATTCTTTGATTGGGCCGGGAAGGCGGTGCCCTGGTGAGCCGTCTGGTTCTGGTCTTGGGCGACCAGTTGTCCCACGACCTGACGGCGCTGAAGAAGGCCGAGAAAGGCAGTGACATCGTGGTCATGGCCGAGGTCGCGGAGGAGGCGGGTTATGTTGGCCACCATCCCAAGAAGATTGCCCTGATCTTTTCCGCGATGCGCAAGTTTGCCGCCGCACTTGAGGATGAGGGCTGGAAGGTGCGCTATACCCGGCTGGATGATCCGGACAACGCAGGCTCTATCGTTGGCGAATTGCTGAGGCGCGCGGAGGAAACGGGCGCAACCGGCGTGATCTGCACCGAACCGGGCGAGTGGCGGTTGGTCGAAAAGCTGAAGCACGCGCCGATCAAGACCCATATCCTGAACGATACCCGTTTTATCGCCAGCCACGCCGAGTTCGAAGACTGGGCCGAGGAACGCAAGGCGCTGCGGATGGAGTATTTCTATCGCGAGATGCGGCGCAAGACCGGGCTTATGATGGAGGGCGACAAGCCTGCCGGGGAGAAGTGGAACTTCGATCACGAGAACCGCAAACCGGCCCCCGATGAGGTGATTTACGAGGGACCGCTCTGGTTTGAGCCGGACGCGATTGTCGAAGAGGTGCTGGCGCTGGTCGAGGCGCGATTCGCTGATCATTTCGGGGATCTGCGGCCCTTCGGCTTTGCCACCACACGGGACGAGGCGCTGGAGGCGCTGGATCAATTCGTTGCCCACGCGCTGCCCAGGTTCGGGGATTTCCAGGATGCGATGATGGAGGAAAGCGACTTTCTCTATCACGCGGTTCTCTCTCCCTACATCAACCTTGGCCTGCTCGGGCCGCTGGAGGTCTGCCGGGCCGTGGAGAAGGCTTGGCAGGAGGGTCATGCCCCGATCAACGCCGCCGAAGGCTTCATCCGTCAGATCATTGGCTGGCGCGAATACATGCGCGGGATCTATTTTCTGGAAGGGCCGGAGTATGTGAAGCGGAACGTGCTGAAGCATGACCGCGATCTGCCCGCCTTCTACTGGGGTGGTGAAACGCGGATGAGCTGTCTGTCGCATGCGGTCGCTGTGACGCGGAAAGAAGCCTACGCGCATCATATCCAGCGCCTGATGGTGACGGGGAATTTCGCGCTCCTGGCAGGGGTGGACCCGCATCAGGTACATGAGTGGTATCTGGCGGTCTATGCCGATGCCTACGAGTGGGTTGAGGCGCCGAACGTTGTGGGGATGAGCCAGTTTGCAGACGGGGGCATCATCGCCTCCAAGCCCTATGTGTCATCCGGGGCCTACATCAACCGCATGTCGGACTACTGCAAGGGTTGCCACTATTCGGTCAGCAAGAAGACCGGGGAGGGGGCCTGCCCGTTCAACCTGCTCTACTGGCATTTCCTGGACCGTCACCGCGATCGGTTCAAGAGCAACGCGCGGATGGGAAACATGTACCGAACCTGGGACCGGATGGATGAGGACCGGCGCGAGACGGTGCTGCGTGATGCGGAGGCTTTGCTGGAGCGGTTGGACGCGGGTGAGGTGATCTGAGGCGGCGTGCCCGCTAGAGCCTGACCGTGCCCTCGACCACGATATGTACGTCGCCCCCGATCCAGATGGACCCATCCTGACGCGACCGGATCGTGATCTTGCCATCCCGATCGATGTTGGTTCCTTGAGAAACGATAAGTTCCTGGGGAAGTCGACCTTCCTTTTGCAGCCATTTGGCAATGGCGGCGTTGAGCGATCCGGTGATCGGGTCCTCGCTCATCCCGCTGGACGGGGCGATCATCCGAACCTCGTAATCTGAGGCAGCGCCATCATCGCTTTTCCCGATCAGGCCGATTGCGCGGAATTCGGGCCATTTCACTTTGCCGGAGTCGACCTGCAGAACCTCCCATGCCGACCGCAGTTCAAAAAGCTGCCAGACGGGGCCATTTTCCAGTTCGACCGTGTTGACGATCTGATCAGGGTCCAGGCCAAGCCTTTTCTGGATACGCTGCCTTTCCGCCTCTTTCATGGGTGCGATCCGCGTCGGGGGCGCGGAGAAGGCGGGTCTGTCGGTGCTCAGGTCGATCTCCACGATGCCCACCCCGCATTCCTGCCGGATCAGATTGGGGTCAGCCGGAACACCGCCCGTCTTGAGCCAGGCCACGCAGCTGCCGAGGGTGGGATGACCGGCGAAGGGCATTTCACGCGATGGCGTGAAGATCCGCACCTTGTAGTCCGCGCCGGGGTTCTCACGCGTCATGAGAAATGTCGTCTCGGCCAGGTTGGTCCAGCGCGCGAAGCCCTGCATGGCCTCATCGCTCAGCCCGTCCGCGTCCACCACGACGGCCAGCGCGTTCCCTTTCGTCGGGGTCGCGGAAAAGACATCACATTGAATGAAGCGGCGTTCCATCGGATTGCCTCCTATCCGGCCCCTCGCCGCTAATCCGCCACCAGCCAGTCATCCAGCGTTGCCTTTACCTCAACGGGCCATGGGACCGAGGTATGCTTGTCCAGATCCGATGCGGCGAGGACCTGTGTGCTGTTCCAGCGCTTCTCGCCTTCGCAACTGATCTCGTGCCGAAGCGTGACGGAGGAGCGGCCGACCTTTATGACCCGCAGATCGAAGGTGAGAGTCTGGCCGAAAAGGGAGGGGATCGAAAAATCGCAGGTCAGGTGCACGGTCGGCGTGCCCCAGCGGTCCTTCCAGATGATCTCGTGCCAAGGATAGCCGAGGTGGGCCCAAAATTCTTCGTTCACGCCGTTGAGGATGTCGAGGTAGGCGGGGAAATAGGCGGTTCCTGATATGTCGCAATCGCCGAAGCGAAGCTCGCGTTCGGTTCTGAATACTTTGGTCATAGAGCAGCTCTCTCAGAGAAATTTGAATGGCGTGTGGTCGGGCGGTGGCATATGTCTATGCCAATATTCAACCGCGCGTTAGCATGCCGGGGCAATCCGCGCCACCGCAGCCCGCAGGCCAGTTGAATTATGTACGACCCAAAAGGAAACGGGAAAGAGAAATCCGTCGCGGCGGTCACCTTTGTGGAGCGGGAGCCGCCCGCGCATCTGCAGGGTGTCGTGCACCGTTATCTTCATCTGAAGACGGAAGATGAACTGGCCGAGCCCTATCGTTTTCATGCGTTGCCCGATGCCTGCACCTACCTTGTCCTGGACCAGCTTGATCCGTCTGTGGCCGGGGTGACCAGACTGCGTGCGGAATCGGAAGAGTTTGATTTGGGGCGACGGTTTCATTACGTGAACGTCCGGTTTCTGCCGGGGGTCTGGCAATACGATTTGGTGCCCGCGGCCTTCGGCCAACTGCGGCAGAGTTACAGCGGCGAACTGCCCCTCTTGGAGCTTAATCGCGCGATAGTGGGCCGACCTTTCGAGGAGGCAGCCGATCTTATTTCAGATCTCGTGGTGCGTCTGCTTGAAGAAGGTGTGGTGGCCCGCAATCCGGTGACCGCACAGATTTTTCAGAATCTGGATGAGATAAAGACCGCCGCTGACATGGCTGACTGCGTGGGGCTTTCCCCGCGCCAGCTGCAGCGGCGGCTAAAGCAGTCCACGGGCTTTGCCCCGCACGATTTCCTGAAGATCCTGCGCCTTCAGATGGCGCTGAACGGCGCGGACACCTGGTCCTACGCGGATCAGTCCCATTTCATCCATTCCTTCCGAAGGGCTACCGGCTACACTCCGGGAAAGTACGCCCTGAAATTCGATGTCTGATATCTACAATACAGGGCAATTTGGCCTTGCTATCTGATCTCCGTAGTCACGAACGCAGGAGATAATGATGACACAGAAGAATGCAGTTGGATGGTTCGACATCTATGTGGATGACATGGCCCGGGCGGCGGGATTTTACGAAACCGTCCTGGAGCAGGCGCTTGAGGATATGCCGGATCCGACGGGTAAGACGGAAATGAAGAGCTTTCCCGCCGATATGGGCCGCTATGGGGCCGGTGGTGCCCTGTCCAAGTCTGATCATGCCAGGCCCGGCGCGGGCGGAACGGTGGTCTACTTCTCCGTTCAGGATTGCGCGCAGGAAGAGGCGCGGGTGGCGGAGGCCGGAGGCGAGGTCGTCAGGCCCAAGTTCTCGATCGGAGAGTTCGGCTTTGTCAGCCTGTGCCGGGATACCGAGGGCAATCTCTTTGGCCTGAACTCCATGCAATAAAGAAGAAACCAGCCGCGCCTCACCCGTGTGATGCGCGGCTGTCTTCCGGCGCTTCCTCCCGGTCGAACATGCCGTAATCCCGGATTACATGGGCGATACGCAGATGGTAGTCGGTGAAGATGCCCGCACGGCCCTTGGCCTGAGCCCGCCGGTGCGCGGCCAGTTTACGCCAGCGTGCGATGGCCGCCTCATCCTCGAAAAAGGAGAGTGACAGGAGCTTGTCGGGGTTTGTCAGGCTCTGAAACCTTTCGACCGAGAGGAAGCCTTCGACCTCGTCGACCATCGGCCGCATCTCGGCGGCGATGTCGAGGTATTCGGCCTTGCGGTCCGGGTGGGGCATGACTTCGAAAATGACGGCGATCATGGGCAGGCTCCGTGTGGGGTGGAGGCCAGTTTCAGAAAGGTACGATCCTCGCGCAAGAGGAACTTTTCGGTCTTGGCAAACTCGTAATTCTCGCGCCCCAGCGGATCGGCGGCAAGCCGAACGCGGTAGGCCTCGTAGTCCGCCAGGGAGGGGATGTTGTAAATGCCGTAGGCGAGGGTGGAGGAACCTTCGTGCGGGGCATAGTAGCCGATGAGGTCCGCGCCGCAGCGGGGAATGGCCTGGCCCCAGTTGCGGGCGTAGGCTTCGAACTGGGCCCTCTTGGTGGGGTCGATCTGATAGCGGATGATGCAGGTCAGCATGGGGTTCTCCTGTGGTTGCTTCAGCTTTCTACCGGATTGATCCGCGTGAATGCTTCGGCTACGGTCGAACTATGAAAGAAGGCCCTGACATATCCCGCATCGCGGCGCTGATCGGTGATCCGGCGCGCGCCAATATTCTGACAGCACTTATGAGCGGTAAGGCCCTGACGGCGACCGAACTGGCGGCGGAGGCGGGGGTGACCCTGCAGACGGCGAGCGCGCATCTGTCGAAGCTGGAAGCGGCCGAGATGATCGCGGCGCGCAAATCGGGGCGGCACAAGTATTTCACGCTGGGCGGTGATGACGTTGGTCACGCGCTTGAGGCGCTCATGGGACTGGCAGCGGGTGCTGGGCATCTGCGAACACGGACGGGGCCAAAGGATGAGGCCCTGCGGGAAGCGCGTGTCTGCTACAACCATCTCGCGGGGGCGCGAGGAATTGCGCTTTTTCAGGGGTTGTTGGCGCGGGGTCTGGTCGCGGAATTCGGTGATGAGATTTCGCTGACCCCAGTGGGCGAAGCCCATCTTGCAGATTTCGGTATCGACCTAGGTACGCTGAAGAAGTCCCGCGCGCCGCTCTGCCGATCCTGTCTCGACTGGTCAGCGCGGCAGACCCATCTGGCGGGCAGCGTGGGTCGGGCGCTGCTGACGCGGATGGAAGAAAGGGGCTGGTGCAGAAGGATCGAGGGGACGCGGATCGTGGCCTTCACCGACAGAGGAAGGGCGGCCTTCGACGCGACCTTCAGCGCCTAGCCTTCGGGGTCTTCCAGATCGGTCTGGATCCACTCCCGGCTAAGATGAATGTCGATGCTGCGCAGGCGCCCGGGGCCGAGGTTCTTGTATTTGTGGGGCACGGTGGCAGGGCCCATCACCGTATCCCCCGCTTCGGCCACAAAGCGCTTTTCCCCGACGGTGAATTGCGCGCGCCCTTCGGTGATGATGAAGATCTCATCGTAGGGGTGCAGATGCCAATCAGGGCCCGCACCTACCTCTTCAAGAGAGACATAGAGGATCAGGCAGTCGCTGTTCAGCGCCTCCCCCGAGACCGATCCGCCCCATTCCTTGCCCCGATGCGCGCCATCGGCGGACTTGATATGGACGGGTGCCTTCGGGGCCTTCTTCCCGGGCCGCGCGCCGCTCACAGCTGACCCGCCTCTTGCAAGCGATCAATCCCGTGCCTGAGAAACTCTGTGCGGAAGGAATGACCGCCGTCGAAAAGGCAGAAATCCAGGATGTCGCCGCTCGGGTTCTGGCGGCCCTCACAGGAGAGGGCGCCGCTTTCGTAGCTCTGCGCCGCGCCGAAATTTCCGAAACGTTCGTAGGTGATCAGAGCCGTTGCGACCTGTCCTTGCTTGGTCTCACGGATGCGGCGGCCCTCTAGCGGCACGGTCCTGTCCTTTTGTCCGTGGATATGGACAATGCTCTTGGCCGGGCCTTTGCAGGTCGGGGGTGGCATGAGCCAGAAGGTACCCGAGATCGGGATGAACCCGGCGAAGTTCGCAGGGTGTGAGCAGGCGAGGTTCCAGACCATCATGCCCCCCGCGGAAAAGCCCGAGGCGATGATACGGTCGGGGTCGATCCCATGCTTTTCGGTGGCATCAGCGACAATGGCGTCAAAATAGGCGAATTCCGCCGCGCCATCGCTGTCGAAGGTGCGTGGTCCGTAGGGCAGATCCCACGTGCCGCCCACGCCCTGGGCGGCAATGAGGGCGAAGCCCGCCTCGGACACCATCCGGCGGATGGAGCCATTGCGCATCACTGCTGCAGCGGACCCGCGGTAGCCATGGGACCAGATCAGCGCGGGGACCCTGGCGGTGCCGTCCCAGTCTTCCGGCATGGCAATGCGATAATGGCGGTCGCCGACCGGGCAATTGCTATCAGGCCCGCAGGCGAAGGCGGGCGGGGCAAGCAGCAGAAGACACAGAAACAGGATACGCATGGGTCTAGGATGGCGCGCGATCGCGACAGGCTCAAGTCACTTGCGCGTGGTATGGGCTGGCTTCGGGCATTCAGGCGTTCTTTTGTCGCCAAACGACCTGCCCGTATGGATGTCTGACAAGGACGCGCTCACAGCTTTGCCGATGTCATGAAGTCCCGGGCAATATCTGCAATCTCTTCCACGGTTACCTTGGCCAGCACGATCTCGGGGACGACAAGATGCACTTTGTTCTGTCTGCCAAAGCTCCAGGATCTGAAACGCTGCAAGGCGGTTTGCCTTTCCCGAAATGCCACCGGGTCTTGCAGCTCAAAGCCAAGGAACTTGTGACCCCGACCGCCCGAGAAGGTCCGGACCTCCTTGATCTCATCCCATGTCGCCGGGTTGGTGTAGTAGCCGGAGATGCCTTTCTGATCCATGCGAAGTGCCACGGGCCTTTTCAAGGCGAGGGCGAGAAAGGAAAAACTGAACCATGCGAAGAAGAGGCCGATGGCAAGGCCGACGGCCAGCAAAGCGTCGAATATCCCGTAGCGGATCGGGATGGCCACAAGCCCCAGAACGACAAGGGCGCAGAACCCGACAAGACTGCCGAGAAGATAGCAGCGTCGGCTGTTCACGTGGACACGGACAGTCTCCGGCATTGTCTCAGCTTGGATCGCGCCAGCGGTTGACGATCGGATAGCGCCGGTCGAGCCAGAAGGCCCCCTTGGTCAGGCGCGGGCCGGGCGCGGATTGGAAACGCTTGTATTCAGAGATGTAGATCAGGTGTTCGACCTTTTTGGCCGTTTCCCGGTCGAACCCCGCTGCCACGCAGTCGGCGATGGAGCCGTCCTGATCGACCAGGATGTCGAGGAGCGCATCAAGCACCGGGTAATCGGGGAGGGAATCGCTGTCTTTCTGATCCTCACGCAATTCGGCCGTGGGGGGCTTGGTGATGATGCTTTCGGGGATCACAACCCCTTCGGGCCCCATCATCCAGTCGCGATGGTTCGCGTTGCGCCAGCGGCAGGTTTCGAACACGCGGGTCTTGTACATGTCCTTGATCGGGTTGTAGCCGCCGGACATGTCGCCGTAGATCGTCGCGTAACCCACCGCCACCTCGGATTTGTTGCCGGTGGTCAGCAGCATCTCACCGAACTTGTTCGAGAGCGCCATGAGCAGCAGGCCGCGCAGACGGGACTGGATGTTTTCCTCCGTCAGGCCTGGTTCCATCCCTTCGAAGAGGGGGGCGAGGGTGTTGGTGATGGCCTGCCGCCCTTCCTTGATTGGGACATAGTCGTAGCGGCAGCCAAGCGCCTTGGCGACGGCCTCGGCATCGTCGAGGGAGGACTGCGAGGTATATTCCGACGGCAACATCACGCAGCGTACGTTCTCGGGGCCGAGTGCGTCGGCGGCGATGGTGGCGACGATGGCGCTGTCGACCCCGCCCGAGAGGCCCAGCAGGACTTTCTTGAAGCCGGTCTTGCCCATGTAGTCGCGCAGGCCCTGGACGCAGACGCGGTAATCGGCCTCGTAATCGTCAGGGAAGGTCGCGAGGGGCTGTTCCACCACGCGCCACCCTTCGGGGCCGCGCTCCAGATCGACCGACTGGGTCAGCGCGTCGAAGGCGGGCATCTGAACGGCAAGCTTGCCGCCGGGATTGAGCGCGAAGGAGGCCCCGTCAAAGACCTGGTCGTCCTGTCCGCCCACCATGTTGAGATAGATGAGCGGCAGGCCTGTCTCAATCACCCGCGCGACCATCATGTTCATGCGGGTGTCCATCTTGTCCCGGTAGTAGGGGGAGCCGTTTGGCACCAGAAGGAATTCCGCCCCGGTCTCCGCCAGCGTCTCGGCGACGTCGGGGTGCCAGGCATCTTCACAGATGGGGCTGCCAATCCGGGTGTTGCCGACCGCATAGGGCCCGCCCAGGGGACCTGCGTCAAAAATGCGGACCTCGTCGAAGACTGTCTCGTTCGGCAATTCGTGCTTCAGAGTGCGGCTGGCGATCTTGCCGTTCTTGAGGATGAGGTAAGCGTTGAAAAGCTCGGTCCCTTCGGCCCAGGGCGCACCGATGGCGAGTGCCGGGCCATCCGCGCAGTCTGCCGCCAGCGTCTCAAGATGGGTCATCACATCAAGCTGGAAGGCGCGCTTCATCACCAGATCCTGGGCATTGTAGCCCGACAGGAACATCTCGGGGAGGGCAACGAGATCCGCGCCCGCTGCCTTGCCCGTCTCCCAGGCTGCGCGCGCCTGCGCGGCGTTGCCCGCCAGATCGCCGACGGTGGGATTCAGCTGGCACAGGGTGATGCGGAAACGGTCTGCCATGGTGCAGGCCCCCTTTGGATGCTCTTGATCCCGTGATGTAGCAGATCACACCTTGTGGGAAAGGGGCAATGCGGCGCGCGCGCTGCACTGCCGCAACTCATCCCACTCAGCGCGGGGGCAGGCGGTCGAAAACGGGTAAATCTTTGGCGATGACGTGGAAGGGTTGCGCATCTGCGTGATGGATCGCGGCCTTTGGCCCGCCGTACTGGGCGGGCTCCTCCAGCGTGCCGACCTTGAGCACCAGTTGGTCGCGGTGCGGCAATTCGGTCAGGATGTGCGTGCCGCAGGTGGCACAGAAGTCACGGGTGACCGCGCCCTCAAGATCGCTGCGGGTGAATTGGGCCGGACTGCCCCTGGTCCATTCAAAGCCTGCCTTGGGCATCATCATGAAGTAGTTCGGCCCGCCGCCTGAGAAATACTGGCATTCCCGGCAGTGGCATTGCGCCTTGAAGGTTGGTTTGCCGGTGGCGCTGTAGGCCAGCGCGCCGCAGTAGCAGTGGCCGGTAAAGGTGGGATTGTCGGACATGGCGTCGCTCCTTGTCGGGTGTCGATGCAGGATGGACCGCACCGGGTGCGGGGGCAAGGTGCCGCGCGGGCGCGGGCGCAGGCAAAATACGTTGCCCCCTCCGCCCCCATTGCTTAGGCTTGGGCCAGGATCGCAGGGGGTGCGGTCCTGCCTCGATAAGTGAGAGATACGATGATCTTAAGATCGCTGTTGTTTTGCCTTTTGATCCTGCCCATCGGGGCGCTGGCGCAGGAAGGCCAGGTTCAGACCAAGCAATACGATGACGGCGGCATTTACGAGGGTACCTTTCGGGGCGGATTGCAGCACGGGGAGGGCACCTATCGGCTGCCGAACGGCTATGAATATTCGGGCAACTGGGTCGATGGTGAGATCAAGGGCGAAGGCGTGGCGCGCTTTCCCAACGGATCGATCTACGAAGGGACTTTCGACAGGGGAAAACCAGACGGTTTCGGAAAGATTACCTACGCCGACGGTGGCACCTACGAGGGAGAATGGGAAGCGGGGGTCATCGCGGGGCAGGGCATTGCCCTTTATGAGGATGGTGTCCGCTACGAAGGGCAGTTCCTGAACGCCAAACCTCACGGCAAGGGGGTCATGCAGAAGCCCGACGGCTATGAGTACAAGGGCGACTGGGTCGACGGTGTCAAACAGGGCACCGCCACCATCAGCTACACCAATGGCGCGGTCTACGAAGGAGAGGTCCTGGCGGGCAAGCCCAGTGGAACGGGGACCCTGACGATGCCCGACGGGCTGATCTATGTGGGCAACTGGAAAGATGGCCAGATTGACGGGACAGGTAAGCTGACCCAACCCAACGGTGACGTTTATGAGGGGGAACTGACCGCCGGGCGGCGCGAAGGCGAGGGCATGGTCACCTATGCCAACGGCGATGTCTACATGGGCCAGTTCCGTGACGATAGCCGCCACGGGCAGGGTACTTTCACCACGACTGACGGCTATGTCTACACCGGTTCCTGGGTTGACGGAAAGATCGAAGGGGAGGGCAGCGTGACCTACCCCGACGGGTCTGTCTACGTCGGCTCTTTCCGGGACGACCTGGCCGATGGGCAGGGCAAGATCACCTATCCGGATGGCTCCACTTACGAGGGGGAATGGTCCGCGGGCGTGATTGAGGGCAAGGGCCTTGCCACCTACACGAACGGTGTTGCCTACGAAGGTGAATTCAAGAACGCGCGCAATGACGGCTTCGGAGTGATGACCTACGCCGACGGCTACCGTTACGAAGGCGCCTGGAAAGACGGGCAGAGGCACGGAATTGGCAAGGTAACCTACCCCGACGGCACCGTTTACGAGGGCGGGTTTGCCGAAGGGCAACGCCACGGGAAGGGCAAGATCACCATGGCCAGCGGCTTTTCCTACGAAGGCGACTGGGCGCGCGGTGAGATCGAGGGGCAGGGCGTGGCCACCTACGCCAACGGGGACGTCTATGAGGGCAGCTTCAAGGCGGGTAAGCGGCAGGGGTCAGGAACCATGCGCTATGCCACAGGTGAGGAAAGTTCCGGCACCTGGGAAAACGGGGCCCTGAACCAGGGCGGTTGAGCACCCGTGAAAAGTCCGTTTTGCGAAATGGTGCAGTCCAATGCGGAAGTGGGCTTCTTCTGCCTTTCCGGGAAAGACATCTCGATGCTGGGCGAATTCGCCGAAGAGCTCCCAGAGGGTAAAGACGATCAACATCAGCGCCATTGGTCACCAATGCCACCGACGTAGGATCGAAGGGGGCCGTACGATGGATGATCAAAACAGGTGTCCCCCAATTTCCGCAATTGAGAAGGCCATTCGGTTCTGCCCAGTTGCCCTGGCCAACGGCAGGCCATCGCCCATCTTGACCGGAGCCTGAGTCCCAACACAGCCAGCCGAAAAAATTCGTTTCTACCCTGGGTTTCACATACGCAAAGCGGTTGGTTTGTGGTATACTGGTTGTATTCCAAAGACTTGTTCAATTGAGACTAGATATACCTGAAGAATGGCACTGAACCTGAATGATGTTATTTCGCGGGCGTTCGAGAAGCGTCGGGAAGAGCCTGAAATAAAGCAACGAGACAGGCCGCTGCTTGTCGTACCGAGCCAGCCTGTCATCCTGAATAAGCCACAGCGATATGAGCAGCTTGTAAAAAGGGATGGCCGTGCCAGCCTTGGCGCCGCCGGGCCGAGCCGCCGCCTGGATCACAGCGAAGTTGTGCCGGGTCTGTCGTTCGAAGCACTGTCGCCCAACGGGCTTGAGGCGCTTTATGATATTCCTGTCGCAACGGTCGATCCGACCATCATGCTGACAAGCGACAGTGCGATGGATCGCATGTTCAACTCGGCGCTTGGCGGCAAGATCGCGAAATACTTCGGCAGCGAAAGCTATACGCTTTCCGTCTGCGAGTACCTCGCTCTTGAAATCCTGGCCGAGGCATTGGTGCAGTCGGGGGTGTCCTTGCGCATGGTTCTGCGGCCCTCCCGCGCGGGCATGCCACCGGTTTTGTCGCTGCTGGCCCCGGCCATGGAGAATGTCGATGCATCACGCCTGATTACCGACGCGGTCGATCTGCCGCCGAACCAGCTCTTGCGCGCCGCGCGGCAGCTTGGATCATTCGACGAAGAGAATCTGCGGCTTTGTTACCAGAACTTTGTCGGGGCGGGCGCGGCTGGCATGACGGAGCTTTTTGCAATCGCCCGACCCGAGATCCTTCTGACCCGCCATCCCAAGATGGAGCCAGCCTGCGTCTGCGACCCGAAGCTTACTCTGGACCAACCCGGTGACAGTACGGCGGGCGTCCTATGCACCGATATTGACGGCGAACTGGGGGTCACGGCCTGTTATCACGGGACTGGTGATCCGGGGACCAAGGTATCAATCATGGGACAGTCCTGCGTGGTGAAGCACGCATCGCAGGTTCAGGATACCGTCTTTATCCCCATTGATCCAAACTTGGTGCCTGCAAATATGGCGGCAAAGGGTGTGCTGGATACAAAAGGCCCGCAGGAGCGGGATGAGGCGACATTTGACGGCCTTACCTCGGGCCTGACCACGACGAAAGTCCAGTCCAAGGATCGCGGCATCACCCGGAAACAGCCGCACCGGCAACTATGTATCCAGACCGATGCTGATCTGAACAGGGGCGACAGCGGCTGCGCCTTGCTGGATGAGGCCGGTATGGTGATGGGCTTTGGTTTTCAGGTCAGCGGCCCGAATGAAGAACCCGCCATGGCAGATTGGATCTGGGCCGCCAACGCCCTCAACGCACTTGATTTAATCCCGGTTACACAGACCACCCCGTGAAAGGATTGACCCATGGGAACACTATACAGAGTTTTTGAAAAGATCAGAGGCGCACCGCCGGTGGATTTCCAGCTGATACGCGACATCGAGGAGCCCGACAGCATTGCCGGACGGGTAGGTTCCAAACCCCTGAAACCGGGGCAGGTCTATCTGGAGGTTTACGTAGAATCCTTCCGCCTGAAACGCGCGCGCAAGTTTGCCACCCGGTTTCACGGGATGATCTACAGCTTCTTCACCCTCGCCCGCGCCGGAATGCCAAGCGCGGAAGTCGCCTCTCTCAGCAAGCCAAACAAACTGGCCGAACTTGACCCTGACAATCTGGACCGGGTCATCACGGTTGAACAACAGGTGATGGGCCGGGTGCCCTGGCGGGGCGGTGTTCTCAAGATTGAACTCGGCCTCTTCTCGATCAAGTCGGGGAATCTGCTGAGCCCCGTTCTGGACTATGTCACCCGCGTCGGCATGCAGGGGGGGATCAGTTTTCTTGGGCAGGTCAAGCCCTTCTTGCCCCTGATCACCGAAGGGCTGGACCTGATCGCAGGCCAAACCAAGGATGTGGAGATCGAGGTCGCGCTCGATACGGATATGAACCCCGAGACGACGCAGTATCTGGCAATTGTCGCAGTCCCGAAGTCGGAGATTGATACTGCCGATCTGAGCCTTGACCCCACCGATTTCCAACTGCTTCACAAGGGCAGACCGCTTGACGAGGCCTATTGTGTGATCTCTTTGCGCGCGTCTGAAACGAAGCCCGACTACGGCGACATTCCCGAACTTGCCGCGGCGTTCGAGGTTTTCCGCGATGCGCTGGGCCGGGGCAAAGCCGCTGACGCGCAAGAGGCGCTGGATGCCCTGACCACAACGATCAGGCTGAGTGCGGATCTTATCGACAACGACAAGAATATCAGGATCGCCGAAGCGAATGACACCTTTGATGTGTTCTTCCCGGGCGGTCTCACCTCGAAACGACAGGAGAAACTGGTCATTCCGCAAACACTGTACGATCTTGCGAAGTTCCGAGCGGCCAAGTGACAGTTCTTTCGCACATTAAGGTGCCTGTCAGGAAAGCCCGTCACACCACAGGGTGCTGACCTGAAAGGTTGAACGAGAAGGAGCGGCCCATTCGCCCCTTCTCGCCACTATCATTTACAGCAGCAGTTGGTAGCTGTGCGGTACGTAGGCATAGCCGTCGCCGCTTTTTTCGACGTAGCCGATAGCAGGCCATGGCATGTGGTAGCCGACGAAGGGTGTTGCATCGGCGGCCATCATGTCCAGCATCCGGCGGCGGGTGGCGGCCGCGGCTTCCTTGTCCATGTCGAACTTCACCTCCCAATCGGGATGGGCCAGAGACCAGACGTAGTGGTTTGCAAAGTCCGCCCCGAGGACGAGTTGCTTGCCATCGCTTTCGATCATGTAGGCCATGTGGCCGGGCGTATGGCCGAAGGCTGCCATGGCGGTGATGCCGGAGGCCACGCTGCCCCCGTTACCGAGGAAAGTCATCTGTTCGGCCAGGGGGCGGACCTTGGAATCGAAACTGTCGTTACCCGCTGACGACCAGTGATCGAATTCCGTCTGGCCGGTCACGTAACGGGCATTGGGAAAGGTGGGTGCGTCGCCCTGCATCAGGCCGCCGATGTGGTCCCCGTGCATGTGGGTGAGGACAACCACGTCGACCTGATCCGCGGCATAACCCGCCGCCTGCAGCGCGGCGAGCGTGCCATCGGGCGACAGGCCGGTGTCAAAGAGAACCAGTTCCGCGCCGGTGTTCACCACGGTGGGAGTGAAAAAGAACTGTGCGGCATCGGTGGGCAGATGGGCGGCGGCGGAGACTTCTTTGAAGGTCTCTGCATCGACGTTCATACCGAAGATGGTCTGCGGGTCGGGGCGCGTCGCCGTGCCTGCCAGGATCGTGGTGACGTCAAAGCCGCCCAGCTTGACCCGCTGGTAGTGGGCGATGGAGGTGCCCGATACGGGGGCCGCGGCCCGCAAGGATGTGGCGCCGACGGCGAGGGGGAGGGCGGCCGCACCGGCAAGGGCGGCGCGACGGGAAAACTTGGGAGACTGGGTCATGGATCACTCCTGTGAATTAATGATTTATACATGGTAGATTGGGGAGGATTATCGCCAAGTCCGGCCCCTGTTCAACTTTTCGTCAGGAGGAAGTCGCCATTTCCGACGTGCAGGCATTTCTCGATCAGGTCGAGCCGACCCGCCGGAAAACCGAGGCCGCGCGGCTTGACGCCTTATT
>JABDKA010000226.1 GCA_013002405.1 Sulfitobacter sp. | reverse complement strand
CGGTGGCAAAAGGGACAAACGCGCCTTGTTGCCCGATCCCGGTGCTGATCCGTGCTGGGATCGGGTTCTGGATACCGCCGCACCAAAGGCACCTTCAAGACGGGTCGAAGGACGCAAAAGGCAGCCGGTCTCCGCCCATTCGCTGGTGATGTTCGTCGGCACACAGGTGTCACAGTGACGGAACAGATGTCACGGCTTTGCACCCACGTCGGTGTGCACGCGCAGTACCGCGGGTATGAAGGACAGACGGTCGAGGTTTCACGCGACACGCAAGGTGCCGTGTTGCGTGCGATGGGGCTGGATGTCGGTTCTGACGCTGATGCGCAGGGCCTTTTGGAGCAATTGCAGGCCGAGGATGCGGCACGGCCACTCCCGCCTGAAGTCATTGTTGAGGCTGGCAATCTTTCCGATCTGAGGCTGTTGCATCCTGCCGAATGGCGGCTTGAAGCCGAAGGCATCCGCGACACGCTTGCCAGCGGGCATGGGTCCGAAACTCTATCGCTACCACCTCTCCCGATGGGTATCCACCGCCTGCGTTTGGCCACTGGCACCGGTGAGCACACTACCTGGGTTCTTGCCCGCCCCGCCCGCGCAATTCAGCTTGAGGATCATATCCCTGAGGCGCGCGTCTGGGGTGTTCTGGCCGCACTCTACGGTCTGACCGACGGGGACACCGCTCCTATCGGCAGCTATGATTTGCTTGGTAAATACGCTGCTGCGATGGCGGGGCATGGTGCGGATTTTCTTGGTATCAATCCGGTCCACGCGATGGGCCAGGTGCGCCCTGATGATGTGATCAGCCCCTATTCTCCCAGCCACCGCGCGTTTCTGAATACGTGGCATTGTTCCGAGCAGAATGGACCGGCAGGTGTTGGAACTGAACTGATCGATTACCCGTCAGCGCTGCGTACCAACGCGCGCGCACTCTCTCAACAGTTTGCCGGGTTCTGCGCGCTTCCGGAAGATGCGCCGGAGAAACAGGCATTTCAATCCTTCACCACGCAGGCAGACACGGCCTTGCAAGAATTCGCCTTGTTCGAAGCCTTGTCCGCCAGCCTTGGCGCAGACTGGCGCGATTGGCCCGCGCCCTACCGGGACCACGATGCCAATGCACTCGCGGCATTTGAAGAAAGACATGCCAGAGAGATTACCCGCACTAAATGGGCGCAATGGCAGGCCGAAGTGCAACTCGCTGACGCGCAGGCGAGGGCCCGAATTGCCGGGATGCGCGTCGGGCTTTATCTCGACCTCGCTGTCGGGCCGCGCCTTGGCGGGGCGGAGACCTGGGTCAAGGACACGTCCCTCATCACCGGTGCAACGCTTGGTGCGCCGCCCGATCCCCTGGGGCCACTGGGACAAAGCTGGGGTCTGGCGCCACAATCACCGCTGAAATGCCGCGCCGAAGGTTATGCCGGTTTCGCCCGCCTGCTGCGCGCCATCATGCGCCACGCGGGCATGATAAGGATTGACCATGTTCTGGGTCTGATGCGCAGTTTCTGGATACCGGAGGGCGGTACCGAAGGTACCTATGTCAGCTATCCGTTCGAGGCGCTTCTTGCCGTCGTGGCAATTGAAAGCGTTCGGAACAATGCGATCGTGGTGGGTGAAGATCTGGGCCTTGTGCCGGAGGGTCTGCGCGAAAAACTCGCAGTCTCGGGCATATACGGTTTGGACGTGTTGCAATACATGCGTACCCCGACGGGCGGCTTTGTCGATACATCAGACACGCGAAAGCTGGCAGTCTGCGCCTTTGCCACCCATGACACGCCCACTGTAGCGGGGTTTTTCGCCGCCGAGGACGCGCGTGTCAGGCATGAATTCGGCGGCATCGACGCGGAGACCCTGGAGCAAACCCGCGCAGACCGCAGGCGCGCGCGGGAAAGGCTCGCCTCTTCAGATCCCGTAGCTGAGATACACCGCCAACTGGCACGGGCAAATGCCAGCATGGTAGCGATACAATTGGATGATATCGCCGAACGCACCGCACAGCAGAACCTGCCGGGCACCATTGACAGCTATCCGAACTGGCGGCTCAAGGCCCCGTTCACCGTGGATGAGATCGCAACGTCGGATGCCTTTGCCCGGCTTGCCAGCGACATGGCCGCGCAAAAGCGGGCAAACCCCGAAAGAATGGAGAAGGAAGATGACCTCTCGGATTGTTCAGACCACGCCCATTGAAGGGCAAAAGCCGGGTACATCCGGCCTGCGCAAGAAGACAGCCGTATTCCGCACGCCGGGGTATCTGGAAAACTTCGTGCAATGCATCTTTGATGGCACGGGTGGAGCCGCTGGCAAGACCTATGTGGTCGGCGGTGACGGGCGGTTCTTCAACCGCGAGGCCACCCGGACCATTATCCGCATGGCTGCGGCCAATGGCGCCGCAGGTCTGATTGTGGGGCAGAATGGCATCCTCTCCACGCCCGCGGCGTCCAACCTCATCCGCAAATACAAGACCGATGGCGGGATCATCCTGTCGGCCAGCCACAATCCGGGCGGCGAAAACGGTGATTTCGGCGTGAAGTTCAATGCCGCCAACGGCGGGCCTGCACCCGAAAAGATCACTGATGCGATCTTTGCCAAAACGCTTGAGATCAAGGAGTACAAGATCGCTGAGGAGGGAGCCGGAGACATCGGCACCCTTGGCTCTTTCACCGTTGGTGATTGTAAGGTGGATGTGATCGATTCCGTCGATGACTATGAAACACTGATGCAGGAACTCTTTGATTTCGATGCCATCAGCACCCTCTTTGCGGGCGGTTTTCGCATCTGTTTCGATGCGATGCACGCGGTCACAGGCCCCTACGCCACACGCATCCTTGAAGGGACCCTTGGGGCGCCGAAAGGATCCGTCATCAACGCCGTCCCGTCACCTGATTTCGGCGGCGGGCATCCCGACCCGAACCCGGTCTGGGCCGAAGAGCTTGTCGCGATCATGGGGGATGACGATGCACCGGATTTCGGTGCCGCCTCTGATGGCGACGGCGACCGGAACATGATCATGGGCAAGGGCGCTTTCGTATCACCCTCCGACAGCCTCGCCCTGCTGACGGCTTACGCGCATCTAGCCCCGGCCTATTCCGGCAAGCTTGTCGGCGTGGCGCGTTCCATGCCCACAAGTCAGGCCGTCGATCTGGTGGCCGAGCGTATGGGCATCCCCTGTTTCGAGACGCCGACGGGTTGGAAATTCTTCGGGAACCTGCTGGACGCGGGCAAGGCCACGCTCTGCGGTGAGGAAAGCGCGGGAACAGGATCGAACCATATCCGCGAGAAAGACGGGCTTTGGGCTGTGCTTCTTTGGCTCAACATCCTTGCGCGCGATGGCCGTGACATCGTGCAACTGCGTGCCGATCACTGGCGCAGCTTCGGGCGGAATTACTACTCGCGCCACGACTACGAGGAAATCCCGACGGAAGCTGCCGAGGCGCTGATGACCGCATTGCGCATGCGATTGGCGGACCTGCCCGGTACCACAGTTGCCGGGATGCAAGTGAGCACAGCGGATGATTTCGCCTACCGCGACCCTGTTGATCGAAGTCTGACCGAGCATCAAGGCGTGCGCATCGTCTTCACCGACGGCTCCCGCTTTGTGATGCGCCTGTCCGGCACCGGCACCCAGGGGGCAACTCTGAGGGTCTATCTGGAACGCTTTGTCGACCGCAGCGGCGATCACATGCAAGACGTACAGGTGGCCCTCTCTCCCGTGATCGCGGCGGCGGATACCCTTGCAGAGATTACCAAACACACTGGCCGGAGCGGCGCAGACGTCATCACGTGACGCAGCAAACCGGCCCAAAATGAGCATGACTGGAAACACCATGAAAGACGTCGAATTTACAGGCGCGCTGGCCAGCGCGATTGATTTTCACCTTGCCCATAGTGTGGGCAAGACACCGGACAGCGCATCCTTGACGGACTGGCGTCTTGCCCTGTCACGCGCGGTACGCGACAAGCTGATTGCACCGTGGTTCGATGCAACGCATCAGACCTACGCGAAGGACCGCAAGCGGGTTTATTATCTCTCGATGGAGTTCCTGCTGGGCCGTATTCTTGAGGACGCGGTGAACAATCTGGGTCTTGAGGATGAGGCAAAAGCGGCGCTGGCAAGCTACGGTGTAGACTTTGCCGATGTGGTGGGCGATGAGCCCGATGCCGCTCTTGGCAACGGCGGGCTGGGCCGTCTCGCCGCCTGCTTTCTCGACAGCCTGTCCTGTCTTGGCATCCCCGCTTACGGTTACGGCATCCGCTACGCGCACGGTCTGTTCCGCCAGTCATTTGAGGATGGCCGCCAGGTGGAAATGGCAGAAGACTGGCTGCGCCACCAACACAATTGGGAATTTGAACGCTCTGAATGTCTTTATGACATCGGGTTCGGCGGGCAGGTCACCGAGACCGGCAAGAGCGCCGTCTGGACCCCCTCCGACATCGTAATGGCGCAGGCCTATGACACACCGGTACCGGGATGGCGGGCCAGTTGGACCAACACACTTCGCCTGTGGTCAGCAAAGCCGAAGAAGATCTTTGACCTCGACCCTTTCAACCGTGGTGAATACATGCAGGCCGCAGCCCCCGAAGTACTGGCCGAAACCATCTCCCGGGTGCTCTATCCCGACGACAGCACCGAGATCGGCAAGGAACTGCGCCTCAAACAGGAGTTCTTCTTTACTTCCGCCTCCCTGCAAGACCTGATGCGCCGTTTCCTTGCCCATAACGGTGACCTGCAGGCGCTGCCCGCCAAGGTTGCGATCCAGATGAACGACACCCATCCCGCGATTGCCGGGCCTGAGTTGATCAGGCAACTGATGGATGTGCACGGACGCGACTTTGACACCGCCTTTAATATCGCCCAGGGCACGTTGCACTATACCAACCACACGCTTCTTCCCGAAGCGCTGGAGGCGTGGGAAGTGTCCTTGATGGGCACGATCCTGCCCCGCCACATGCAGTTGATTGAGCGGATCGACGACCGTCTGGCCCGCGATGTGAAATCATCCAAAAAGAGCGTCAACCCACGTGTCGTCGCGGACGGCAACGTCAACATGGGAACACTTGCCTTTACCTGCGCGCGCAAGGTTAATGGCGTGTCGGCGCTGCACACGGATCTGATGAAGCAAACCGTTTTCAGCGATCTGCATGCCGTCTATCCCGACCGCATCCTGAACCAGACCAACGGCGTGACCCCACGCCGGTGGGTGCATGGCTGCAACCCCGGTCTGCGCAATTTGCTGAACGACACCATCGGCACCGAATGGGTCAACGATCTGGAACAGTTGGAGAAACTGGCCCCGCTTGCCGACGATGTGAATTTCCGCGAGCGGTTCATGGCCATCAAGCGGGAGAACAAGCTGCGTCTTGTCGATTGGGTTTCGGAGAACATGGGGGTCGAGATTTCGCCTGACGCCATGTTCGATATCCAGATCAAGCGCATCCACGAATACAAGCGGCAATTGATGAACGCGCTGGAAACCGCGGCGCTTGCCAACGCAATTCGGCGCGACCCCAGCGCCGAATGGACCCCGCGCGTCAAGTTTTTTGGCGGCAAGGCGGCCCCGGCCTATATCGACGCCAAGAACATCATCTGGCTGATCAACGACATCGCAAAATCCATCAACGAGGATCCGGTGATCGGCGATCGGCTCAAGGTGATCTATCCGCCCAATTACAATGTCTCCATGGCGGAAATCCTGATCCCGGCAGCGGACCTGTCAGAGCAAATCTCAACTGCGGGCAAAGAGGCCTCTGGCACCGGCAACATGAAATTTGCCCTGAATGGCGCGGTGACCATCGGCACGCTGGATGGCGCAAACGTCGAAATCCGCGACCATGTTGGCGATGAGAATATCTATATTTTCGGCTTGACGGCGGAAGGGGTTCAGGCCGCGCGGGACGGCTATGTTGCCCAGAACTACATCGACCAAAGCCCGATCCTCAGAGAGGTCATCGACCAGATCCGAACCGGCTTCTACTCACCCGGAGAGCCGACGCGCCACTGGCCCGTGCTCGAAAAACTGTTGCGCGACGACTACTTTATGGTGGGCGCCGATTTCGACGCTTATTGGGACGCGCAGCGCAACGTCGACGCAGGCTTCTCCGACGGCGATAGATGGGCGCGGATGGCAGTCCTCAACACCGCGCATTCCGGTTGGTTCTCATCTGATCGCACAATTCAAGGCTATGCCGACGACATCTGGGGCGTCTCATCGCTTTTGGGAGATGACAAGTGACCAAAGCAACCTACAGCCCGACATTTGACACGAACACGGCCGAAGCGCTGTTGAATGGCACGATGTCCGATCCCTTCTCGGTCCTCGGCCCGCACAAGAACGGCCGCCGCTGGAGCGTCACCGCACTCGTGCCCGGTGCGCAAAGTGTTGACGTGCTGGACGGAAAAACCGGCAAGGTCGCGGCCACGCTGGAGCGGCTTGACGGACGCGGGCTGTTTTCGGGCTACGTGCCCGGGGGCGTCGCCACGGCGGCATACCGTCTGCGTGCCCGCAGCGGTGAAACGGAGTGGGAGCAGAACGATGCGTACCGCTTTGGCCCCGTTCTGGGCGAGCTTGACGAATACCTGATCGCCGAAGGGGCTCACTTGCAGCTTTGGGACCGTATGGGCGCGCATCCGATGACACATCAAGGGGCGGCCGGCGTGCATTTCGCGGTCTGGGCCCCCGCAGCTTCGCGCGTTTCCGTTGTTGGCGAATTCAACCAATGGGACGGACGTCGGCATGTAATGCGCGCACGCGGATCGACTGGCATATGGGAAATCTTTGTCCCCGATTTGGGCGAAGGTACTGTCTACAAATACGAGATCCGTGATGGTTCAGGCACCATCCTGCCGCTCAAGGCAGACCCCGTTGGGTTCGGCGCAGAGCACCCTCCGGCAACGGCATCTGTCGTGCGTGATTTGAACGGATTCGCCTGGACCGACGACAATTGGATGACAACTCGCGCCGCCCGAAACCGCCATGATCAACCCATTTCGATCTACGAGGTGCACCTCGGCTCATGGCGGCGCAAGGTTGAAGAGGGTGATCGCCCGCTCAGCTATCTGGAGTTCGCTTCCGAGCTGGTCGAATACGTTTGTGACATGGGCTTCACGCATATCGAACTGATGCCGATATCCGAATTCCCTTTTGACGGCTCCTGGGGCTATCAGCCCATCGGTCTTTTCGCCCCGACAATCCGTTTCGGCACACCGGATGAATTCCGCGCCTTCGTGAATGCCGCCCACATCGCAGGCCTTGGTGTGTTGCTTGACTGGGTGCCAGGGCACTTCCCGACAGACGCGCATGGTCTGGGGCAATTCGACGGGTCAGCACTCTACGAACATGCCGACCCGCGTGAGGGGTTTCATCAGGACTGGAACACATTGATCTACAACTACGGACGACGCGAGGTGCAGAATTTCCTCTGCGCCAACGCGCTCTATTGGATCAAGGAATTCCACATTGACGGCCTGCGCGTGGATGCCGTGGCCTCCATGCTCTACCGCGATTATTCGCGAAACGAGGGCGAGTGGATCCCCAACGAACACGGTGGACGTGAGAACCTGGAAGCCATCGCCTTCCTGCAGCGTACCAATGCACTGGTATATGACGCCGACGCAGGCGTGGTGATGGCCGCCGAAGAAAGCACCTCCTTCCCGGGTGTTAGCAAACCTGTCGATCAGGGCGGGCTTGGCTTCGGTTTCAAATGGAACATGGGTTGGATGAACGACACGCTTGACTACATGGGCCGTGACCCGATCCACCGGTCGCATCACCACCACCAGATGACTTTCGGCCTGACCTATGCGTTCTCGGAGAACTTCATCCTGCCGATCAGCCACGATGAAGTCGTGCACGGCAAGGGATCGATGTTGTCCAAGATGCCGGGCGAGGGGTTCGACAAGTTCGCGGGCCTGCGGAGCTACTACGGCTTTATGTGGGGCCATCCGGGCAAAAAGCTTTTGTTCATGGGACAGGAGTTTGCCCAAGGTCTGGAGTGGAGCCACGAACGTTCACTCGACTGGCACCTGCTCGACCATGAATGGCATCGCGGGATGCAGGATTGGGTCAAGGCGCTGAACAGGTTCTACAAAGACACCCCGACCCTTTACGCCACCGATTGTGACCCGGCAGGCTTTTATTGGCTTGAGGTCGATCAGTCCGACCTGTCCGTCTACGCGTGGGTCCGTCAGGGCAAAGACGGGCAGGACCCTGTCGTGGTCGTCTGCAATATGACCCCTGCACCGCGCGCAGGCTACCGTTTGGGCGTTCCACGCAGTGGGCGGTGGGATGTCGCGCTGAACAGCAACGCCGCAGCGTTCGGAGGATCAGGACATGGGCCGGTCTCATGCAGCACTGAAGACATCGCATGGAGCGGGCAATCCCAATCAATCAGTTTCGATATTCCGGGCAATACGACGCTCTTCTTTCAACTGGGCCACCAGAATGCCAACTGATTGTGATTGAGACCATAAGTGACAGGGGGTGCCAGGAATCTCTTTGCCCCGGACTTCTCAAGCCGACTGACAGGCAATTTCCAATTGGGAAGCGGAAGGGGTGTTGATCTCGAGTGGACCTCAGGATCGCATCAAAGCGAATTCCGGATCGTAGGGTGATGGGGCGATTACCTTTGCCTCCAAGATGTCACCGCATAGGTCCAGTTCCATTGTTGACCCGATCTGTGCGAGGCCCGGTTCCACGAAGGCATAGGCAAGGTTCTTGTTGGTCCGGTGGCCCCAGTCGCCGGACGTGATGGTGCCGACAACGTGATCGTCCAGTATCAGGGATGCACCTGCGTGGGCGGGCGCGCGGCTGGTGCCGAGTTCCAGCGTGACCAGGCATTTCCTCGGCCCCGCTTTTGTGCGCTCAAGAAGGGCGTCCCGGCCCACGAAGTCGCCTTTCTCGAGCTTAACGAAACGGTCCAGGCCAGTCTCGAATGGATCGAATTCCGTAATCAGATCCGCCTTCCAATGGAGGAACCCTTTCTCCATCCGCATGGATTCCACCGAACGGGCCCCGAAGAGTTTCAGACCCTGCGCTTTTCCCGCCTCGCGCAGGGCAAGGTAGGCCGCGTATAGCGATGCATTCGGCACGTGGATCTCATAGGCCAGCTCGCCCGAGAAGCTGACGCCCATCACCGTTGCCGGGGCGAACCCGATAAAGCACTCCCTCACACTGAGCCAGGGGAAGGCTTCTTTTGACCAGTCGCCGCGCGCGCAGGCGCTCAACACCTGGCGTGCCTTCGGCCCTGCCAGAACCAGGATCGTTTGATCGTTGGTCAGACTGCGGATCTGCACGTCTTCGTCTGCTTGCAGGTGTGCAGTCAGCCAGTCCATATCATGGAATTCAGATGCTGCTGCCGATCCATACCAGAGCCGTGCAGGCCCCCGGTCAGAGGCAGGTATGTTGGCAATGGTAGCCTCCCCCTTGACCATGCCTTGATGGTTGAGAAGATAGCCAAGGCCGACGCGCCCATCCTTCCTTGTCACGGCACCGCAGAACATCCGGTCAAGAAAACTGTGCCGGTCGGCGCCGGTGATCTCGAACCGGTTGAAGCCGTTGACTTCGCAAAGACCGACGTTTTCCTGCACGTTGTGTATTTCGGCAGCGACGACATCAAAGGCTTCGTCGAAATCAAAGCTCAGACTTGGATGGAAATCCGGGGACGGTTTAATGTAATCCACGCGCTCCCAGCCATTCACAACTGTGAATTCAGCACCTTCAGCAGCCATGATCGGCGTCAGAGGCGTTGTCTTGGCATTACGTCCTGCAGGGCGATGTTCATGGGGAAAATGAAACCGGAATTCGTTCTGGTAGTCCTCAATGGCCTTGAGGGCTGTCAATTCGACGTTGGTATGCCCCGTGAACCTGCGCGGGTCGACGCACCAGGTGTCATACTGCGCTTCACCGTTAACGATCTGTTGTGCCAGCAGCCAGCCGTGCCCGCCGCCTTCACCCACGCCCGCGCGCAGACCAATGATGCAGAAGGCGTTGCGCTTGCCGGGGATTGGCCCGACCAACGGTGCCCCGTCAATCGTGTAGGTGATGGGCCCGTTGACGATCCGCTTGATCCCCACCTCGGCCAGAACCGGCATCCTCTCAAAGGCCCCCTCCAGCACTTCCATAACGCGGTCCAGATCGTCGGGGCATAGATCGTTGGAAAAGGCGGGACTGATCCCGTCCATGCCCCAGGTCTTGCAGTCCTGCTCATAAAATCCCACCAGAAGCCCGTTCTTTTCCTGTCGCGAATAGTAGTCGGAGATCGGGCAGCGCAGTAGCGGCATGCGGTGCCCCGCCTCGGCAATCGCGGGGATATCCTCGGTGACGAAATACTGATGCTCCATTGAAGCCACGGGGTGCTGCACTCCCATCATCGCGCCCACCTCGTTGACGCGGTAGCCGCAGGCGTTGACAACGATATCCGCGTCGATGCTGCCCTTGTCGGTTTCAACCGTCCATGTGTCATCTTTGTGCTGCCGCAGTCCGGTGACATTGGAATGGCGATAGACCTCCGCTCCCGCCTTGCGGGCGTGAAAGGCGAGCGCTTGGCAAAGCTGCGCGGGGTCGATATCACCATCCTCGCCGTCCCAAAGCCCGCCCAACAGGTTATCGGTCGAAATCAGCGGATGCCTGCGAGCACATTCCGCCGCGTCGATCACTTCGAAGGTGACACCCATGCCCCGCGCCATGGAGGCAAAGTGGCGATAGCCCTGCATCTGCGCCTCGGTATTCGCCAGTCGAATGCCGCCATCGCCGTGGTGATACCCGACCGGGTAATCGGGATCATCCCGCAGCTCCTTGTAAAGCTTGATGGAGTGGGTCTTCAGACCGACCATGGTCTGGTTCATGCCGAAGTTTGTGACCTGCGCTGCGGAGTGCCAGGTGGTGCCCGATGTCAGTTCATCCCGTTCGATCAGGACCACATCCGACCAGCCCTCTTTCGTCAGGTGATAAAGCGTGGAACAACCAGCGATACCGCCCCCGATGACTGCGACCCTTGTGCGTGATTTCATCTTTCCCCCCGATCAAGTCAGTTAGCTCCGACTCTGATCTCATTACCCAATCAGTCCGGCGGGATCATTCCAAGGGATGATTTCGATCGGGGGGCGGGATTCACCAGTCATCCTTTGCATTGAAGCGTGGCTGTCGGTCCCCTTACCCCGCACGCGGCCGGAAAACAGGCCCTGCTTCAGCCCCAGGAAGGCATGCCAAGGGCAGACCCCGTAGACGGTCATGGCCGGGAACTGAGCGTTGGGATGCGGCGCAATCAGTCGTGATCGATCACAAGGCCGAGATGGTCGTGGTTCCAAGAGTTGACGCGCTGTCGGCTTCGACTACCATCCAGCACTGAACACCGGGTGTTTGGTCCGACGACACAAGCCCCTGAAATTTGTCGCAAATCGAATTCATCACGAGGAAGAAAAAAAATGCGAAACATCAGCCTGCTGACCGGCGCCTTGGCCTCCGCATCAATTCTCGTTTCAGCGCAAGGTGTATTTGCTGCAGGCGGTGGCGGTGGAAGCACCACGCCCCCGGCGCAGACACAGACCACGCAAGACTGCTTCGCCGAACGTCAGTGGGACCCTGAACTGAAGAAATACGTCAAGTATTCTCAGAAGGTAAACGGCGTTTGGGACCCGAACCTGAAACGCTGTATCCGTCCCGACAAGGCGGGCTATCTCAAGTCCGACCTGCTTGAGGATACAGTGCGCGAACTTGCCTACGCCGGGCGCAACGACGAGGCGCAGATGGTCCTGGCACAGATGGATCAAAGCAGCGATTTCGTCCTGACCTACTGGGGTTTCACCCACCGCAAGTTGGGCGACGCAACCGCGGCGGACCAATTCTATACCGCTGCCATCGAAAAGAACCCCGACAACATTCTTGCCCGCTCTTACATGGGCCAAGGCAAGGTGGCGGAAGGGGACGTCTCGGCCGCGATTGAGCAGCTTCGCGAGATCCGTTCGCGGGGTGGATCGGACACCTGGGCCGAAGTTTCCCTGGTCAAGGCCATCGCAACGGGCGTGACCTATAACTACTAGGATCCTTTCACCGGATATCCGGCAACTGTCGGTGACAAAAAGTTAGAAGAAAGGGCCGCCCCACGGGGCGGCCCTTTCTTCTTTCCGTTATGACGGGATCACTTCATTGCGGTTTCGAAAGCGGCCTCCGGCAGGGCAAGCTTGAAGAGGAAGATCTGGCCACCCTGGTCCGCCTCGACTGCCGCAACCTGACCACCGGACTCGCCCCTGTGCTGCACCACGCCGATCAGGATGTGATCCTTGAGCGGGATGCTCTGCAGGATCTCCTGCTCACCGGTGCCGACAATCTCTTCCATGCGATAGAAACTGCCGTCCTCCTTGCGCGCAAGCAGGGCGGTCACGTCCCAGCTGCCCGAGAATTCGGAAGAGGTGGCCCTTGAGAAGGCGCCGCCCAGTGCCGAAACACCGGCCTCGGCCCGCGGGTTCAGCTTGCCACCCGCCATGGCCAGAAAGTAGCCCTTGCCTTGCTCCGTGAGCTGCATCGTGTCGGGGTCGATCACCAGCGCAAACTTGCGCTCGCCGTATTCATTGCCCGAATCCTCGTCAACGATCAGCACATCGGCGTCCGACGCCTTGATCCATTGCAGACCATCGGGGGCCACCATTTGGGCGCGCCCGTCTTCCCATGTTGCGTGGGTAGCTTCGCCACCGTGCTTTAGGCCTGCCTCCGCTACCTCGAGGCTGAGCGCACCGTCGTAAGCCCCAAGCATGCGAATTACAGATCCGGAAACCATTGCAGGCAATGCGCCATCGGCTGCCGCCAATTCATCGGCGAGGTTGGCCAGTTCAATGGCCAGCATACCGCCCTTGTTGGTCAGGTTCTGCACCCAGCGGGTCCTGGTCAGGTCGGGGTCGACAGCCGGATGCTCCGTCTTGCTGTCGCCTACGAAATAGGTGTGGCCTTCGGGCTGTTCCTCCGCACGCTGCCAGAGGGCCATTTCCGTCTGTGCCACCGCAACAGGCTTGTCCCATCCGCCCCACTGATAGGAGGTCGGCACAAAGGCGACGTCGAAGGCGCCCGGCGCTTCCGGGTTGGTGATGTAGGCGTCCATCATCTTGGCGCTGGTATCGATCTTATCGATGCCAAGCGATGGGTAGGTTTCATTGGCAACGGCCATGCCGTAAATCTTGCCGTGCAGCAGACCGTTGCGGGCCAGAAACCGGTCGCGGGCGGGGGCGTCAGCCGCGATGGGCGTGCCATCAGCCTTGAGCCCTTTGCGGCCGATGTAGATCTTCAGCGGCGCGGGCTCCAGATCATGGTTGTATCCGGCCAGCACCAGCACGACATAATCGGGATGCTGTGGGTTGATCGGCAGGATCTTTTCGTAACCCGTCTGCCCCATGGCCGGTACGGTATAGGCCGTCCGGGTGTCGATATCGACGACGACGGAGGCCAGACCCATGGTCCAGTTGGCGTCGATGATCGAAGAGGTTGTCTCGCCCGCGTCATAGCTGCGGTCGAACATGCGCTGGATCTTCCATTCTTCGGCGGTCAGCCAGATGTCATCGGCAAAGCCGACACCATCACCGTACTTTCCCACCGGCTCATAGTAGGCCCCGCAGAAGGACTGAAAGAAGAAATCCCCGTTCGAGAGTTGGCGGCTGTCGGCGAAATCGATCAGCGTTCCGTTTGCCAGCGTCTGATTGCCCCAACGGCCCCCGCGTGAACGCGGCAGTACCTCATCCCCGAAGACGTTGTAGATGCGGTTGAAAAGATGCTCGGATCCCTTGACCACGGAGGCGGCAGGGGCATCGCTGGCAAGTAAGTCCGCCAGACCGGCACGGTCATAGTCGATGGCGTGGATGTGTGACCCGGTAAAGGTCACACCCGACTGCATTTCCCAGCCATAGGTCTCACTGGACATGGTGGCATAGGATTCCGATTGGTAGACGACGCGCACTGTCTCTTCGTTGGCAAGCCAGGCGGCGTGCCCGTCAGGATAACCGGTCAGAGCATGCCCGGTTTCTGCATCAACCTCCCCCACAGTGGCGATCGCCTTGAGGGCACCGACATAGGGAAAGGCGGTGTTGCCGGGGCGGCCGTCGGCAAGCTCACCGGGACGCGTGGCGGTTGTCGCTTCGGCGATTACGGCTGTAACCTGACCGATTGTTTTCATCTCGTCAGCGTGCGCAGCGAGTGCGGTGCTCGCCAACAGAAACGCAATTGCGGAAAAGTTCAGAATTGGCCGTGAAGGCATGATTTCTCTCCGATGAATCATGAAGGTTTCGTTACTAGGCCAGGCTAGAATCGTTTCGTGACGGGAATGTGAAGCCTGACCAAATGACAGACCGTTATGAGTTCTAGGGCACCAGAACCGCTGCGCCCTGCAATCGACCATTTCTGAGATCATCAAGCGCTTCGTTCGCCTTTTCCAGGTTATAGACCACCGTTTCCGTGCGCACCTGCGCCGCTTCCGCCAATGGAAAGAAGGCCTCGCCGTCCGCGCGGGTCAGGTTGGCGACGGATAAGATGGAGCGTTCCTGCCAGAGATCGGCGTAGGGGAAAGCGGGGATGTCACTCATATGGATCCCGCCGCAGATGACCTTTCCGCCTTTGCGCAGGGCCTTCAGTGCGATCGGCACCAGATCACCGACGGGGGCAAAGATGATCGCCGCATCAAGCAGGGCCGGTGAGCTATGCGATGAGCCACCGGCCCACTGTGCCCCCAGTTTGCGCGCGAAGTCCTGCGCGGCCTCATCCCCGTCGCGCGTGAAGGCAAAAACCTCGACGCCCTGGTGGACTGCGATCTGGCAAAGGATATGCGCGGCGGCGCCGAAACCGTATATCCCAAGCCGCTCAACCGGACCTGCGAGGCGATAGCTGCGGTACCCGATCAAGCCCGCGCAAAGCAGCGGTGCCAGTTCGGCCGCCTTCCGTTCTTCGGGCAGGCGAAAGACAAAGTCGGCGTCGGCAACGCAGTATTCGGCATAGCCGCCGTTCAGCGTGTAGCCGGTGAATTCCGGCGCGTCACAAAGGTTCTCGCGTTCGGTTCTGCAGAAATCACAAGCACCGCAGGTCCTCCCCAGCCAAGGGACCCCGACCCGCTCCCCAACCTGAAGTCCCGTCACGCCATCCCCCAAATGTTCGATGCGGCCGACAATCTCGTGACCAGGGATCAGGGGCAGTCTGGGATCGGTCAGATCACTGTCCACCACATGCAGGTCCGTCCGGCAGACCCCGCAGGCCTCCAGCCGGATCAGCACCTGATCCCGGGCCGGGTCAGGCACTGGAATATCGGCCGCACGCAGGGTCGGGGCCTGGCCGTCGAAAATCATTGCCCGCATTCGTCACCCCCTTAGACAACCCGCACGGCGCTTTGGCGAAAACCCTTGTGGACTGTCAGTTTATATCAGAATTCGGCTTCGGCCTAGCGTGACCAAGGTGGCGTGTGGCCGCATCGCCGCCTCACTCACTGGTCTGGAATCGGGAGGCCTGAATGAACAGAACGGTGGCGAGCGGGACCAGCACCGTGAGCAGGCCCACCACGATGAGCAGTATCCCGAGCTGTGAATAGTCCGCCGTTGAGACCGCGACCCCGGTCTCCGGATCGACCGCCGCGCGCGTGATCAGGAAGACTTCGTTTAGGTATTTTGTCCCAAGGCTGCTGGCCGACAGGGCCATGTTCGTGAAGGAGGCCATGACGGCAAAGAAGGTCGCCTTGAGCTGCGGTGGTGCATTGCGGGCGATCCAGGCAAGCATGGGCACCATCGCGACCTGACCCAGGGGGGATTCGATGGCCGTGTCCAGTATGGCGATGAACCTTGCATCCACGATGCCCCCCGTCCGCGCCGCCGTCCATTCGTGCACCCCGTAGTAAAGGGCGAGGTTCGGCAGTGAAAGAAGTCCCGCCGCAATGGTGAGTAGAACGACAATGTGGGCAATGGACCGGCTGGCCATCAGGGGCCGCAGCACAAAAAGACCCACCAGCGCGAGCATGGAGGTGATGAGCGACAGGATGGAGAGGAAGCGTTCGTCAAACCCCAGTTCATCAATCTCGAACCAGGTCAGGCCGGGGCCGGGCAGGGGCACCGCACGGAAGACAAAGACAATCGTCGCGGTGCCGATCAGGACCCGTGCGTGCAGCGGATCAAGCTCCTTCAGCAGCCGGGAAATGAGGTAAAGGATCACGGTAAAGGAGGTGGCGAAGACAAGCTCTTGCGCGTAGTCGAACTGGGCCGTGCCAAGCCAGAGGCTGAGCCCGACAAAGATCAGCCCGCCGATGAGGATCTGCCAGTTGACCTCTGTCGCGCCTTCGGGGGCCGCAGGAGGCTGGCCTGCCCGGCTCATCCGCCGCTGCATGATGGCGTGCAGCAGGACGCCACTGACGGAGATGACCGGAATGATCAGCGCGATGAGATAAACCCGCCCGTAAAGCGACAGCCGCATCGTGCGCGCCATTCCTCCGGTGTCCGAAAAGATGAGGATGTTGACCGCCGCCACCGCTGCGAAACCAGAAATGATGGCGATACGTCCCAGCGTCTGCATTGTCGTATGAAGCGCGCGCGAGGTTTCCTCATCGAAGGGCTGCCCGCTTTCGTCCAGCCTTGGTACCGCCTCAACCGTCATGGCATCGGCGACGACGTCCTGAATGGCATAGCCAGAGGGCGCCAGCAGCAGGGCGATCACGTACCAGGTTTCAAGCGGGAAAACGGTACGCATCTGGCCCGGCATCGAAACCAGCCCGTACATGATCGTGAGCGAGCCGGTGATCAGCACCGCACCCAGCAGGATCAGCAGGGCCTTCCAGCGCCAGAAAAGGTCAACCACGTGGCCCAGGGGCATCTTGAGAAGCCAGGGCAGCCCGGCCCAGAAGGAAAGCCCGGCAATGAAGGCCGCCGACAGATCAAGGTATTCCTTGACGAAGAAGGCCCCGACGACCGATGTCAGGCCCGACACCCCGGCGGCAAAATAGATCATCAAGGGCGGCAAGTAGGACCAGCGCAGCTGCAAGGCCAGGTCGACAAAGGTCCGGTGCCACCAGGAGCCCGATTTGTGGGAGACCGAAGTATTGGACTGGCTCATGGCGGACTGCTGCGTATCTTGGCTTCGTCAATGCGATGAGGATAGAGCAGAGCCGGGCAAACCGCCACGGCTACCGTTGCAAAGGATCGGCTACTCCTGCGGCAATGCCTAAAGCGCCTCCTTCTGCTCTTTGGCGCGAAAGAGGTCCAGTTCGGTCAGCGCGATCCGGCGGAAGATCTTGAAGATGTCGTTCAGCGTTTCGACCAGTTCGACCTCCCGCGCGTAGGTCTGCATGCGATTGGGATCGTCGGTGCGCAGGCGGGCCATCTCGTGAGCGGCGAAGGCGTCGATCCGGCTCTGGAAATCCTCCTTTCGCGCCCGTACTTCGGCTGCCGTATCCGTGGTCTCCTGCTCCAGCGCGTCCAAGATGCCGTCCAGAGCGGCGACGACGTCCTCGTGCACCTGCGCAATCGCCTTTGCCGTCGGGGGGCTGATGATCACACCCTCGTCCATGCGCTTGCGGGCCGAGGTGGCCAGCCCCGTGGCGATCAGGTCGCCGGCGTGCTCAATATCATTGCCGATCTTGATGAGATTCAACATTGCCGCTGACTGCGCCGGGGGCAGTCGCCGCAGCGATATCCGGCGGATGTAGCTGACGATTTCGCGGTGCAGCAGATCGATAGGCCGGTCCATGACATGGACCTGGTCCACGTCCAGGGGGCTGCCGGTAGTCAGGGCAGGGACCGCAGCCGTCAGCATCTCGCGCAGCAACTGGGCCAGGCGGACGGTTTCCAGCCGTACAGCGTCAATCGCCAGCGCTGGCACCTCTAGAAACTCGGGGTTGAGATGCTTCGGTTGGCCCGCAGTGACCGGCGCCTCAGCCTTGTCCGGCACCATAAACCTGACCAGCCGGGCGAGTTGGTTCGCGAATGGCAGGAAAAGAAAAGCATTACAGAGATTGAAGAGGGTGTGAACGTTGGCCAGTTGCCGGGGCACGCCTGACGTATCGCCCTGAGTGCCGGATGATGAAAGCGCACGGGCAACCATCGCCAGCTCATCGACCAGCCCAACCCATAGCAATACACCCGCCACATTGAAGAGCGTATGCACAAGCGCGGTCCTGACGGCTTCCCTCTCATGGCCGACAGAGGCCAGAAGTGCGGTCACGCAGGTCCCGATATTGGCCCCGAGGACGAGGGCCACCGCAGGCTCCAACGCGATCAGTCCCTGTCCGGCCATGACAATCAGAATACCTGTGGTGGCAGAGGAGGACTGCACAAGCGCCGTAAAGACTGCCCCGACGAGGGCGGCAAGCAGGACATTGTCCAGGGACAGCATGAAATCAATGAAGGGCTTGTAGTTGCGCAGGGGCTGCATGGCCTCGCTCATGATGGCCATACCAAAGAAGATCAGACCAAGACCCAGAAGGATACGGCCGTATTCATGGGACGATTTCGTGCGGGCAAGAAGGCTTGTGAAGAACCCCAGCGACAGGAGTGGCAGGGCTAGCGCTTCGATCCGGAAGGCCAGTATCTGTGCCGTGACAGTGGTGCCGATGTTGGCCCCGATGATGACCGGAACAGCCTGCAGCGTCGTCATAAGCCCGGCTGAGATGAACCCGACCAGCAGCACCGTCGTGACAGAGGAGGACTGGATCAGGGCCGTCACACCGGCCCCGGCCAGAAGCCCGGTAAACCGGTTCTGCGTCATCCGCGCCAGCATGTTCTTCAGCGAATTGCCTGCCACCAGCTTGAGCGCGCGGGTCATAATCTCCATCCCGAAGAGAAAGATGGCGAGCCCGCCGATAAGGCCGATGGCAAGGTCCAGTTGGATGAGGTCGTTGGTCATGGTCTTCGCCTGGGGCAACGCGATTTGCCGGGTCGTTTGAAAAAGGGCCGCTCTCTGGGTTGGTCAGGGCACGAGAACCGGACACCTTTCGTCCCGCGATCCGTTGCCAGGGCATTAGGCCCCGGAACTGCCGATGTCTCCATGACCTAAATCAAACCCAGTGTGTTAAAGGCCGGATCGTTGAGTGACCCTTCGGATACAATAGAAGGTGATGGGTGGGCCGATCAGTTCGAAGATGACCGTTGCGGACAGGGTCAGCGCCATGATGGCGGAGGACCATTCCGGCAGTGCCTCACCGGCGACAAGCGCCATGCCCACCGCAACACCGGCCTGTGGCAAAAGTGCCGGGCCGTACCACATCCTTTCCTCCCTCGGGGCCCGCACCAGGGCTGCGCCGATCCAGCCGCCAACCAGCCGTGAGACGATCCTGAGACAAATGAAGACAACGGAGAGCGTGCCCACCTGCCAGATCCTGTCGAACTCAAGCGAGGCCCCTGCGAGCAGGAAAAAGAGGATCAGGAAGGGCCACTGCACGTGCTCAATCTCGTGGAAGGCCCGGTCATGATGCGGTGCTACATTGGCAATCAGGGCGCCCGCCGTCATGCCCGCGATCAGGAAAGACACATTCAGCCAGAGCGCCAAACCCGCGGTGAGGAAAACGATCCCGATCGCCTCTGCCTGCAGTGGCTCGCCCGCTGCGATCCGTCCGGTCAGATAGGCGGCGGGCAGGCCCACCATTCCCCCCAAAAGGATTGCGCCGCCAATCTCTATCGCCGCACCATTGAGCAGATGGCCGCCACCGGTGGAGGAAACCATCGCCAGCGTAAGACTGAAGGCCAGAAGCCCCCAAGCATCGTCGATGGCGACGATACCTTTCAGCATCTCCGTGAAACGGTTGGTAAGTCCCGTCTGTCTGATGACATCGGCAATCGCCGCCGGTGCCGTTGCCGTCGCGATTGCCCCAAGGAGAAACGCGATGCCGGGCTCCAATCCCGCAGCGATCAGCCCAAGGGCGACCAACAGCACCGTCACCACCACGACCGAAAGTGATATCGCCAGGATTGCTCGCCCGTGGGCCGCCAGGTTCGACCGCGACAAGGAACTGCCCAGAAGGAAGGCCACCATGGTCAGGGCCACGATGGCGACCGTGTCAAACCACGAAATAACCTCCGCGTTGAAAAGTCCGAAACCCGCGTCACCGGCGATCAGACCCAGGAGCAGCAGCATGGTCACCCGGGGCAGGTGGGTAAAGCGCCCCAACTGGTCGGCGGCAAGGCCCGTCAGAAAAAGAAGCCCGAGGGTGATCAGCAAATGCGAGATGTCCATACGCCGGACTCTGGCAGGGAAATGGACCACATACCTTGATGTTGATCAGACCTGCGTGAGAAAGCGCGAGGCGCTGGGCTTACGCTTTGCAGCCTTGCAAGACCGGCTCTCAGAGGCCCTTGGCCCTTTTCAGTTTCATCAATTCAACCAGGGCAGCGTCGCGCCTTTCGACAAGGGTGTCCGCATCCAGCGCCGCAATCTCCGCTTCCACGCCTGCGACCAAAGCGGCCTTGAGCGGTTCGGTCAGGGTCGGATGGCCAAGGCTCTGCCACCGCGCCTCCTGTGTTGGGCCAAGGTGTTCAAGATAGCCGCGATAGCCCTGTTCCCCGCCGCCGAGGTGATAGATGAGGTGTGGTCCCATTAGCGCCCAACGCATCCCCGGCCCAAAGGCCACCGCCTTGTCGATATCCGCCACATCGGCGATCCCTTCGGCGACAAGGTGGACCGCCTCACGATAAAGCGCGGAGGTCAGCCGGTTCGCCAGATGGCCCGGCACCTCCCGCTTTACCCGGATCGTGACGCGCTGCATGGCGGCGTAGAATTGTTCTGCCGTGACCAGCGTTTCTTCGGATGTAATTCGACCGCCGACCAGTTCGACCATCGGCACAAGGTGCGGCGGGTTCATCGGGTGGGCGACAAGGATACGCTCGGGGTGCTGTGCACCGATCTGCATGTCACTGGCCTTGAGCGAGGATGTGCTGGAGGCGATCACCACATCCTGTCCAATGACGGCCTCGAGCCGCGCGATGATGTCCTTTTTGGTCTCAAGCCTTTCAGGCCCATTTTCCTGCACGAAATCCACGTTAGAGAGTGCCGAGAAATCCGTAGTGACCGTGGGCTTCGACGCTGCATCGCTTTCCGTCAGGCCCAGGGCGGTCAGATGGGGCCAGGCGTTTCGGAGGAAGGAATGGAGCTGTTCTTCGGTCCCAGAAGCCGGATCGAGGACGATGACACTGCGCCCTCTTGCCAGAAAGAGGGCGGTCCAGCTCATCCCGATGAGGCCACCGCCCACAACCCCAACGGTGGCAAAGTCATTCATGTCGATCCTCGCAATTTGTTGCGGCCCGGGGTGTCAGGGACGCCACGACCTTTTGCCATCGCAAAGCGCAGCCTGAAAGGGCGCACAGCCTTGCATCAGCGCTCAGGGGCAGGGACACCCTCAATCCAGCAGATTGCGCTGAACACGCCGCACGTGCCGCAGCGTGTCCGTCAACATGGCGGTCATCAGGCCGAACATCAGGAACCCGTTCGCCCCGGTCATGCCGCCTAACAGCCGCTGTTCCTGGGGCACCACGACATCCCCCAGTCCAAGCGTTGTGTAGGCCACGAGCGAATAATAGACCGCCTCTTCAAGGGTGCCGAATACGGACATCTGCTTGAAAACCAGCGCCCAGAGCCAGACGCCGAAGGTCATCATGCACATGGTCGACAAGACGACCATCATGATCACGACAAAGGATTTCACCGGATAGGGCGGCCGCCGCAGCCAGGGCTCAATCCACAGGATCAGCTCATTAAGGAACCACCACATGACCGCCCCACCAACGAGCGAGATGAACGTTATCGTGGAACCAAGCAGCAATTGATCAAACATCTTGGTTTCACACTACTGAGCAATTGGGGCTTCCTGCAACATCAACCGCAAGGCCACACTTCTGGAAAGGCAGGCTCGCAGACGCGACAGAAGAGCCTATCTGCAATGAAAGGGCGGCGATGATGCCTGCCTCATACAAGAGAAATCTATGAAATCGATTCGACGCTTTCTTACCTTGGCCGCGTTGTTGGCCACCCTGGCCCATCCGTTGAGCGCGGAAAACAAGATGACCGAGACTTTTCAGAACCTGCCTGAAACCAGGTGGCGCTTTTTCACGGACACCGTGATGGGTGGCGTGTCCGACGGGCGGGTGGCCTTTTTGCGGGAAGAAGGCGCGGCTTTTGCCCGAATGACGGGCACCGTCAGCACCGCGAACAACGGCGGTTTCATTCAGATGCGGCGGGAATTGAGCGCGGCCCCTGAGGCCAACGCAAAAGGCCTTCGCCTGGTCGTGCGCGGCAATGACCAACGCTACTTCGTGCATTTGCGGACGTTTGGAACGATACTGCCCTGGCAATACTACCAGGCCGGTTTCGAGGTCACCGGCGACTGGACAGAGATACGTCTGCCCTTCGGTGCCTTTGAACCATCGGGCCGCATGTTGCGCGCGACCCCCAGAGCGCGCAGCCTGAAGTCCGTCGCCGTGGTTGCCTACGGACGGGACCACGATGCGCGGATCGATGTCAGGGAGATCGGGTTTTACTGACCGGGCACTTCGCCCCGCACCCCAAACTGATCTAGATCAAGCAAAGCCTTTGCCGCCTGCCTAAGATGCGCCTATGCGCAAATCGAAGGCAGAGGTGTGTTTTTGGTTGATGTTCCGTCAGCGGACCTTGTGAGCAGCGGTTTCACGCCTCCTATCCGATCTGCGCCAGCTGAAAAGAGCGGAGTTGCAGCATGAAAAAAGCGACATTGCGCCGACAACCCGTTGAGGCCCTGACCCTCAAGGCCCTGTGCCGCTTCTGTGAGGCCGACGAAAGCTGGGTCATTGAACTGGTTGAGCACGGCGTGCTCAAGCCCAGGGGAAGTTCGGCTGAGAACTGGCAGTTCGCCGGGACCACCATCAGCCGGGCCAAGAAAGCACGTCGACTGAACCGCGATCATGGGATCAACACACCCGGCGTGGCCATGGTGCTGGACCTGCTCGAGGAGCGGGAGCGTATCCTGCGGCGCCTTGCCCGAACGGACGTCTATTAAGGGGGCGCTATTTCTTCAGCCGGTGTCTCGATTTCTCGTAAAGGCGACGGTTCAGGGAAACGAACTGCGAGATGGCATGGCCCAGGGGGCCTGCTGAGTTTCTTTTGAGGTAGAGGTATCCGGTCAGGCTCGCGATGCCGCTTCCAACGGCGTCGATAATCAGATCGCCCATCGTATCCAAATGGCCCGATTTCTGCATATTGAGGCCGAAGCTGACATCCATCGTGAATTCGAAAATTTCCCAGACACTGCCGACAGTAACACCCGTGCAGAATGTGATGAAGGCGATGGCCGACGGGGGGGCCGCAAACCGATCCCCCTCGAAAAGCATGAAGACAAACAGGAACCCCAGCAGGCCGAACCCGATGGCCGAAGAGCCGTGAAGGAAAAGATCCCACCACCAGAGACGCTCGTAAAAGTTGAAAGCTTCACCAAGAAAGATCGAGGCAAAAACAAACAGGGTCGTCGCCAGCAGAAAGGGAACCGGCAGGCGTAATGAGTAACGGAAAGCAAGGGCAGGGGGGACCAGCGCCAAGACGAGCGTGGCAAGGCTGACAAAGGCCAGCGACCAGCGCCCCAGCGCCAGCGCGACCAGCACAGCCACCAGGAGCGATGCCCAGATGGTAAGTATGAGGGGACTTGTATCCTTGAAGATATTCATCGTTTGTGGGGGCTCTTGCCGTTCAAAATGGTCTCTGTCATTCCTATATAGGCATTATGTCTCAAAGCGTCATTCGTCTTGCCAGCTACAATATCCGGAAAGCCCGCGGTTTGGACCAGAAACGCCGCCCGGGGCGGACGCTGGATGTCATAAATGGCTTGGACGCGGACCTCGTGGTTCTGCAGGAGGCCGACCGCCGCCTGGGTCAGCGTCGGCCCGCGATTCCGAGGAAGATGATCGAAAAAGGCACCGATTTCGATCTGGTGCCCGTGTCCCGCAATGGTATCAGCCTTGGCTTTCACGGCAATGCCATTCTGGTGCGCAAGGGGCTCAAGGTGGAGGGAATCGACCAGATTGATCTGCCTGGTTTGGAACCGCGCGGAGCTGTCGGTGTGCACCTTTCAGGTGGACTGACCATTGTGGCCGCGCACTTGGGCCTGCGCCGCAAGGACCGTCGCGATCAGCTTGAGAGGGTGATTGAGCGGGTGTCCGAGAATGCGCACGTCGCCATCGCCGGAGATTTCAACGAATGGTCGGAAGATCGCGGATTGGAGCCACTGGAGCAGCGTTTCCAGACCCACGCCCCCGGTCATTCCTTTCACGCGCGCCGTCCTGTGGCGGCCCTGGACCGGGTGGCGCTGAGCCGCGGGCTGGAGTTGCACGATGGCGGTGTGGATGAAGGTGCGCTCGCCCGGCGGGCGTCGGATCACCTGCCCATCTGGACGGATATTGCCCTTCCCGCAGGGGTCACTTGCTGAAAAGCACCGGGATCTGCGCTTCTTTCAGAAGGGTATGGGTAGTGGCACCGATCACGAAATCATAGACCTTCGAATGACCGAAGGCGCCCGTCACGATCAGATCGGCACCCTTTTCGAAAGCGGCCTGGCAAAGGATCTCTGCCACCTGCTGCCCTTTGGGCTCGCGATGCTCAAGCGTGACTTTCAGGCCTTGCCGCGTCAGCGACTCCACCTCATCGATGCCGTCTGAATCTTTCAATGTATCCGCGGGCGCGTGTCCCACGCGCAGGACCGTGACGTCCGCCCCCGGTTTCGCAATGCTCAGCATATCGTGGGCGGCGCGGGCGGCTTCGCGCGTGTCGCTCCAGCCGACCAGGATATTTGCGCCGGGCGGCGGCCCGTCGTAGTCAAGCGGGACAACGATCACCGGCCGACCGCTTTCGCGGATCATATTTACCTGTGCCTTGCGCTGATCGTAGCGGTCGGCCTCGCGGTCCTCCTGCGCCATGATGACAAGGTCCGCCGCGCGCGCACTTTCGATCATCCTTTCGTTGGCCGATACCGCCTCGGCGCGGATCAGCCGGAATTCGCTGGCAAAGCTCTCACCTTCGGTGTGCTTCTGGAAAATCCCACGGATGGCCGCGGCCTCTTTCTTCTGGCTTTCGTTGAAGGCGGCAAAGGCAGGGCCGGGCACGTGCATCGCAATACCGGGGTAGACCAGAAGCGCCTCGATCGTGTGCAGACCGGTCAGATGAGCGCCATGTGCCTTCGCCAGGGGCACGGCGAATTTCAAGAGCGTATCGGCGTGCTCTGCCGTGGTAAGACAAACAAGCAGTGTCTTGAGGCTCATGGCGGTCTTCCTTCTGGTGTTGGAGGTCGCGGGTGGACCTTACCGCCAGCCCGCGAGGGCTCTATCATTTGCGGCTGATGTTGATCTTCTGAACGCTGGATTTCGCGGCGGCGGGCTTGGTGATCTTCACCTTCAGCACACCATCCACGAAGCTTGCTTCGACACTCTCTTCCTCGGGGGTAAATCCCAGCGGGATCTGCCGACGGAAGCTGCCGAAGCGACGCTCCACCAGATGATAGTTGTCCTCGTCCTCCCGGTGGTCCGAGCTTTTCTCACCCTTGAGAACCAGCGTGCTGCCGCTGATCGACGCCTCAAGGTCATCCTCCTTCACCCCGGGCACTTCTGCGCTGACCTCAATAGCCTCTTCGGTTTCCAGAACGTCGATGGCTGGGAACATGTCGGCACCGAACCGTTCGGGCAGGGCCGTGTCGAGGGAAGGGAAGCCGGTGCGGAACTGCTCAAGCAAGCGATTCATTTCCTTTTGGAATGAGGGAAAAAACGGTGCGCCGGACGGCTCGGTCTGCAAACCGGGGAGTGTTGGACGGGACATGTGCTTCTCCTTTCCTGTGATGTACGGACTTCGATTGATCCCATGCTAGCGGAACGGCGTTCGCGCGATTTGACTCGGATCAATCTAGGCCTTGGTTTCGCAGTTCAGTCGCGATCACCCAGAGACAGACCCAGCAGGGCCGTCTGGCGACAGATGACAATGGTGTGGATGTTATCGATCTCAATAATACGGCTCTTGCGCAGTTGCGTGAGTGTGCGGCTGACGGTCTCCGTGGTCAGGCCAAGGAAATCGGCGATGTCGGCCCGGCTCATCGGCAGTTCGATCCGGGTCTCGCCCGCGGCATTCTGGCCGACCCGCTCCGCCAGTACGCAGAGGAAGGAGGCAACCTTTTCTATCGCGGACTTGCGGCCCAGCATCATGAAATGATCCTGCATCGCGCTGATCTCCCGCAGGGCGGCCTGCAGCAGCGCCTGATGCAAAGCGGGATCGCCATCACCTTTCTCAAGTGTCGCGCGGCGGTAGGGCTGCAAGCGCGCGCCACTCAGCGCGTCGCAATCCGTGTGGTGAAGCCCGTTGGCCGGAAATCCTACGATATCGCCCGGATAGCCGAAGGCGATCACTTGGCGCCGCCCGTTTTCAAGCAGCCGGGTCAGGCGCAAAACCCCGCTTTTGACCTGGTAGAGCCACTCAACCGGGTCTCCTTCGTAGAAAAGGTAAGCGCCTGTTTTCAAATTTGTTTCGCAGACCTGCGCGGTTTTGTCGGTGATTGGATTAGTGGACTTTTGCGGCGTAACCTCTGATGGTATCGTGACATACATGAAACTGAGCCCCTCATCGTGATGGGTTCAACTTGTGCGATGAATGTAATTGGCGTCAGGCGGTCTCTGCGCGTTTTTGTATCAAAGTGTATGAGCCGGGAAACGATGGAGCGGATAGATCGTTCCAAGGAGCGCGCGGGCATGGGCCAGCAGACCATCCTCGTTGTCGAGGACGAAGCCAGGATCAGGGCGCTGTTGCGCAATGTTCTGGAAAGTGAAGGCTTTGCCGTTGTCGAAGCCGCCAGCGCCGTACAGATGCGCAAGCACATCGCGTGCGGCAATATTGATCTTGTGACGCTGGATATCCATCTGGGCGCTGACAATGGTCTGGAGCTGGCCCGCGAGATCCGCCAAGGCGGCGCGCTGCCGATCATCATCGTGACGGGCAGGGATGACGTAATCGACCGGGTTGTGGGGCTTGAGCTGGGAGCCGATGATTACATCACCAAGCCTTTCCACGTACGCGAGGTTGTCGCGCGGGTTCGCAGCGTCCTGCGCCGCGTCGGAAATCTAGGCGGAGAGACAGAGGCGCAGGCGGTCGCAATGCCTCAAGGCAGCAGCGCCGCTTTCTTCTTCGACGAGATGGTTGCCGTACCCGAAAGGCTGGAACTGCGCGACCGGGATGGCAGGGAATGCCCCCTGACCAGCGGCGATTTCAAATTGCTTACGGTTTTTCTGGAGCGGCCCAAGAGGGTCTTGTCGCGCGATCAGCTGATGGATCTGGTTGGCGGCAATTCCTGGCAGCCGATGGACCGAACCGTCGACAACCAGATCGCCCGTCTGCGCAAGAAGATCGAACGTGAACCGGGCCAGCCGAAGCTGATCAAGACCGTGCGCGGTGTCGGTTATACCTTTGCCAGCGATGTCGAAAGGGGTCAGGCACCGAACCCAAAGAGCGTCTGAAGCCTGCGCGACAGTTCCGCGATGCGGTAGGGTTTGTGCAGGATTTCAAAGGGGCGGTCGTGTGCCATCGCGCCGGTGACCACGTCGCTGGCGTATCCGGAGGTCAGCAGGATCTTCAGTTCAGGGTGTAAGCGGTTCACCTCCGCCGCCAATTCGTACCCGTTCAGACGGCCCGGCATGACCAGATCCGAAAAGATCAGATCGACCTGGAGACCCTTTTCCAGCATGGCGAGCGCGATATCGCCGCTTTCGGCCTCATAGGTCTCAAAGCCCAGATCCCGCATTCGCTGAACAGCCAGCTTTCGGACCTTGGGATTATCCTCGACCACCAGAACCCGCCGCCCGGCCCCGATTTCGGAGAGGGCGAGCGCGCCTTGCTCAGTCTCACCCGGCACCTGAGGTGACCCGTCCACAGCCGGAAAGTAGAGACCGAAGCTCGTCCCATGGCCCTCCTCGCTGTAGAGGGTAATGTGCCCGCCCGATTGCCGAACAAAGCCGTAGACCATGGCCAAGCCCAAGCCCGTCCCGCCGCTGCCGGATTTGGTCGTGAAGAAGGGCTCGAACGCCCGCCTTTGCGCCTCCGGCGACATGCCCGCACCGTCGTCGCTGACCGACAGGCGCACGTAATGGCCCGGCGCGATGTCGGTTTCCTGTGCAATGTAGGTATCGTCGATCGTGACGTTGGAAACCGAAATCAGCAGTTCACCGCCATCTTTCATCGCGTCACGCGCATTCAGGGCAAGATTCATCAAGGCGGACTGCAGCTGCACCGGATCAACCATCACCCGGTTCAGATCTGACGCATATTGCGTCTTGATCCGGACGCTTGCCCCCATAGTGCGCCGCAGGATCAAAAGCGTTTCCTCGCAGAGCGCGGTCAGATCGGCCTCCACCGGGCTGAGGTTGCTTTTGCGGGCAAAAACCAAGAGCCGCGAGGTCAGGTCGGCGCCCATTTCAGCCGCCTCCAGGGCGTCGGTGATCAGCTGCCGCTGCTGATCGGACGGGTTGCGCATATCAAGCAACTCCAGATTTCCGATGACAACAGTCAGAAGGTTGTTGAAATCGTGCGCGATGCCGCCGGTCATGCGCCCGATCGCATCCAGCCTTTGCGACCGGGAAAGCGCATCAAGCGTGGCGCGGCGCTGCGTCAGATCGTGGAGGATGCCAACGAAGAGCGTCTCACCCGCCACCTCGGCCTCACCCACCGACAGATGCAGCGGGAATTCTCGCCCGTCCGAGCGGAGGCCCTCGACCTCACGACCGATCCCGATGATCCGGTTTTCACCTGTCTTCATATGGTGTTGCATGAAACCGTCGTGACCATCGGCCAGTGCTGCAGGCATGAGGATATTGACGCTCTGTCCGACCAGTTCTGCAGGGTCATACTGGAATAGGTTGCCCGCGGCGGCATTGGCGCGGCGGATCATCCCTTCTGCGTTCGCCACGATGATCGCATCCGCCGCCGCATCCAGGATCGCGGTCAAAAGGGCGCTGTCTTCCAGGCTCGTCTTCATATCGTCCAAGTTCGTGTTGCTCCCCGTCGCACGGGGCCGATCAGATCAGATTTTCATAAGCGTGTAACCGCCTATCGTTACCCGGCGCTGGCCCCTAACCGCCTTGCGGTGGCAATGAAGCCCTGTTGCGCCCTGCCGCTGGGGTCCTCTGCGTTCCCGAAGACGCAGCTTTTGACGGGCCCTATACCGCATATTTTCAGGATGTTGCGCTTAAGGCTGCGCAGCGAATGGGCCAGATAGAACCACCGATAAGCGAACCCGGGCATCCCCATGGTGACCATCACGCGCGCCGACTTACCCTTAAGCGCGCTTTGCCAGCTGGAACCGTCCATCTCAAAGGCAAACCCCTTGCGAAAGACCTGTTCGATCCAGGCCTTCAGAATTGCGGGCATGTCTCCCATCCAAAGGGGATAGATCAGGACAATGTGATCTGCCTTGGTGACGGCCTTCTGTCCGGCCGCTGCCACCGGGGGCAAATTGATGCCTTCCCATTCCTCCTTGGTTCGCAGGAAGGGGATTTGCTCCTGTGCCACGTCGATGCCCATCACTTGATGCCCCGCCGTTTCGGCCGCCTCGCGGTAGGCGGCGGCAATGGCGTGACACAGGTGATTGCCAGCGGGATCAGGGTTACCCTGAATGATGAGAACTGTCTTCATGTGTCGTCATTCCATCAACGTCGCTGCAGTGTCTCGGCCAGGTGCAAGTACTCGGTAATGTCGGCCAGGGTGATCACGCCTAACAGGTCATGATCCCTGACCACCAAAAACTTGCGGCGGCCGCTCTGGGCGATGCGGGTCATCAGTTCCTCAACCGGCAGGTCGGGCGATACCATGATTGCGGGATCAAGGCCCCGGTAGGCGTCACCGACCGTCGTCTTGCCCCAGTCGGACCGTCCGATTTCGGCGACAGCCTTCTGGTCGAGGTATCCGAGAAGGGTGCCCTTCTCCATCACCGGGGCAAAGCCGATGCGGTTGGGAAGGAAGATGTCATCCACCGCCTCTTGAATAGACATCTCGGGCGACAGGATGATGGGATCACCCGGGACAAGTGCGCCGACGGTGCGGTCTCCGAAGACGCTTTTTGCCAGCTGCATCTGGTAACTTGAGCGGGCGGCGGTCAGTACGAAAAGGCCGATCATCACCTGCCAGAGACCAGCGGCCGCGGCCCCCTGAAAAATGGCCAGAACGCCCAAACCGATCAGGATCATCGCAAAGATGGCACCTGAGCGTGCCGCCGTCTCCGTGGCCCGCAGGATGTCGCCGTGCCGGTGCCAGAGGTAGGCGCGCAGGATCCGTCCCCCATCCAGCGGGAAGGCAGGCACCAGATTGAAGATGGCCAGAACCAGATTGATCAGTGAAAGGTAGGACAGGATTTCGGTCAGTGCCGCGGAAGCACCAACCGCCTGCGAAAGGGAGGAAAGGATCCAGAACAGGCCGCTCAGCGCAAAGCTCATGATCGGACCCGCGATGGCGATCCAGAATTCAACCCGCCCCGACTGAGGCTCCGCCTCCAGCTCTGCCATGCCACCGAAGAGGAAAAGGGTGATGCCGCGGATCGGCACGCCATTGCTGCGCGCAACGACGGAGTGCGACAATTCGTGGAGCAGGAGCGAAGCGAAGAAGAACAGCATCGCAATAAGCCCCATCAGCAGGTAGGCCCCATTCGAGTAGCCCGGCAGGCTGAGCGGGAAATAGTGCTGTGCCAGGCTCCAGGTTATCAGCGTGGCGATCAGCAGCCAGCTGGGATCGACCTTGATCTCAAAACCACTGACGGAAAACAACTTTATGGCGTGCGAGAACATAGGGCGGCTCCGTTTCTAAGGGGCAGACTAGGCAGCCGGGGTGGCAGCGCCTTGATCTTGCTCAAATGAAGTTTGTCATCAGGGATGAAACAGGCTTCCGACGAGATAGGCAATCATGGCCGCTGCCGCCCCGATCATCAGCGTCTCACCACCCGACCACCACCAGCGCGCAAGCGACCAGCGGCTTTTGCCCGTACCGATCAGAAAGAAGGTTAGCAGCGTCGCGAGGATGGAGATCTGAAAGGCGCCGGGCAAACCCAGCACGAAGGGGATCAGCGGGATGCTTCCGGCCAACAGAAAGGCCCCGAAGGTGGCGAAGGCCGCGCGCATGGGGTGCGGTTCCCCGCGCGTCAGGCCATATTCATCGGTCAGCATCATTTCGATCCAGCGCATCTTGTTGCCCGAGATTTCCCGCGTGGCCTCCTGCAGTACGGAACCCGAAAGGCCGCGCTTTTCCAGGATCTGGCGCAGTTCCTCCAGTTCCCCTTCCCGGTGATGTGCGATGTGGCGTTCCTCGATCTGGATGATCCGCCTGCGGTCATCCAACTCGGCCTTGGTGCCTGAATAATTGCTTGCCGCCATTGAGAACCCGTCAGCCAGGATGTTGGCAATGCCAAGGGCCACGATGATGGTGGGCGACAGCCCCGCCCCCTGCACCCCCGCAACGATTGCAAAGGTGGTCACCGCCCCGTCGACCCCGCCATAGATCATGTCCTTGAGATAGCTCGCACCCGGCGTACCGTTGAGGCGTTCCGCAATCTCTTCGGGGCTGTGGCCGTGTTCTTGCTGCATGGGAGGACATTGCCAACATCCGGCGCGCGCGGCCTTGAGCCAAATCAAGTCACCGGCCCGCCCGGCACGTTAAACTTGCAAGGCCGGATCAGACAGGAGAATCACCCATGACCCGTAAGACCGACAAAACCGAAGCTGCCCATCCTCAGTCCCCCAACGAAATCATCGCCCATCTGCAAGAGGCCGGTTTCGGCAACATGATGGGGATGAGTTCGGCATGGCTGGACGCCCTGGGCAAGATGGGCGCCGAAATGGCCACCTTCGTTGCCGACAGGGTAAAGGAAGACGTCAAGACCCAACAGGACCTGATGGGCTGCAAGACCGTGGAAGAGTTGCAGCACGTTCAGGCGCAGTTCGTGCAAAAGGCGATGAAACAGTACCAGGAAGAAACCGGGAAGCTGGTTGAAATCGGTACCCGTGCCTTTGCCCAGAAGCAGGAAAACCAGGGCTGACAAGCCTGAACTGGAGAGCGGGCGGTCAGAGCAAGGACCGCTCAACCAGCCCGACACCGGGGCCGATTTCGTCGCTTGGGTGCATGATGACCCTTTCACCCTCGGTCAGTCCCTCTTTGATGGCGCTCATCTGGCCGTTTCGGCGGCCGGGTGTGACGGGCCGCAGTTCCGCCACCCCGTCACGGGCCACGAAGACGGCCCATCCGCCATCACTGCGGAAAAGCGCACTGAGCGGCACCTGAAGCACATCTTCCCCCCGCCATTCCACGATGCGCAGGAAGACGGCGAAGCCGTCACCAAGCGTGGGCCTTTCTTCCAGAGGATTGACCAGGGTGAAATAGGCGTCCACCCGCTGCTCTTCGATGCCGAGCGCTGAGACCTTGGTGCGGGCCTTGGGATCAATTCGGTCGAGCCGGGCCTCCAGTGTCTCGAGACCCCCCCAGCGCTCCACGTGGGCAAGGGCACCGGAGGAGAGGCGCACCGCATCGGTGGACAGAATATCCGCAACCAGTTCGATGTTGTGCGGATCGCCCACGCTGACCAGCGGTGTGCCGATGGCCACGGGCCGCTCGCTCATCGCGGCAACCTCCAGGATCAGGCCGTCCGCAGGGGATTTAAGCTCAATGCAGCAACTATCCGGGGTCTCTTCGGGCGTGCCCGGCTCCAGCAGGCTCGCGCGTGCCCGCTCAATGGTGCCCTTCGCCATATCGATCCGCGCCTGTGCGGCCTCCGCTGCGGCCTGCGCCACAGAAAGGCGCTGTGTGTCATCCTCAAGCCGCGTGACAGAGGCTACGCCGCGGGCCACGAGCGCCTGGGTGCGGTCGAACTGGCTGCGCGCGAAGAGCAGCCGCTCGTTCGCTTGTAACAGATCGGCCTCGGCCACATGATGCGCGGCCAGCGCTTCCTGCAGGGCCGCCTCGGCCTGCCGCCTGGTGCGCGCATCCAGCAGGCCGGAAGAGGCGGGGCGCACCACGGCCACGACCGTCTCATTCGCCACCACCTGATCGCCCACCTCCACGGGGGATCGAAGAGCCATTCCCGCGATGGGGGCCGCAACCTCGTAAAGATCACGGATCTGCGTGCGGCCGTCGGCGTTGACGGTAATCTCCAACGGTCCTCTTGTAACCTCGGCCAGATCGACAGGGACCGGGTCCGCCCGGAAACTGACAAAGGCCAGTCCTGCCAGCAGGGCCAGTCCGAAGGCGAGAAGGGTGAAGGTCCGAGCGGAGACTACCATAGCGTTATTCCCTTGTTTTCATGACGGCCACCAGATCCAGCCGGTCAAGCCGGATACGAACGATCAGGACGGATACCAGAGCGGCGGCAAGAACGATCAGACTGCCCTTGGCGAAGGTGGCGGGCTCCAGCACCAGCGGGATGGCGTAAAGATCGCTGGTAAAGGCCCGCGTCATGGCCGCCGCGATCCAGGCCCCGAATATCCAGCCAATCGGCTGCGCGATCAGCGCCACCAGCATCATCTCACCCACGAGGATATAGGAAATCTCACCCCGGCCAAAGCCGAGTATGCGCAGGCTGGCCAGTTCCCGCGCCCGTTCTGACAGCAGAATGCGTGCGGCATTGTAGGTCACGCCGACAGTAATCAGGACCGCAATGGTGATGTAGATGGCGTTCATCACCAGGATATTCTCCTCGATCGTTTCTTCGAAGAAGCGGAGGTTTTCCTGAACTTCGACCAGCCCGCTCAACTGAGGCAGTTCCTTGATGGCGGCGTGCAGTTCTTCGCGGCGGGTTGGGTCGAAGGTGAGGTTGACCATCGTCAGCCGGGGTGCCTGCCGAAAGGTGGCATTGAGCGCGTCAAAGCTCATGTAGGCCCCTAACCCGAGATGCTGCTCCACCAGGCCCGAGACAGTCAGTTCATGGATCTCCCGTCGTCCTTCGAGGAATTCGACGGTGACCTGATCTCCCGGCTCCAGCGCCAGTTTGCGCGCCAGCCGTTCGGAAAGCAGAACACCCCCCGGTGGCGCTGCTACGGGTCGGCCTTTCGTATCCAGCACGCGGCTCAGATCGTTGCCGGGCGGACGTCCCTCAATCGCGATCCGCTTGGACAGGTGCCCATTGCGCAGGATGGCGGGCTGCATCTGTTGGCTTTCCACCTGCCAGACGCCCGGCAGGGTGCGCACATCCTCTACCGTTCCCATCGGCATCTCTTCCGAGAAGAGCAACATCGCGTCCTGCCTGTTGGTCTGGTGAAAGGCCATGTCGATGATCTCATCCAGCGCGTCGTTCATGAAGAGCGACGCAATGACGGAGGCGACGGCCAGTGCCAGGCCCAGTGTTGTCAGAAGGCTGCGCACCGGCCAGCGGATCAGGCTGCGCAGGATCATGATGGTGGATTGCGACAGGCGCAGCGCGGCCATTGCCCGGTCGATCAGGGTACGGTTGAAACGGGGCGGGGCAGGGGGCTGCATGGCAACCGCAGGGGCCAGGCGCGCGGCCTTCAGCGCGCTCTGCGCTGCCCCGAGACTGGTCGTCAGTAGCCCTGCAAGGCCGGTGACCGCGTAGACCCAGTAGGAAACCTGAAAGATCACGTAGGGAAAATTGAAGAACTGCGCATATTGCCAAGCCAACGTACGGGCAAGCGCGGTCCCCGCGATCCAGCCGATACCGACACCGACCAGGGCAATCATCCCCGCCAGCATCAGGTAATGCAGGCAGACCTCCGTATCGGAATAACCGATGGCCTTGAGCAGCCCGATCTCACTGCGTTCAAGCGCGATGATCCTGCTCATCACCATGCTGACAAGGAACCCCGAGATGGCAAAGAAGATCGGTGGCAGGATCGCGCCCATACCCCTGAGCTGTTTGAGTTCGGCATCCAGAAAGGCGTTTGACGCGTGGGTTTCCCGCCCGAAGGCCCCAAGCCCGCCGTAGGGTGCCAGCAATTCATCCACCGCCTCGATCACCGGCTCTTCGGATTGGCCGGTTGCAAGGGACAGGGAAAGGTCATTGAAGGCACCGGTCATGTTGAAGGCTGCAGCCGCCGCACGCTCTCCCATCCAGATGATGGCAAAGTTCTCATTGTCCGGCATGAGCGCGCCGGGCCCAATGGTATAAATAAACTCGGGCGACAGGGCCGTGCCGACGATTGTCAGCGTGCGCTTCTGACCGCGCAGATTGGCCGAAAAGCGATCTCCAGGCCCATAGTCATGGGCTTCGGCGAAGGGCGCGTTGACCAAAATCTCATCGGGATTCAAGGGATCGGGCCAGCGCCCGGACGAAAGGCGCGGGACGTTGAGGCGCGGCTCTGCTTCTTCGGGGTATGAGATCACCAGCCCCACTGCGGTGCGGATCTGGTCGGGGATGTCGAGGATGGCATAATTGTTCACCCGTGGCTCCACCGCCAGCACGCCTTCAATCGCGGCAATCTCGGCCAGCAGTGACAGAGGCGCGCGGGTGGCTTGGGCAAAGACATCCGCAAAACGGTTGCGTTCGTAGTAGGCGAGGCGCGTTTCCGACAGCGCACGGTACATGCCGACCGATGTGAGCATGATCGCCACCCCGCAGGCCAGCACCAGCGCAATCGCCAGAGCCTGCAACCAGAGGCGTTTGAAGTCACGCAGCAGTTTGCGGTCAATGGCCTGCATCTCAGATCACCAGGCAATCTCGGACGGGGCGATCCGCGTGTCGTTTGTCACGACCCTGCTGATACGACCATCCTGAAAAAATATCACCCGGTGCGCCATGCGCTGGATCTCGGCGTTGTGGGTGATGACGACAGTGGTGGTGCCGAAACGCTCATTGATGTCGCGCAGGGCTTCAAGCACCTGAACCCCTGTGGTGCTGTCCAGGGCGCCAGTGGGTTCATCACACAGCAGGATCTCCGGCCGCTTGGCGATGGCGCGCGCGATGGCGACCCGTTGCTGTTCGCCGCCCGACATCTCTGAGGGGAAGTGATCCATCCGCTTGCCCAGCCCGACCAGCTCAAGCGCCTCTGCGGCGGGCATCGGGTCGGGGGCCACATCGGTTACCAGTTGCACGTTTTCCCGCGCGGTCAGGCTGGGAACAAGGTTGTAGAACTGAAAGACAAAGCCGACATGATCGCGCCTGTAGCGGGTCAGCCCGCGGTCCGACATGTTGGTCAGTTCGGTATCCTCAAACCAGACGCGTCCTTCCGTCGCCCGGTCCAGTCCGCCCAGGATGTTAAGCAGCGTCGACTTGCCGCTGCCCGAGGGGCCCAGCAGGACCGTCAATTCCCCTTCGAAAAGCTCAAGATCCACACCCGCAAGGGCATAAACCTTGATCTTGCCGGTATCGTAGACCTTGGTAATGCCTTCAGTTTTGAAAACGACCTTTGCCACCCGTTGGGCTCCCTAATCACACTGTGACAGACTGGATCACAATGCTGCAGCGATGCCTTGCGCTGGGTCAAGATCACGAAAGAAACGGGCGAATATACGCTCTTCCTTCGGGGTGCCCTCCCAGTCGTTCGGCAATGACGCTTTGGCAACGAAGGAACGGCCCAGATCCGTTTCAGCCACGCGGAACGCCTTGTGTGTAGGAGAATGGGCGCCACTTGTCAGGAAAAGCGATACAGAAGACGGCAACGCCACGTTGCCGTGCAGCAGCCCCCTCAGCGGGACAGCCGGAAAGGAGGTCCAGACCGGGGCGCACAGGACAATTCGATCATAATCGGTCAGGCTTTCGAAGTCCTGCGGGGTATGTTCATTGATATGCCTCAGGCTGTCGATTGCCGCCCGCATGTAACCGCGAAAACCTTTCTCGTACTGTGGTGCCCGCATCGGGATGAGGTCCGCGCTCAAGGCCTGAGCAAGCCTCTTTGCCACGCGTTTGGTATGTCCTGTCCTTGTGAAGAAAACGATGCCTGTGGCTGCCCCGGCGATCTTCATGATCTGCCCCCATTTTTGTGCCGAAGAACCTTGCCAGACAGGGTCAGCGCGGAGGTTGATATTTGTCAAACCAAGCGGGCGGCCGCTCAATTAGGATTGGAGCGAAGACAAGAAAAGGCTATAAAAAATGACCCCCAAATGCGATGGGTATGCAGTTCTTAGCGACAGCCTGGCAGTTTGGGTCGGATGTTCGGAAACACCGCTTGAGCACAGGATATTCTCAGCCGGTCAGGAAATCAGGTCAACGGACCAAGACACGGTCTGGATCGCCCCGACTTCGGGCATGATCCGCATCGACGCCCCGGATCAGATGGACGGCAGGGTGTCACAGTTCTGGTTTCGGGCGGACCGGACATGCGGTTTTAGCCTCGCGCTTATGCTGGCAACGCTGCCAAAACGGGCGCGCGCCTTTGCCAGCGGTGAGGTTACCGCCTGTCTCTTGCCGCAGGCGGTTGTTGAGCGCTTGATGAATGGATCGCGCAGGTTTCGTGCGGCTGTCTTCCGCGCATCGTCCGATTGCCTGGTTCCCTGCGCTGTTGAGGCTGGTGAGCCACTTTCCACAATCCCGATGACCGGTTGGTTTGCCGCCCTTTCCGGTGGGCAGGTCAACTATCTGAGAACCGACCGGCCCCTTTAGGCCTAGGAGGAAGAACCATGACCGCAAATCTTGGAACAATTGACCGACTTCTGCGCCTCATCATCGGGTTGGCGCTGATTGGCATGCCGTTGCTCAATGTGCCTTCGGTCTGGGAAAATCGCGGCCTGGGATTCCTGTGCATGGCGATTGGCCTTGTCCTGGTCGCAACGGCGCTTTTTAGGTTCTGCCCTATTTACCGCGTCCTCGGGATATCGACCTGCCAGCGTTCGTGACCTGCGGCGGGCCGGATTTGATCCTGGTCAAGGTGTCAGGTCAGCGGTACGCCTAGTCTTGCACTCGGTAAATGGGAAAGGACCTCCGATGACAGACACGGCGCATTTTAGAAAGGTCATTCAGAACCGGCTCGAAGAGTTGGGTGTGCGGATGCACGACATTGACGAGGAACTGGGCCACCAGAAAACACGGGATCTGTCGGATCAGGCCATCGATCTGGAGGATGACGAAGTGCTCGAAGGGCTTGGTCAGGCGGCCGAGCGGGAGGTTGATTTACTCAAGCGGGCACTGGCCCGGATTGAAGATGGCACCTACGGCATCTGCTTGTCCTGTGGTGATGAGATCTCGAAAGAGCGGCTGGAGGCCGTGCCTTACGCACCGCTCTGCCGCAATTGCGTGAGCGGCGGCAAAAGCTGATCCGGGATTCGCGCTCAGAGCGCGAGAAAGATCAGCGTACCCAATCCCCAGAGCGTCATCTGGTAATGCGTGTTCTGCGCGCCCTCGTGGCACAGCCAGTAGTTGAAATGATTGCCCACGATCAGGAACATCGCCCAGATCGTGGTGAACATCAGGGCCGCCCCCATCGCGACAGCGCGTGCCACATCCGCCGACATCGCGCCAAGGATCGCCGCAGCCAGGCACCCCACGCCGATCCAGAGTGCAATAACCGATAGAAGTTCCCAGGCAACAGCCAGCCTGAAAACAAGGCGCTGTCTGTACCGACTGATGACGCGCCGATGGGCGATCATTTCATAGGCCTCAGGGTATTCGGACCGCATCCGTGTCAGGCCCATCACCTCGGTCGTGAACATCTCGTTCACCTGCGGGTACAACAGGTTGTCCCGCACACCCGTCGTCAGCCAGAGTGCGAGGAAAAGCAGACAGATACCCTGCGCGATAAGAATCATCTGGGCCAGTTCGATCATACTGCCATCGCCTCGATTTCTTCGGGGCTCAGGTCCTTGATCTTGCCCCAAGCTGCGCTTTTTGCGCTGTTCAGCAGCCCCTTTGGATCCATACGCCTTTTCCAGGCCAGATGGCGATAGTCAGCGTTCTTCAACCCGCCGCCTTCAACCTGCCAGGTATGTGCGTCATAGACCGGGAACCCGTGGGCTTCGTAAATCCCGTTGATCTGCTGCAATCGCGCCTCATTGCTGAACCAGATGATGGGAAGATCAAAGCTCGTGATTTGACCGCCTACGCGGGCGAATTCGTGGTGCATCCAGACATCATCCCCCAGCGCGGTGAGCAGCGTCGCGATGGCCTTTGGGTCTGGTGGGGTGGGGCAGCCAACCTGCTGATAGGTGGCTGATCGGTCCGCCTTGAGCACCTGGAGCGTCGTGTGATTGTAGGAAAAGTCGTAGACATGGGGCAGCTTCCTGCGGGCCCGCTCCTCCTCGGTCAGGACCAGATCGACGTGGCCACCTCCCGTCCTGATCAGCTCGCGGAATGCGCCCTCATTCTCTGCCGGGATCATCGACACAAGCAGGTGTTTTTGCGCCCTGATGTGGCCTTCCAGACGGGGGAAATAGCCGGTGATCCGCGCATCGACGGTGCTGATCAGTTTCGGGCCGATCCCATCCGCAAGAGCCAGGGCATGGGCGGCGGTGTAGGCCCGCTCATAGGCGTCGAAGGTGGCCAGGCAGCCGACCCAATCCCGGGCAGGCACAGTGCGCAGGGTGACATCCGTGATGACGCCGTTCAGCCCCCAGGCATGATGGATGTGCAGCACCTCCGCCCCTTCAAAGAGACGCTCTTCGGGCTCTTCGGCGACGCTCATCGCGTGCAGGGCCAGCAGGTTACCGGGATCGCGCAGCATCCCGTTCGCGATGGACCCGATCCCCGAGGACCCCCCTGCCACAAACCCGCCAATCGTCGCGATCTGCTGGGTGGAAGGGAACATGCACATCTCCCGACCGTGCGGCTTGAGGGCTGCATTGATGTCTGCCATGAGCGCGCCCGCCTCCGCGCGCACATAGTCCGGCCCGATCTCCAACACCCGTTTCATCGTCGTTGTCTCGATGATCAGCCCGCCTTCCATCGGAACCGCCTGTCCGTAGTTCCCCGTCCCGCCGCCGCGAACCGTAACCGGCACACCTGCTGCGTAGGCGCAGGCAAGGCAATGCTTCAGCTCTTCCTTGTCCTTCGGCATGGCGACCAGATCGCCAAAGCAGCGGCGCAGTTCCTTATTCAGGATAGGACTGTACCAAAAGAAGTCGCGCGACCTTTTCTTGATCAGAACAGGCTCTTCGATCACCTCTACGGGTGAAAGGCGGCGGGCGAAGGCCTTCCAGTCGAGCGTGTTTTTTCCCGAAACGGATGTCATGGATTGCGGCTCTCAATGGCGGCGAAGAGTGGTTCTGGTGATGCGGTACTGCAGAGGAAATCTGCCGTGCTGGTGGCCTGATAGATCAACAGATCGTCGGGGGGCGTGTCGTCGATGCGCCGGGGCGTGCGGCCCAGGGCGGCCTCGGCCCGGGTGGTGATCATGGGCAGGTGGAGTCCGTAGAGCGGGTCCAGGTGCACGCCAAGCGCGGCGAGTGAGAGGCTTAGCCGTGGATCATGGCGATTCAGAGGGCAGAAGGCGTCCTGCACGTTGTCCGTCCCGATGATCACATCCACACCGCCCGCCAGAAGTTCATGCACCCGCGTGATCCCCAGGCGGTCTGGTGTACCGCCGTTGCGCCCCTGCAAATAAAAGTTTGTGCTGGGCAGGGCGACGACCGTGATACCAGCCTTGGCAACCCTCTCGATCCGGCGGGCAAGCGCATCTCCGGTGAGGTTCATCAGGCTACAGGCGTGCCCGCACAGGATCGGACCTTTGAACCCTGTCTCGATGGCCGCCTCCGCGATCAGCGCAAGACCGTCGAGGCCCTTTTCGAGGCCCTCATCCACATGGAAATCAAGCGCCAGGCCATAGCGGTCAGCGGTCCGAAAGGCGGCCATGATGCCTTCCTTGCGGTCTGGCTGGTCGTAGACGAAACACCCCAGCGCATGGTCCGTGCCGCCCAGCAACTTGCCCATGGCATCGGCGACACCGGGAACGGCATAATCATTGACGCCAAGCAGTGGCGAGAGTTGAAGCGCGACCTCGGGCGCGACCTCCTGCGCCAGTTCGCGCAGAACGGACCAGGCAGTTGGCGGTGACTTGGCACTCTCTTCGTGCGGCCAGTCCACATGGCTTCGGACCGCACCGCATCCCGACGCGGCAAGCTCCCGCAGACCGCGGCCCGCCCGGGTGCGAATGTCCTCCGCGCTCCAGTTGCCCTTGTCCTCTGACTGCGCGGCGATGGCATCCTGTAGGGAACCGCCGGTGGCCCCGATCCGGCTAATGGTGTGGCATTTGTCAAGGTGTACATGCGGCTCGCAGAGTTTCGGCATGACCAGACCGCGGGGGTATACCCCAGATGCGCTGACCTTCAGACGCAGTGACATATCCTCCTCGATGACAAGATCACCACGCAGGCAGTCCTGCACTTCGGTCCCGCCAAAGGCCTCGGGCCATGACAAAAGGGAGCGGGGAACGAGGACGTCCCGGACGACGCGTGAAGTGCTTGGCTCTCCTGGCATCATGAAATTCCTGCAGGATCGAAGATTGCGAATTCCGCCAGGAAGGCCGCGAAACTCCGTGCGGCGCTGTTGATCAGATGCTCCCCCTTTTCGGTCGTGGCCGCACCTGCATCGCCACAGGCGCCCGCCGGGTTCAGGTCCGCAGCGATCCAGGCGGGCCTTGCCGCCTGTCCCGTCAGACCGATGAACTTTGATCCGCTTTCCCAGTCGGCCTGCGCAGGCGCAAAACTCTGCGCGGCATGCATGTCCACTTGGCCTGATCGCACCGCCAGCATCGCGGAGGTTTCCAGATCGCCTGCATGGATATCGTGCCGCAGCGCCCCTGCACCAAAATCGCGACTGTCATCCGCAAAGCCGAACCAGGAGCAGGTGCAGACAATCATCCCGTGCCGGATCCGCATATCGCGCGCCGCGATCTCTAGAACCGCGTTGTTGCCGCCGTGTCCGTTGAACAGGACGCAGTGCCGCACACCGGTTTGGTTCAGGCTCTCGGCGATATCCCGCAACACCGCGAGCAGGGTTTCGGCAGACAGGCTCAACGTGCCGGGAAAGCCATTGTGCTCATCACTCTTGGTGATGGTCAGCGTGGGCATGATCAGCACCTTCTGATCGGCCGACAAGACATCAAGCGACCGCGCCAGCACCGCGTCGGTCAAATCGGTATCAACGGACAGGGGCAGGTGTGGCCCATGCTGCTCCGTCGCACCAAGCGGCAGAACTGCGATCAGATCCTCGGGAAGGTCGTTGAAGGCCGTGGTGGGCAGATCGGCCCAATAGCCCTGCAGGTTGGTGTGCTCAGCGGTCATCGCCGGACCCACCCGGTTCGGATTGCACAAATCATAAGAACACGCCCATTCATGCTTCTTCCTTTCAAGAAAGTGCTGCTGCGTGGCCCTGAGAAATGATCTGTGCCAGAGATATCGACAAATTTACTGCACAGGCGCGATCTGGCAAGGGGTTTCGGCTGCATGACGGAAGGACCAAGAATGAAAGAGATCACACCCGAAACGCTTGCCCCGCCTTTTGCACGCTACGCGCACGGCGTCGAAATCCCCGCTGGCTGGCGGATCCTGCAGACCTCAGGCCAGCTGGGGAAAGCCAGGGATGGACAGATCCCGGAGGGGGCGGAGGCACAGGCAGAGATCTGTTTTTGTAACATCCGCACAATCCTTGCTGCTGGCGGCATGGGCCCGGCGGACGTCGCCCACATCAACGCCTACGTTACGGACCGCACGCACATGCAGGGCTACATGCGGGCGCGGGATACCTTTCTTGCGGAGGTTGGTCGGTTGCCAAGTTCCACGCTGCTGATCGTTTCGGGCTTCACCTTGCCGGAATTCAAGGTGGAGGTGGAGGTCATGGCCGCCGCACCGCCCTGATCGGGAATTGCGAACGCCGCACAGCAGCCGGACACATGCATCACCCTCAGGCTTCACCCAATCTGGCAGTTGTGCCAATCATCGAACCTGTCCTCAGTGGCCAGATCCGGCAGTGACACGTGCAAATACCCTCCGGTAAAGAGCCGGAAGGGGACGTTGGCACTGCGGGCGGTCAGGTAGTCCACCTCGCTGTCGCCGACAAAGAGAGCGCTTTCGGCCGCGCCACCAAGTGCCGTGATCACGCGCAACAGCGGTTCTGCATCGGGCTTGTGCGCCAGGTCCGGTTCAGCCCCCTGAATGATGTCAAAATAGTCCGAAAGCCTCAGAGTCGAACAGATGAAGCGGGCTGGTTCTGTTGGCTTGTTGGTGCAGATCCCGAGGGGGTGGCCCGCCTTCTGCAGCCCCACAAGTGTATCGACCACACCCGGATAGGGTCGGGTCAGCGTCGCGGCATTCTGCCCGTAGTAGGCCCGGAACCCGGCAATCGCCTCTCTCAGCAAATGCTCCGGTGCACCGCCAGTGGCGCGCAACCCACGTTCTACCAGCTTGTCCACACCGTTTCCGATGAAGGAAATGACGGTCGCGAGATCAAGCGTGGGACGGTCGAGGGCAGTCAGGGTCACGTTGAGGGCCGCATGCAGGTCAGGCGCGGAATGCACCAGGGTGCCGTCCAGATCGAAAATGATGGGCCGGTTGTCTGTCATGGTGCGCTGCTAGCGCACAGGGCCGCCCGGGTGCAATCACCCATTCGTCCTGTCGCCCCGCGCCAGATGGGTTGCGCCAGATCAAAGACTCATCGCCGCGATGCCGACTAGCCTGGAGATGTGTTTCGCGTTGATGGCGTACCGCCCGCCATCGCGCCATGAAAGGGAGACTGAACCATGGGACTGATCACAAAGCTGGGGGACGCCCTGCAATCCTGGGGGGACCGTCTGGATCTGATGCAGGAGATGTTCCGCCGCAACGGCGCCCTGCCACAAGACCCGAGGGACAGGGAGGCACACGGTGAAATGCGGGCGGCCATGGTTGCCTGCCTGAACTGCGCCCACGGAAAGGAGTGTCAGACCTGGCTTGCCAATGTGACGGTTGACAGCCCGCCTCCGGATTTCTGTCCGAACAGGTCTCGCATCGCCCGCCTCAACGGCACATCAGAATCGCGCCCGGCCTGAACTGAACCGCGCGCTCCTGCAATTTCCGAGATTTGGATATGAACAACGACCAACTCAGAGCATTGGGTTTCTTCGATGCAAGGATCCCGCGCTACACCAGCTACCCGCCAGCCACGGTTTTTTCTCATTCCTTCGGCGCGCCTTTCCAGTCCGACTGCATTACCTCCCTTGATCCGGCCGAGCCTGTTTCGGTCTACGTGCACATCCCCTTTTGCGAGCGGCTGTGCTGGTTCTGCGCCTGCCGGACGCAGGGCACAAAGACCCTGCAGTCGGTTGAGAACTATATCGATACCGTAATCGATGAGTTGAAGATGATCGCCGGTCTCCTGCCCGAAGGGGTCACGATGGGCCGCCTCCATTGGGGCGGTGGAACGCCGACAATCCTGCCGCCCGCCGCCATCGCCCGGCTGGCGGCGGCGATCTACGCGGCTTTCCCGAAGGCAGAAGATTTTGAGTTCTCGGTTGAGATTGACCCGACCATGGTCGATCAGCCCAAGATTGATGCCCTTGCCGCCGCGAGCATGTCCCGTGCCAGCATCGGCATTCAGGACTTTGCGGAGGATGTCCAGAAGGCCATCGGACGCGAGCAGAGCTTTGCCGCGACAAAGGCCTGTGTCGACATGCTGCGCAAGGCGGGCATTCATTCACTGAACACGGATCTGGTTTACGGCCTGCCGCACCAGACCTTGGACAAGATCTCAGCCTCCATCGACAACGTCATCGCCCTTGATCCCGACCGTGTGGCGCTTTTCGGTTATGCCCACGTGCCCCACATGTCAAAGCGGCAAAGGCTGATCGACGTCGATACGCTGCCGGGTGATGAGGCGCGTTTTGCGCTAAGTGAATTGGCAACACGCCGATTTGTAGAGGCGGGGCTGAGCCCTATCGGGATTGACCATTTCGCCAAGCCACAGGACACCCTCGCGATTGCGGAGCGTACCGGTCATCTGCGGCGCAATTTTCAAGGCTACACCGTGGATACCTGCGAGACCCTCATTGGCATCGGTGCCTCCTCAATCTCGCAATTCAAGGAGGGGTTCATGCAGAACGCCTCTGCTACATCGGCCTATACGCAGCGCATCCGGTCCGGGACGCTTGCCGGGTTCCGGGGGCACCGCCATTCCGCCGACGATCTTTTGCGCAAGCGGGTGGTGGAGAGCATCATGTGCTATTTCCGGCTAGATCTTTCGGCACTCAGGCAGGAGTTTGGCTCCTTGGCCGATACGTTGGCAGCCGATCACCGCGCGGTGGCGGAACGGTTTGGTTCTGCTGTCGACTGGCGGTCCGAGGTGCTGTCGATTCCCAGCAACGGTCGCCAACTCGCCAGGCTGGTGGCAAACATGTACGATCACAGCACGGTCGCCTCGGGGCAATACTCCAAAGCTTCCTGATCGCGCCGTCAGCGAGCGAGGACGACATCCTCACGGATGTTCAGATCCTTTTCAACCGCATCCACCAGATAGCTGGCGACATCCGCGCGCGAAATCAGACCGTTGCGCCAGCTTTTGGGGTCTGAAAGCACCCTGATCTTCCCGGATTTGCGGCTATTGGTGAGGATGACCGGACGCGCGATCGTCCAGTCGAGGTCACTTTCCACGATCAGCGCCTCCTGCCGGTCCTTGTCGGCGTAAGGTTTCCCAAGGATCGCCCTGTGACCGGCATATTCGATAAAGCTCATCGCCTTGCTGCTGCGGCCCGCGCCGAACCCCGTCACGGCCACGAGCCTTTTCACGCCCGCCTTCGGCATCTCTTCCAGAAGAACGCGTGTGCTGTCAGAGAAAAGCGTTTCCTTGTCCCAAAGCATGGCCAGACGTTCCTTTATGCCAAGTGCGTAGATCACCGCGCCCGCGCCCGAAAGGGCCTTTGCCACATCCCCTGCATCCCGCGCGTCGCCGGGGACAGGTTCAAGTCCCGGCTGCGCCTCCAACTCCGCCGCGCTGCGCGCGAAGGCGCGGACCTTCATGCCGCGCGACAGCGCCTCCTTCATGGCAAGCGATCCGATGCCGGAAGTCGCGCCCATTACAAGAACTGCTTTGTCCATCTGACTTTCCTCAAAATAATATTCAGGCGTCGGCACGTTTGGTCGCGGTGCCCATGAAGATGATGCTGGTCAGGGGCAGGGCGCCAAAAACCAGGTCGCCCTTTCGGTTGATCCCGCGCGGCCCCAGACCTGTGAAATCGTGCGGGAGAAAACCGGCCTGTTTCAGGCTGGTGCGCAGTTCATCTGGTTTGATGAACATCTCCGGGTCATGGGTACCCTTGGGCAGGAGGCGCAGGACGTTTTCGGCCACCGTGATCGTCGCCAGCCGCGACAGCGGATTGCGATTGATCGTGTCGAACAGGAACATGCCGCCCGGGCGCAGCACGCGGGCGACTTCGCGAATGACCTGATCCAGATCGCTCACATGTTCCAGCACATCGACACAGACGACCGCGTCGAACTGGCCTTCGGCGTAGGGCAAGGCCTCTCCAACGCCGACATCGTAGGCGATCTGTCGGCTTTCCTGCCGCGCGTGGGCACGGGCGGCGGCAATGGCCTCTTCCGCAGGGTCGATGCCTGTGACCGATGCCCCCCGATCATCGAGCGCCTCTGCCATGAAGCCGCCCGCGCAGCCCAGATCCAGCACCGCCTTGCCTTTCCAGTCTATCCGCTGATCGAACCAGCTCAGCCGTCCCGGCACCATGTTCTTGAGGGTGCGCACCCAGCGAATTTCGTCCGACCACCAGTGATCGGCGACGTCATCGTAGATATCGAGCTTGTTACGCTCCATCGGTCTCGTGCCTCGTCTGTTTGCCTACCTTCAGTTGGGGAATTACATAGGGCGTTTGCGCGCGATAACGATCAAACTCTTCGCTGTACCGCGCCTCGAAGCGGCGTTCCTTGATCCGCGGTGCCAGCAGGCAGTAGGCGGTGTAGCCGATGGCAAGTACCAACTGATCCGGTGTCCAGACCGGGACCGTCCAGAGTGTCAGGGCAAAGCCCACGTAAATGGGCTGCCGAATGACCCGGAAGAGACCCAGCTTGGGCATGTCGGGAAAGACCAGCTTGATCTTGCCCAGAAGGGACATCCAGCCAAGCGCACCTGACTGCACCTCCGCACCTGCATCAAAACTTGCCTTGATCAGGATCAGCCATGAGGTTGCGTAGGCGATGGAAATCAGGACCAGCCCGGTCCCTTCGGCGCGGTACCAGATGATCCCCGAGGGGGTCCAAAGGGTGAAAAGGGCGAGCAATTGCAGGGAGGCAATGATCGCGTACGTCGTTGTGGCCAGGGTGCCGCCATGGCTGCCGGGGACGATCCGTGACAGGAACTTTCCGCCGCGTTTCGTCAACAGCAGCGAATGGATTACTGGAAACTGGGCAACCAGTGCCAGATTGGCCAGAACGGCCCAAGGGTAGGGGACCGATCCAAAGCTTTCGCTCATCCCGAAGAACATCGCGGCGATCATCGACAGTACGGCAGCAGCAAAGATCAGGTGGCAGAACGCCCCAAAGGTCAGGGCGAGCGCGATACGTCCCGCTCCGGCGGGCGGGTTCAAGGCTGCAGCGATGAGCTTGATAAGACGGCTGATACGGGGATCGTCAGATGTCATACCTGCTCCAGGATATCTTCGGCGATGGCCTTTCCGGACGTCCATGCCGCCTCAATCCGCGGGCCAAGGCACCAGTCGCCGCCAGCGTAGAGGGTTCCGCTGTTGTCTACGACAAAGTCGCGGCCCAGGGGCTTGGATACCTGAGCATAGCGCCAGCGATGTCCTGCGCGATAGGCGATCCGGTCGTGCGAAATGCCGAAGCGGTCGCAGAAAAGGTCTGCCATCCGGTTCGCGATCTCTCCCTTTTCAAGCTCCATATGCTCAAGGCTCCAGTCCGGGCTGGCGTGGGCGGTAAAGGCGGGCGTGGGCGGACGCTGGGGCTTGGTCTCATTCCGGGCAATGAAAGCAAGCGGCGCATCAGGTTCTTCCAGAATGCGCGGGACCTCAGGAAGGGGCGCGTGGAGCGCGATCATAAGGGTGAGACAGGGGTCATAGGTCGCCAGACCGATCTCCGCCGTGAGCGGGTGGCCCTGCCCCAGCAAGGCGGCGGTCTGGGGCGCGGGGGCCGTTGATACAACGATATCGGCCTCGAATGACTGGTCCGCGCAATCAAGAACCCAGCCCCGGTCGGTCTGTTCAAGGGTGGTTACGGCCTGCTGTCGCCGAACGTCAAGTCCTTCGACAAGGAACTTGGCCAGGCCGGTCATGCCAGGTGTGCCGACATAGCGCGGGTGATCCTTGCCCAGTGGCCATTCCGCAATGAAGCCTTTTTTCGCCCCCTCGCTCAGCAAGGTGTGAAAGTCATCCGATCTGGCAGAGATGTACTGTGCACCGTGGTCAAAGTGAAAACCCTCAGCAGTGCGCCTTGTCGCCATCCGGCCACCCAGGCCCCGGCCCTTGTCCAGAACCGTCACCTGCCTTCCGGCCGCAGATAGGGCGCGTGCACAGGACAAACCTGCAACCCCTGCTCCGATAATGACGATCCGCATGGCTGGCCTTTCACAGCTTGAGTTGCGGTAGGTAGCTTGCAGAGCGGCGCCGTCCATCAAATCGGGACGCTCTACCGCAGGTCAGGCAATTACGGCACGGGTCATTGCGTAGAGACTGGCGAGAGCGGGCACGAGGAACATCTGCAGGACAGAAGCGAATAGTACACCGAAGCCCAGGGCGACTGCTGTCGGGCTGAGAAACTGCGCCTGCACGCTTGCCTCCAGGATCAATGGCGCGATGCTGAAGAAGGTCGTAAACGTCGTCAGCGTTACGGCGCGCACGCGACGGATGGTGCTTTCGCTGATGGCCTCGACCGGATCCTTCCCCTCTTCCTCCGCCCGCTGGATCAGATCGACGATCAGAAGGGAATCGTTCACGATTACGCCGACCAGTCCGATCACCCCGAATATGGACAGAAGCGTCAGGTTCAGCCCCAGGGCCGCGTGGCCCAGAAGTGCGCCGATAAAGCCAAGCGGCACGATCAGCAGAACGATGAGAGGTCTGAAGTAGGACCCGAAGGCCAGTGCCATCGTGGCATACATGGCAAAGAGGGCAAGGACGAAATTGAAGGCGAGTGCCGGGCCGAAGCGACCCTGTTCCTCCTGCTCACCCCCGGCGGTGACCCGCATATTGGGATAGTCCGCCTCAATCTGCGGCAC
>JABDKA010000211.1 GCA_013002405.1 Sulfitobacter sp. | reverse complement strand
GGTGCCGCCGCGCGCGGCGACCTTTGCGGCGGGGCGGTAGGTGCTCTCGACAAAATCGCGGGTGCTCTCAATGGCGCGCGCCACCGCATCCTTGCCGACCAAAGCCGCCCCCCGTCCGGGCGCGATGGCGTCCACGTTGTAGGCCTTGATCCGGTCCAGCGTGCCACCCCAGTCGCCGAAATATCCGTCCCCGCAATAGCAGGCGGAGTGATCCTCCGCGATGTCGCCGGTGAACATGACGTTTTGGTCTGGCACATGGATGACCGCATCCCCTGCCGTATGGGCCCGGCCAATGTGGCGGATGTCGACCCGGCGGTTGCCAAGGTAGACGGTCATCGCGTCGGAAAAGGTGGTGGTGGGCCAGGTGAGACCCGGGATGCTCTCGTGTCCTTCAAAAAGGCGGGGAAAGCGCTGGAATTCGCTGTCCCAGTCCTCCTGCCCCCGCTCGGCCACCATGGCGCGGGCGGCATTTGACATGATGATCTGGTCGGCCCCGTAGGCCGAGGCGCCCAGCACGCGCACGGCGTGGTAGTGGGTCAGGACCAGGTGGCTGATGGGCTTGTCCGTCACCTCGCGCACCTTCTCGATCACCTTGTTGGCCAGGCGCGGGGTGGCCTGTGCCTCAACAATCATCACACTGTCATCCCCGATGATGACGCCTGAGTTGGGGTCACCCTCGGCGGTGAAGGCCCAGAGACCCTCGCCGATCTCATCAAAGGTGATGGTCTTTTCGGTCATGTCCCCCTGGGACGCGAATGCCTTGGCCATGTGGTTCCTCTCGTGTCTCGTGATCTCGCGGCGGTGCGAGGGGTGTCAGGTCTGGGGTGCGTCGGGTTGCCGGTCGGGATGCGCGGCGGCGATTTCGGGGACCGCGAGGCAGGCTTCCTCGATCCGGGCGATCTTGGGAAAGCGCATCAGATCAAGGCCCCACCGGTGGGCGTTATAACATTGAGCGGTGATGCAGATGTCTGCGAGGTCGGGGCTGTCGCCAAAAGCGAAACCGTCCTTTTCCGTCAGTTGCGCTTCGAGTGCGGCAAAGCCTTCGGCCATCCAATAGCACATCCAGTCCTGCGTTTGTTCGGGGGCCGCGCCGTAGCGGGCGCGCAATTGCGCGATAACGCGCAGGTTGTTGACCGGGTGAATGTCCGTGGCGACGGTCAGGGCAGCCGCAAGGACCGGTGCGCGCTCAATGGCCTTGGCGGGCAGCATGGAGGGCTCGCGGTAGGTGGCATCGAGGTAGTCGATGATGGCGAGCGATTGGGTGAGGACGGTGCCATCGTCGAGCACGAGGGTCGGAACGCCCGCGCCGGGATTCATGGCCTTGTAGTCCGCGCTGGACTGGTCACCCGCGACGAGGTCCACGGCCTCCTGCTCGTAAGAAACGCCCTTGAGGTTCAGCACCGCCCGCACCCGGTAGGAGGTGGTGGAGCGCCAGTAGGAGTAGAGTTTCATGCGGGGGTCCCCCGTCCCGTGCTTGACCCGGGATCTCGATGATTGATGGAATACCCGATTGCGCGAGGCTCCGGCTCAGGGCCGGGGCGCGGGTGGATAGACCCGCTCATTTCTTCCCCGGTGTGCCGTCGAACTTCTTCTCAAGGCTGTCCCAGCAGTCAATGTAATCGTCCTGCAGCGGCGCTTCCTTGCCCGCGAATTCGGTCAGGTGCTGGGGGAAGCGGGTCTCGAACATGAAGGACATGGTATTGTCGAGCTTCTCGGCCTTCAGATCGGCGTTCGACGCCCCCTCAAAGGCGTTCTTGTCCGGCCCGTGGGGGATCATCATGTTGTGGAGCGAGACGCCGCCGGGGATAAATCCCTGGGGCTTGGCGTCATACTGGCCGTAGATGTTGCCCATCAGTTCGGACATGACGTTCTTGTGGTACCAGGGCGGGCGGAAGGTATCCTCGGCCACCATCCAGCGTTCGCGGAACAGCACGAAATCGATGTTGGCCGTGCCGGGCGTGCCTGAAGGGGCCGTCAGCACGGTAAATATCGACGGATCGGGATGGTCGAAGAGGATCGCGCCAACCGGGCAGTAGGTGCGCAGGTCATACTTCACCGGGGCGTAGTTGCCGTGCCAGGCGACCACGTCGAGCGGGGAATGGCCGATCTTTGTCTCATGAAACTGTCCGCACCATTTGATGGTGACGGTCGAAGGCGCCTCGCGGTCCTCAAAGGCGGCAACGGGGCTCTTGAAGTCCCGCCGGTTGGCCATGCAGTTGGCCCCGATCGGCCCCCTGCCCGGCAGTTCGAATTTCTGGCCGTAGTTCTCGCAGACGAAACCGCGCGCGGGCCCTTCGAGCACCTCCACCCGGTAGAGCAGGCCGCGCGGCAGGATTGCGATTTCCTTGGGCTCCAGGTCGATGATCCCCAACTCGGTGCAAAAGCGCAGGCGGCCCTCCTGCGGGACCACCAGCAATTCGCTGTCGGCGGAGAAGAAGTAGCTGTCGACCATGCTATCGGTGACCAGGTAGATGTGGCTGGCCATGCCCACTTGGGTGTTCACGTCGCCTGCCGTGGTCATGCTGCGCATGCCCGTCAGCCAGGTCAGCTTGTCCTGCGAATGAGGCACCGGATCCCAGCGGTACTGACCCAGGGAGGTGACATCCTCCACCACGTTGGGTGCCGATTTCCAGTAGGGAAGATGGATCCGCTCGTAGCGGTGTGAATGTTTGACCGATGGCCGAATGCGGTAGCACCAGGTGCGTTCGTTCTGGTGGCTGGGCGCGGTGAAGGCGGTGCCCGAGAGCTGTTCACCGTAGAGCCCGTAGTTGCATTTTTGCGGGCTGTTCATGCCCTGAGGCAGTGCGCCGGGCAGGGCTTCGGTCTCAAAGTCGTTTCCGAAACCGGGCATGTAACCTGCGTGCGGGCCGGGCAGCGACGGGGCCTGCACCATGTGCTTGGGTTGGGTCTGCTTGTTCATCGAAAGCCTCCCTTGATGGATCGAGTCGGGGTCTAACAGTTGCTTTTGTAACTAACAAGGTATGCAGCGGCAGTTGATCTGCAGGAGCGGGCCATGCCCGCACAAGATTTTATCCCGCTGATGGGGGGCTGTCTGCCCCCCAACCCCCCCGAGAGGTTATCTGGCAAAGTGAAGGAACCTGTGGGGTGTTGATCGCCGCACGCGCGCGACTTAGCGTGGAAGGGCAAGAGGGGTTTTGACATGACCATATTGATCGCGGGCGCGGGGATCGCGGGGCTGAGCCTGGGGCTGACGCTGCACCAGATCGGGGTGCCTTTCCGCATCTACGAGAGTGTGCGGGAATTGCGGCCCCTGGGGGTGGGGATCAACCTGCAGCCCAACGCGGTGCGCGAGATCATCGAACTGGGTCTGGGCGACATGCTGGATCAGGTGGGGTTGCGCACGCAGGACTACGGATTTTATTCCAAGACCGGGCGCGAGATCTGGACCGAGCCGCGCGGCCTCGCGGCGGGTTACAAGTGGCCGCAGTATTCGGTTCATCGCGGCAAGCTGCAGATGGCCCTGGCTGAGGCGCTGATGCGTCGCGCGGGACCTCAGTGCATTGTGACGGAGGCCGCAGCGGCGGGATACCGCAATGAGGGGGATGAGGCGGTTCTGCTTTTGCATGACGGGCGTGAGGTGCGCGGCAAGGCGGTGATCGGGGCGGACGGCATCCATTCCGCTCTGCGCGCGCAGATGTATCCCGACGAAGGCGCGCCCATTTGGGGTGGCGCGATCCTCTGGCGGGGAACGACCCTGGCGCGGCCATTCCTCTCAGGCGCTTCGATGGTGCTGGCGGGCCACGATACCCAGCGGCTGGTCTGCTATCCCATCACGCCGCCCGATCCCGATACAGGGCTGGCCACGATAAACTGGATTGCCGAGCGGACCTTCGACCCGGGTGCGGGCTGGCGCAAGGAGGACTGGAACCGCGCCGCCGACAAATCCGAGTTCCTGCCCTGGTTCGAGGACTGGACCTTTGACTGGCTCGACGTGCCTGCTCTCATCCGGGGGGCAGAGCAGGTCTTTGAATATCCAATGGTGGACCGCGACCCGGTGGAAAGCTGGACCGAGGGAAGGGTCACGCTAATCGGGGATGCAGCCCATCCGACCTATCCGGTCGGCTCCAACGGGGCGAGCCAGGCCATTGTCGATGGCCGGGTGCTGGGCGCACAGATCACAGCGCATGGGGTGGGGCCGGAAGCCCTGCGCGCCTACGAGGCGCAGGTGCGGCCGCAGACGACCAAGGTGGCCATCGCCAACCGTGGTGCCGGGCCGATCGCGGTGCTGCAGACGGTGGAGGACCGGTCAGGCGGTGTCTTTGACCGGATCGAGGATGTCATGAGCCACAAGGAGCTGGCCGATCACGCGGCGGGGTACAAGCGCATCGCGGGCTTCGACATTGAGGCGCTTAATGCCCGTCCCCCTCTGATTGACCCGGTCGCCCACCCCCTCTGACCCCAGGGTCAGTCTGGAATTGCAATGGGGCCCTACTCTGGGTACTCCTGATCGGCAGAGAATGAGATTGCCCAACAGGAAGGATGAACCCCATGCGTACACGCGCCGCTGTCGCCCTCGAGGCTGGAAAACCGCTTGAGATCATGGAGGTCGAGCTCGATGGCCCGAAGAAGGGTGAGGTGCTGATCGAGATCAAGGCAACGGGCCTGTGCCACACCGACGAATTCACCCGCTCGGGCGATGA
>JABDKA010000207.1 GCA_013002405.1 Sulfitobacter sp. | reverse complement strand
CTGGCGCCCACCTGTATATACAGGTCCTCGGGAATAAAAACTGACCGGCAGGGTGGTCCCGTCACATGTCTCCCTTGCCCTGATGACGGCCGTAAAGCTCCCTGACAAAAAGCGACTGCAGCTCGCGGACTGAAAGGGTTTCACCCTCCGACCTTGCAGGCTCCAGCGGTGGTACAGAAGATACCCGCAGTTTCGCGTTCATCAAATTCAGCAGCTTTACCATTCTCTTCTCCTGTTCTTCCCCACCGACAAAAGCCACGGGGAGAGCGCGGAAGAAGTTTCAGACGGTCAAGGTATTCCTTAGTCAGACCGGCCCCGCTGCGCGGGAACTCTCGCAGGTACGGGCGTGCCGCCGCCCGGCCCATCATCCGCATCGTCATCTGCCAACAGCATCACCGCGATTGCGGTCTGCACCCCGGCAAAGACGATCCCGTTCAGCATGAAGAACACGAAAGAGGCCATCAGGCCGATGTCGGACCGGCTGACCAAATGCCAAAGGTTCGCGACGTTGAAGTAGAAAACCATCCCGGTGAAGACACCCGCAACGGCAAAACCAATCAAGCAGTTCAGAATGTAGAAACGCACGATAGGGGGCATGGCGATCTCCTTTTCCAAGAACAATGGTAGAGCCTCCTGCGCACCGATCAAGCGCCTAAAAGGCCTCAGGCCGCACCTCCCGCGCCATGTGGTCCAGTACAGCGTTGACGAACTTCGGCTCCTTGCCCTCGGGAAAGAAGGCGCGCGCCACGTCAACGTATTCCGAAATCACCACCTTCGGGGGCGTCCGTTCATCCCGCATTTCAGCCCCCGCCGCACGGAAAAGCGCGCGCAAGGTGGGGTCAATTCGTGCGATGGGCCACTTGGCCACAAGCGCCCGGTCAGTCGCCTGGTCGATGGGCGCCTGGTCGTTCACCGCCGCGTCCAACACCCGGGCAAAAAGATCGATGTCGCCATCGACCATCTCATCACCTTCGTAAGTCGCACCGAAGCGGTGATCTAGAAACTCGCGCCGTACTCGGTCGACCGTTTGGCCCGAATGCTCCATCTGAAAAAGCGCCTGGACGGCGTAAAGCCGTGCGGCCGATTTCATCTTGCGTTTCTGATTGCCCGAAAGTTTGGGTGTCGCTTGCGTCATGCGATGTTGTTTCCGTCCTCGGCCTCGCCCGCCATCAGCGTATCTTCGCCACGGGGCATGAAACCGACGCCTTTGCTGTTTTGCGCCCACTTACGGGCGAGCGCGATCAGATGCAAGGCCGCCGCGGCGGCCCCGCCGCCCTTGTTCTGACCCTTCGGATCGGCGCGCACCTCGGCCTGCTTCTTGGTCTCGACCGTGAGGATTCCGTTTCCAATGCACAGTCCCGTCAGCCCCAGCATCTGGAGCGCGCGAGAGCTGTCATTGCAGACCGTTTCATAATGCGTGGTCTCCCCCCGGATCACACAACCCAGCGCGACGTAGCCGTCAAAATTGCTGCGCCGGTCGCTGATCCCAATGGCGGTAGGGATCTCCAGCGCACCGGGCATTTCGATCACATCATAGGTGGCACCCGCTGCCTCCAGCTCTGCCTTGGCACCGGTCACCAGCCCCTCGGCGATGTCGCTGTAGTAGGGTGAGACCACGATCAGCACCTTGACGGGTTTGTCGAAGATAGGCCGGTCAAGGATGGTATGATCTTCGGATGAGGCCATGATCTACTCCGTCGTGATGGGCCGGGTGCCCACGATTTCAATATGATAGGCATCAAGGCCCAGATAGCGCGTATCGGGGTTGTCCGTCAAAAGGATCAGCTTGGTCAGGCCCAGGGTCGACATGATTTGAGAGCCGAGACCGGTGTTCTTGACGGTCCTCGGCCCCTCGTCCTCCTCGTCCAGCCGCAGCTTTGGGTAGGGATCGCGGAACAGAAGCACGGCACCCCGGCCTTCTTCGGCGATGATGTTCATTGCATTGGGCAGCTCATCCGCCGGGCTGGGGCCAAGGCCAAGGATGTCTTCCAGTGCATTGATCGCGTGGGTCCGCACCAGCACCGGCTCGGGTGTGGTGATGTCACCCTTGCTTAGCACCACGTGGTCGGTCCCGGTGATCTGATCGGAAAAGATCCGCATCCGCCACTCGCCACCGTAGGTGGAGGTGACCATCCGGTCATCGCGCTGCGCAAGAAGATTGTCGTGTTGGTGCCGGTAGGCGATCAGATCGCTGATCGTCCCGATCTTGAGCCCCTGTTCGCGGGCAAAATCCACCAGGTCTGGCAACCGCGCCATGGTGCCGTCGTCCTTCATGATCTCGCAAATCACGCCCGAAGGGTTCAAACCGGCGAGGCGCGAGATATCGACCGCCGCCTCCGTGTGCCCGGCACGCACAAGCACCCCGCCATCGCGTGCGCGCAGCGGGAAGACATGGCCGGGTGTGGCGATGTCGGCCGCCCCCGCCTGTTCCGAAATGGCGACGCCAATGGTGAGCGCCCGGTCCGCCGCCGAAATACCCGTGCTCACTCCCTCGCGCGCCTCGATGGAGACCGTAAAGGCCGTCTCGTGTCGGGAGGAGTTGTTAACGGCCATCATCGGCAGGCCAAGATGATCGATCCTGTCGGAGGTCATGGGCAAGCAGATCAGTCCGCGCCCATGGGTCGCCATGAAGTTGATCGCTTCTGCGTCGGCAAATTCTGCCGGGATCACCAGATCGCCCTCGTTTTCCCGGTCTTCGTGATCGACCAGGATGAACATCCGCCCCTGGCGCGCCTCCTCAATGATCTCCTCGATGGGCGAGATGGCGCTAGCCAGCCCCTCTTCGACCGGACCCGGTGTTTCGTAGTTCATCAGCTTCCCCATAGTCGCTGGGCTTCATGTAGCCCAGCGGTGCCCCTTTGACCAGCGTTGGCAGGTGCGACAGGCATCCCCAAGTGGCGATGGGTAGAAAGGGTGCCACACGAATATTTGGGGCAATCAGGAGTGGGTTCACTGATGCTCCTTCTTGCCCCAAATACTCGTGCGCGCCCGGGACCACGCGCGCGTTCTTAACCGCGAAGCCGCTAATCAATGAGCTCTCCCCATCCATCCAACAGCTCTCCCCTCGCAGGGTCGAGCGAGAGACCTGGATCGCCGCGATCCTGCGCCGGGGGCGATGGCGATCCTGCGAGGGACATTCCTGATTTCGAAAGGATCAGACAGAAGCCGCCGGTGACCTGGGGCAGACACTGCGGCCTCGAAAGCCTCCGGCTCCAATCCAATCAGCAAGCCGATGCTCCGGCTATCCAACCTCGTCCTTGTCCTTGTCCTTCAGGAGGTTGAAGACGGGCAGCCCGCTTCCATTTCAGCGCCGCTCACCTGCTTGATTTTGCGAATTAAACTCAATCTCGGCCTGTCAGCCCGCGCGCCTTAGGGTCAGCGCGAATCGGCACTCGCAAAGTATCGCGCCGCCTCCAGATAGCCCGCTGCCTGGGCCACCGCGGACCAGTCGCGCTCCAGCGCCGTATCGCCGACGATCAGCACCTGATCCCGTGCCAGCCGCCGACCGGTGATAAAACCACCCAGGTGTTCCCGCATCTCGCCCCAGCTCTGGGTGAACTTTGGCGCAGATCCAACCGCATCAAACGCCGGGTTCGCGCGCTGAAAGTCTGACGCGCGCAGCGGCGCGTGAACCAGCGCCAGCCGCAGCGCGCCTTCAACCGCAAGCAGCACCTCACCCAGCGCCACGGGCATTTCCGGCGCCTCCGCCCGCACCACGCGCAGGGCGTTGGAGGAAAACAGAAGCCCCATGATATCCCGGCCCGAGGCCTTCCTTATGGCGGCATAGGTCGGGTAATCGAGGCCCAGCTGATGGGCGCGCGCCACATGCATCCGGACCACCACCAGCGGCATGGTCTTGGGCATCGCAGCCTGACGCGCCCTTTTCTACAGATAGGTACGATAGCGCTGTCCGCGCTCCATTGTGGGGCCTTGGTTGTGACCGATCCCAGGCGTCATGGCGCACACTCCGGAAAAGCCAAACGCGCCCCCGCTTCCGCTTTCGCGCGAGTGTCGAAACCCTCCACTCGCTCGGCCAGGGGCCGCCAACCGTGGTCATCCTCTGGATCCCGGCGGCAGGGCAGATACCCGAAATGACCATTTGCCATGTCCAGAATATCGACGCAGACCAGCCCATTGGGCTCTTCCCAGGACGCGAGGACCACCGGTTTCACGACATCTCGGCCAGCCGCGCAACGTAGCGCGCCAGCGTGTCGATCTCCAGGTTTACCTTGTCGCCAAGGGCGACATCGCCCCAGGTCGTCACTTCCTTGGTATGGGGAATGAAATTGATGCCGAAATCGCAGCCATCGACCTCATTCACCGTCAGGGACGTGCCATTGAGCGCCACAGACCCCTTCGGCGCAATAAAGCGGGCCAGCGCCTTGGGTGCGCGCAGCGTCACCCGCGTGCTGTCACCTTCCTCGTGCAGCGCCACCACTTCTGCCACACCATCGACGTGACCCGAGACGATGTGCCCGCCCAATTCGTCCCCGACTTTCAGCGCGCGCTCCAGGTTCACGCGCTTGCCTTTGGTCCATCCGGAGAGGTTGGTCTTTTCCACCGTTTCCGCGCTGATCTGCACCTCATACCAATCAGGCCCCAGATCCACGACCGTCAGGCAAACCCCGTCGCTGGCAATGGAGGCCCCCACATCGATGCGGGAGGTGTCATAGGAGGTGGCGATGCGCGCGCGCAGATCGCCTTCCTTGTGCAGTTCCGTCACGATGCCCACATCGGTCACGATCCCGGTGAACATGGCTTTCTCCTTTGATCATTTATCCTCAGACCTAGCCGCCGGACCCCATAGGCGCAAGGTGCGCCCGGGTCATAATTTCGCCGGTATTTTTTGTGTTCAAAGATGCCCGCTAAGCGCGTACCAAGGAACCATGACCGGCAAAGCCGCACCAGAGCGCAGGGTCTTTCTGTTCCTGCAAGGGCCCCACGGCCCCTTCTTCCACCGGCTGGGCAAGATGCTGCGTCTGACGGGAGCGGAGGTCTGGCGCGTGGGCTTCAACGCAGGCGACCGGGCCTTCTGGTTCCATCCCTCAAGCTACATCTCATACCGCGATACGGTGGCCGAATGGCCCGTGGCGCTGGCCAAACTGCTGGACGAAAAGCAGGTCACCGATCTGGTCATCTACGGGGACACCCGGCCGGTCCACGCCGAGGCCGTAGAAGAGGCCAGGCGGCGCGGCCTGACCGTGCATGTTTTCGAAGAGGGCTACATGCGGCCCTACTGGATTACGTACGAAAGGGGCGGATCGAACGGCAATTCACGGCTGATGGAGATGACGATCACACAGATGCAAAAGGCGCTGGCACAGTCGGACATGGAGGCGCCCCTGCCCCCCGGTCACTGGGGCGACATGCGCCAGCACATCTTCTACGGCGCACTTTACCATTGGTGCGTCATGTTTTGGAATGGCGACTACCGCGATTTCAAACCGCACCGCAGCCTCACGGTCACCCAGGAATTCCGGCTCTACCTCAAGCGCCTACTGCTGATGCCTTTCCTCGCCGCCGACCGCCTGATCGCCACCCTGCGCATTCGGTTGGGTGGCTTTCCCTATCACCTTGCCCTTCTGCAGCTTGAGCATGACAGCTCCTTCCAGATGCATTCGCCCTTTGAAACCATGGCCGACTTTCTGGAACAGGTCATCGAAGGTTTCGCCGAGGGTGCGCCGCAGCACCACCACCTTGTCGTGAAGGCCCATCCGCTCGAAGATGGCCGCGTGCCCGTGCGCCACACGATCCGCAAGCTGGCGCGGAAATATGCGGTGACGGGCCGCGTGCACTACGTCCGTGGAGGCAAACTGGCCCAGTTGCTGAACGATGCGCGCACCGGCGTGACGGTCAATTCGACCGCCGGGCAGCAGGTGCTCTGGCGCGGGATACCGCTCAAGGTATTTGGGCGCGCGGTCTATGCCCAGCCGGAATTCGTCTCGGACCAGCCCCTGGCTGAGTTCTTTGAGAGCCCCATCAGGCCTGATAACAAGGCCTACAAGGACTTTCGCCGCTATCTGCTTGAAACTTCTCAAATTCCCGGGGGGTTCTATTCGGCCCGCGGGCGCCGCCAGTTGCTGCGCCAGGTCGTAGATATGATGCTCTCGCCCGAAGACCCCTATGACGCCTTCGCCTCGGGCACCGCGGCCCCAAGGCAACAGTTGCGCATCGTTACCTGACCTAAGCCCCGCCGCTGACTGGATTTTCGCACGGTCCTGCGCTAGCGTAGCCCTAAATACGCCGAAAAAAATGGCGAAAACCTGAGGCAGTTCGAACAGGTCGAGGAGACCGGGCAGTGAAAACCCTAACATTCCGGTGGGCGCGCCCCATCGCCGTTCTGACGGCTCTTGCTGTCGTGTCATCCTGTGGCTTGCCCCACGTGGGGCCAAACAAGCGCCAGATCTACAAGGGCTCCGTCCAGCGCGAGGGCGACGCTTTCGTGATTGAGGTCAATGACCGTGTTACCCGCGCGACCGCTGTCGTGCCTGCTCTGGGCTTCTCAGACGCTTTCAAGAACGCCGCGCGCCTGGGCTCCGACATCATCCGGCCTGGCGACGTTCTGGGGATCACAGTCTACGAAAACGTGGACGATCCGCTGCTGGGCGTCGAAGGCTCCCCCGCGACCGCACTGGATGAGGTGCAGGTCGACGGTTCCGGTTTTATCTTCATCCCCTATGCAGGCCGCATCAAGGCCGCTGGCAACACCCCCGACGCGATCCGCCGGATCATCACCGCCAAGCTGGGCGAGCAGACCCCCGACCCACAGGTGGAGGTCCGCCGCGCGGCCGGTGACGGCTCCACCGTGTCGATCGTGGGTGCTGTTGGTGGACAGGGTGTTTATCCCATTGAACGCCCGACAAGAACACTGGCCACGATGCTGGCCAACGCCGGCGGTGTGACAATCGAGCCGGAAATCGCCCAGGTCACTGTGGTGCGCGGTGCCATGCGCGACAAGATCTGGTTTGAAGATCTCTACGAGCATCCCGAACTCGACATCGCCCTGCGCGGCGGTGATCAGATCCTCGTCGAAGAGGACAGCCGCTCCTTCACCGCGCTCGGTGCCACCGGCGGTCAGGCTCAGGTTGACTTCGAAAGCCAGAGCCTCTCTGCCCTTGAAGGGATCGCCCAAGTGGGCGGTCTGAACGCGGCGACGGCAGACCCCACCGGCGTCTTTATTTTTCGCAACGAACCGGCCGAGATTTCCGGTCAGGTGCTGGGCCGTACCGATCTGGTGGGACCGCAGCGGATGGTTTACGTTCTGGATCTCACCAAGCCCAACGGCATGTTCATGGCCCGCGATTTCGTGATCCGCGACGGCGACACGCTTTATGTGACAGAGGCCCCCTTTACCCAGTGGAACCGGGTCATCTCTTCGATCACCGGTACTGCAAGTTCCGCCTCCAGCATCTCAACACTGACCGAATAAAGGGGCATGGGCCTGGGGCCTGAGACATACGACAGACCCGCCGCCGCTTCCACAAGGGAGCGGCGGCTTTTTGTGTACAACGGCGGTTTTCTGACCCAAGGCCGTATCCGCCGCATCCTTCAGCTTGCCGGATATTCCATCCAGATCGGCCTGCCCCGCGCGGAAGGGGATGCCGTCGCCGTCTGGGGCAACTCCCCCACCGCCCACCGGGGCGAAAGCGTGGCTGCGGCGCGCGAGGCACCCGTCGTGCGCATCGAAGATACCTTCCTGCGCTCCCTTCATCCTGGCCGCGCCGGGGAGCCGCCGCTGGGCCTGCTGATCGACAACAGGGGCCTCCATTTCGACGCCAGCACCCCCTCCGCACTTGAAGAGATGCTCGCCTCACACCCTCTGGACGACACGCGCCTGCTGAACCGCGCCCGTGGTGCCATCGAGCGGATCAAAGAGGCGCACCTGAGCAAATACACAGCCTTTGACGCAGAGGCCCCAGTACCAGATCCCGGCTACGTGCTGGTCATAGACCAGACCGAAGGGGACGCCTCGGTCACAGCCTCCGGCGCGGACCGGGCGCGGTTTCTGGAAATGCTGGTCTTCGCGCAGGAGGAACACCCCGGCGCAAAGGTGCTGATCAAGACCCATCCCGAAACAGCCGGGGGTTTTCGCTCGGGTTATTTCCGGGCCGACGACGCAAATGACCGGATCACGCTGTTCTCAGATCAGGTCAGCCCCTGGCGGCTGTTCGAGGGGGCCGTGGGGGTCTATACGGTCAGCTCTCAGATGGGGTTCGAGGCAATCTTCGCGGGCCACCGCCCGCGGGTCTTCGGCCAGCCCTTTTACGCGGGCTGGGGCCTGACACAGGATGAGTTCCCCGTTCCGCGCCGCACGCGCAAGCTGACCCGAGCGCAGATTTTCGCCGCCGCCATGATCCTTTACCCCACCTGGTACGATCCTTACCGGGACCAACTGTGCACGCTGGAGGAAACCATCGAGGCGCTCGCCGCTCAGACCCGCGCCTGGCGCGAGGACCATCGCGGCTGGGTCGCCTCCTCCATGCGGATGTGGAAACGCAAACCATTGCAGCAGTTCTTCGGAACGTTCAAACCCGTTATTTTTGAGAATGACCCCGGAAAGGCACGCAAGGTCGGACGCCCCTGGATGGTCTGGGCGGGCAAGGCCCAGGTCGGGCATGGCGACGCCTGTCGTGTGGAGGACGGTTTCATTCGCTCCCACGGACTGGGTGCCGAGTTGATCCCGCCCCTGTCGCTGGTGACGGACGATCTGGGCATCTACTATGACCCGTCCTGCCCCAGCCGGCTCGAAAAATGGATCGAGGCGCGCGCCACACTGCGCCCCGACCAGCGCGAGCGCGCGCGTCGGCTGATCGACAGTCTGGTGGCGAGCCGGATCAGCAAATACAATCTTGCCGGTACAACCGATCTGAAGGGACTGCCCGAGGGCCGTCTTATTCTTGTCCCCGGCCAGGTCGAGGACGACGCCTCCATTCGCACCGGAACGGACCGGATCAGCACCAACCGCGCGCTGCTGGAAGAGGCCCGTGCAGCCAATCCGGAAGCGATCATCCTCTACAAGCCCCATCCAGACGTTGAGGCGGGCCTGCGTGAAGGCAACACCGACGCCACGGCGTTGGCGGACCGCGTGCTGGAACGGGCCGATCCGATGGCCTTGCTCGACCATGTGGATAGGGTCTGGACCATGACCTCGCTTCTCGGCTTTGAGGCACTGCTACGCGGAAGGCACGTGGTGACATTGGGCGCACCCTTTTACGCCGGATGGGGCCTGACGGAGGACCGCGGAGAGGTGCCCCCGCGCCGCCGCACGGATGTAAGCCTTGAAGGGCTCGTCCACGCCGCACTGATCGACTATCCCCGTTATCTTGATCCGGTCACCGGTCTGGCCTGCCCTGTCGAGGTGATTGTGGCCCGGCTCGCCGCCGGAGAAATCCCGCGGCCCGGACGGGGCAACCGTTTTCTGTCAAAACTGCAAGGTCTCCTTGCCTCTCAGGCGCACCTGTGGCGGCGGGGTTAGGCCGCCAGCCCCTAACGGAGTGTTTGTGGTGAAAAACAGACGTTAGGGCCGGGCCCAGATGTGGAGCGTATCGGGTCCGATAGCCCGGGTAGATTTCAGGCGGTAGCGGGGGGCATCGCGCAGCTGGGCGAGGCCCATGGCACCGATGCCGGGCAACCCTTCGGCTCCGATGATCAGCCCTGCGGTAAAGCCCACCAGTTCATCCACAAGGTCCGCCTCAAGAAGGGAGGCGGCCAGGGCACTGCCGCCTTCGCAGAAGACACGCGTCAGGCCATGGTGACCCAGCTGTTGCAGGATGTCGGCGGGATCAAGCTGCGCCCCCTTCACGCGGCAGGGCAGAAGCGTCGCCCCCAGATCCTGCCAGGTCTGGACCAGCGAAGCATCCGCATCCTGGCCGTGGCAGAGGATGACCGGGGGTACCCCGGCAGAGCGGGCAAGCTGACCCATCAGGGGCAAGTCAAGCCTGCGCGAAATCACCACGCGGGCGGGCTGATCGGCGATGCCAAGATCGCGCACCGTAAGGCTGGGGTCATCCTTGCGGGCGGTCCCACCACCCACCATGACAGCATCGTGCCGTGCGCGCATGGCGTGGACGGCGCGCCGCGCCTCCGGTCCGGTGATCCACTGGCTTTCACCGGTGCCCGTGGCGATACGACCATCGAAGGAAGTGGCAAGCTTGAGGGTAACGAAGGGGCGCCCAAGTTCCGTGCGGCAAAAGAACCCGGAATTGTCGGCGCGGGCCTCATCCTCACCGGTGCCGAGATCGACCGAGATACCGGCAGCCTCCAACATCTTAATGCCCTTCCCATCCACCCGCGCGTCACTGTCGCGCACCGCGATCACACAGCGTGCGATGTCCGCGTCGATCAGCGCCTGCGCGCAGGGCGGGGTTTGACCGTGGTGGGCACAGGGCTCAAGCGTGACAAAGGCGGTGGCGCCGCGTGCGGCCTGACCGGCCTGTGTTAAGGCAACCATTTCGGCGTGGGGACGACCGCCAGGCTGGGTCCAGCCCCGGCCTACAACGCGGTCTTCCTTGACGATAACGCAGCCCACGGCCGGATTGGGCCAGACACGCCCCTGCCCGCGACGGCCCAAAGCAAGCGCCATCGCCATGAAGCGCCCGTCGCTCACTCTTCGGGGGGCGCCTCCGGGCGCAGCTCGGCCACGAATTTGTCAAAGTCATCGGCAGCCTGGAAGTTCTTGTAGACACTGGCGAAGCGCACGTAGGCCACTGTGTCGATCCGGGCCAGGGCCTCCATGACGATCTCACCGATTGTCTTGGACTGGATGTCCGTCTCACCCATGCTTTCCAGTCGCCGCACGATGCCGCTGATCATCTGATCGATCCGCTCGGGGTCGATGGGGCGCTTCTGCATGGAAATGCGGATGGACCGTTCCAGCTTGTCCCGGTCGAAATCCTCGCGCTTGCCGCTTGACTTGATCACCACCAGATCGCGCAGCTGAACCCTTTCGTATGTGGTGAACCGGCCGCCGCAGGCAGGGCAGAAGCGTCTTCGCCGGATGGAGACGTGATCCTCCGCCGGGCGGCTGTCTTTCACCTGGGTGTCAATATTTCCGCAAAACGGGCAGCGCATGCACGTCCCCCTTCTTCAGTCCTGCCTCACTTGTGGGGCTTTTAACCCGCTTCCCCAGACTTATAGGGCACCCCTCAGGTTTTGGGTAGAGTTGATTTGCACCCCTAGATGTTGAGGTGAATTTCCGTTGAACCATCGGGCCCCGCGCGGCGTTGGCTCTGCGAAGAACACATAAGGATATCCCCCATGACCAAGACACTTTTCATCACCGGTGCCTCCAGCGGCATCGGGGCGGCCACTGCCAAGGCCGCTGCGGCGGCGGGCTGGCACGTTGCCCTTTTCGCCCGGAGCGAGGACAATCTGAACAAGATCGCCGATGAGATTGGCGACAAAGCCATGGTGATCACTGGCGACGCGACGGACTATGAGGCGCAGAAGGCCGCGATCGACCGTGTCGTGTCGGAATGGGGCCAGTTAGACGCGGTTTTCGCAAATGCCGGGCGCGGCACCGCACAGGGCGGGACGGAAAAAGGCGATCCGGAAGACTGGAAGAGCATGATCGACGTCAACATCATGGGCGCCCTATATACCGCCCACGCCGCCCTGCCGCACTTGCGCAAGACCACGGGCCAGTACGTCGTTACCGGCTCTTTGGCAGGTCGCCGTCACCTCAAGGGGTCGATCTACGGCTCAACCAAATGGTTCATTCACGGTTTCGCGGGCAATCTAGCCGATGAAATGGCTGAATGGGGCGGGCGCTGCATGGTGGTCTCCCCGGGTATGGTCGACACGGCCTTTTTCGATGAACCGAAGCCGGACAAGCTGCAGCCCGAGGATGTGGCCAACGCCGTCTTGCACGCGCTGGAAGCACCCAAGCGGGCCGCGATCCGGGAAATCCACCTGATGCCAACGGGCTGAATCAGTATAACAGTTGCGCCGCTACCTTTCGCAGGTGCGGCGCATCGCGATGCTCAAACAGATAGATGCCCTGCCAGGTACCTAGGTTCATGCGCCCCGACTGCACCGGGATCGATAGACTGACAGGCATCATCGCCGCCTTGATGTGGGCGGGCATGTCGTCCGGTCCCTCCAGCGTGTGCCGCAGATAGGACATTGATGGGTCCGTGCTGGGCGGCACGAGGCGTGCGAAGAACGACTTCAGATCGCGTTGCACATCCGGATCGGCGTTTTCCTGGATCAGCAGCGATGCGGAGGTGTGCCGGATCATCAGCGTGAGGAGCCCATCACCCGTCACCCAGTCAGCCACCTCATCGGTGAACTCGTAAAGCCCCTGACCCTTGGTCTGGATGTGAAACTCCGTTTGCATGCCGACACCATCGGATGAGGTGCGGCCCAAGACAACGGTCTATTTGGTTGAACGGGTAAAGGCATCGCGGCAAAAACTGCGCGCTTTGTTCGACTTCAGGGTCGCACCGGGCTGATCAACCGTCAGAGAAAGCTGGCTTTGTGCAGGCGGCAGATCGCTTGGGTTGATCGTGAAGGTCACGGCATTGCGGCCCGGGGCGGAGACCGACGGCCCGCGCGGTCGTTTGACGTAGATCGGGGTAAGGCCGGACCGACCACTGC
>JABDKA010000193.1 GCA_013002405.1 Sulfitobacter sp. | reverse complement strand
AAGGTGGACAGTACGGTGCGATACCTTGGTGTTGAGTTGGAAGATGCACTGAGCATTGCGGAACGGATAGATATTTGAGGATCAGGCGGGCGGCAGCCGCCGCCCGCCACTCCTGGCATTTGATTGTCGATCTTCCGCTGGACTTCCGGGCAAGGGTGAGCGTCACTGACGTCGTTGAATAGATTTGAGTCTCCCGCCCGGAACTCCGGGCTTTGGTCAGTACGGGGCGCGAGATTGCCCTGCGACCAAGAGGAGACCTAAATGACCGATCAACTCACAGAAAACCTTACTTCCGATCCCGCTCAGCACTGGTCGGCGAGGCCAGTTCCCAAGTCCAAGACTGAGATGCTGCGCAAAATCCTGGCGCGGCGCACCGGGGCAACCGTTGTGCAGATCCAAAAGCAGTTGGGCTGGCAGCCGCATACGATACGCGCGGCGATCTCGCGACTGCGGTCGTCGGGCGTACCTGTTGAGCTTGATCGGTCGGGCAGGGTGGCCCGCTACCGTATTATGCCCGGGGAAGGCCATTGACGTCGACCGTGACCGCCCCCGACATCTGCCGACTAGCAGAAGCCGACGCTGCAACGCTGCGCCAGATCTGGCAGGAGACCAAGGGCACTGCGCCGCCCAAGACCTTTACCGCGCGACTGATGCGGTTGTCGCTGGCATGGGACGCACAGACGGCTTTTGCGGGAGGTGAGAGCGCCGTTGCACGCCGTGCCTGGAAGCGGGTCATCCGGGTCAGAACCGACACGCGGTCCGCACAAGCCCAAAGTGGCGCTATGCCTGCCACTGTTGGCAATGGAACCCGCATCCTGAAGGCATGGGGCGGGGACACCCATGAAGTGGTGATCACAGCGGACGGTGGCGCGATCTGGAATGGTCAAGGCTATTCCTCGCTGTCGGCAGTGGCGCGGGCGATGACCGGGACCAACCGCAACGGGCCCAGGTTCTTTGGTTTGCGCGAGGTCGCAAAGCCATGATCCGCCAACGCTGCGCCATCTACACCCGCAAGTCGACCGAGGAGGGGCTGGAGCAGGACTTCAACTCGTTGGACGCGCAGCGTGAGGCCTGTGCGGCCTACATCCTCAGCCAAAAGCATGAGGGCTGGGCAGAGCTCTCTGATCGTTATGACGATGGGGGGTTCTCCGGCGGATCCATGGATCGACCGGGACTTACACAATTGCTCAAAGATGTGGAGGCAGGCCGTGTCGACGTCATCGTTGTCTACAAGGTGGACCGCCTGACCCGGTCGCTGGCGGACTTTGCGAAGATGGTCGATCTCTTTGACGGGGCAGGGGTGTCGTTCGTGTCGGTCACCCAAGCCTTCAATACGACATCGTCTATGGGTCGCCTGACCCTAAACGTCCTATTGTCATTCGCCCAGTTCGAGCGCGAGGTGACGGCTGAGCGCATCCGGGACAAGGTTGCAGCTTCCAAACGTAAGGGGATGTGGATGGGGGGCGCGGTGCCAATTGGGTACGACGTCACCGACAAAGCCTTGATTGTTAACCCGGTTGAGGCCGAAGCGATCCGCACCATATTTGCCGAGTATCTGGCGGCCGGATCGGTACGCGAACTGTCCGACAGGCTCGAGGCGCTCAGCATCGTAAGCAAACGCCGGACAGACCGGTACGGGCGCACGACGGGAGGAACGTCCTTCTCACGTGGTGCGCTCTACAACATCCTGCGCAACCCCATCTACATCGGCAAGACCCGTCACAAGGATGAGCTCTATGATGGGTTACATGAGGCCATCATAGACGATGCTACCTGGCAGCAAGTGCAGGAACTGCTTGCAAACCACGGTGGCAAGAAGATCGCAACGTCCCGACGGTCGGCTCGGCGCCTGCTGGACGGGCTGCTCTTTGATTCCGTAGGCCGTCCAATGCGCACGACCTACGCCATCAAGTCGACGCGCACGGGCGGAACAGCCCAATCGCGGCGGTACTGGTACTACACATCAAAGCCATCCGGCTCAGGCGACCAAGGCAGTATCGAGCGACTTCCCGCCGGAGAAGTCGAGCGGCTGGTTCTGAGTGGGCTCAAGAACCACCTGGACGATCAGTCATGGCTGACTCAGCAGATCAGATCGGCAGTCGATTTGGATCCGTCTTCGATCACAAAGATTCTCCGTGCTGCGGATTCTCTGAGAAACCAGATTGCAGATGAGGGTGAATACCCAGACGCAGAGCATCTCATTGGCTTGGTTGATCGCATTGATTTATCAACGCGACAGTTTTGCGTTCGGTTGGATCTAGGTACGTTACTGCCAACTGAGAAAGCCAAGCTACCAATCCATGCCGCCTTCGAGGTCCCGTTCCAGAAGCGTCAAACCGGACGGGCGAGGCCGATCATTATTGTGCCGCCGGATGCACCTCAGCTGGATCAGGACCTCATCAACCTTGTAGCTGATGCGAGGAGATGGGGCGGCGAGTTGCTGGAAGACAAGTCCGATACCATCCGCCAGATCGAAGACCGCGAAGGGCTCCGAAGTGGATTGGTCAGTCGCATCCTGCCACTTGCCTGGCTGGCGCCGGATATCTCAACGGCTATTCTCGAAGGCCGTCAGCCACAACATCTCACAGCAAAGAAGTTGCGCAGCCTTCCGGAACTACCGCTGGACTGGCAAGAACAGCGGAAGATTCTGGGCTTTCCGCATCAATAGCGCATCCAAGCCTGCCTCAAGACCTCACGCGCAAATGCGCCACTGAGACTTCTGCCTATATCGCGCTGAAATGGCCCTGAACAGAGACGTAATGTGAGGTCACTGCTGCCACTACCCCTCGTAACTCACGGAAAATTCAACACTATCCAGAGAAGGTGAGTCCTGTATGGTTTTGTGGAGACTGAGTGGTGGGCGACCCTGGAATCGAACCAGGCGTGCGTCTCCGCGAGGGAGTTACAGTCCCCTGCCACACCTTGCGGCCTGTCGCCCACGGCCCCATCGCGCATTGCGCTGAGGCGTGGCGCGTGATTACTAGCGCGGTTATGGGCCGTCAAGACGAAATTGGGCGGCATTTCGAATGCGGGACGGGCGGGGACGAGGCAATGAAAAAACCCAAGTGGGTGGTGAAAAAAGAGCAGGCAAAGAAGGAGGAGGCCACTGCCACCGTCTGGCTTTTCGGCCTGCATGCGGTGCGCGATGCGCTGGTGAACCCGGCTCGCGAAAAACTGCGGCTCATGGTAACGCCGAATGCGCTTGCCAAGCTGGAGGAAGCGGTTGCGGAAGCGGGTATTAAGCCGGAGGTGGTAGACCCGCGCAAGTTTCGCCCGCCGCTCGATCCTGGATCCGTGCACCAGGGGGCGGTGCTGGAGGCCAAACCGCTCGATTGGGGTCGGTTGGAAGATGTGGCCATCGGGGCCGAAGTGCCCCGGTTGATATTGCTGGACCGGGTGACCGATCCTCACAACGTGGGCGCGATCTTGCGCTCGGCCGAGGTCCTCGGGGCCTCTGCTGTTATCGGCACGCGCCACCATTCCGCGCCCGAAACCGGGGCGCTCGCCAAGACCGCCTCGGGTGCCCTGGAGCGGCAGCCTTATTTGCGGGTGCGCAACCTCGCCGATACGATCCGCGAATTGCAGGAGATGGGTTATCTGGTGCTGGGCCTTGACGGGGCGGCGGAACAGACAATCGAGCGGGCGGTCGCGGGCCGCCAGTCAGAACCGGTGGCGCTGGTGCTGGGGGCCGAGGGGCCCGGACTGCGCGAAAAGACCCGTGAAACCGTGGACCTGTTGGTACGGATCGACGCGGCGGGCAAATTCGGCTCGCTCAACGTCTCAAATGCCGCCGCGATCGCCCTATATGCCTCTCAGCCACGCGGCTGAAGAGAGGCGAGATGGGCTATCCGACGAAGATTGCGACCTGTTGCTTTTGCGGCAGCAGGGCGGCGCTGAGACTGGACAAGGGGCGGCACGAACTGGCCTGCGCCAGCTGCGGCGCACCCCTGCGCGACATGAAGATGCTGCCCAGGACCGAAAAGCCGGTCGAGACAGGGATAGATCATGCCGTCCTGCGCCGCTTTCCGGCAGGCGTGTCTGGGCAGAAACCCATGAAGCCCAAGAAAAAGACCCATCGCAAGAAATTCAAGCGGGAGTCCTGGTTCAAGGAGGCGGCGGAAGAGCTTTTTGATCTGATTGACGACATCTTTGACTGAGCGGGTGGGAATTTTGTGATCACAGTTGCGCGACGGGCCCTTTTTTCTGCGCCCGGTGCACATAAATGGGTGTCAGGTGCCGTGTACGGAACGCATCGTACCTAGTTTGTCCCTCGTTCCGATGACTGCGCCCCACGCCTTTTGACGAGGGGCGCTTTTTTATGCGCGGGCTTTGGGATAAGGCAGGGGCATGAGCTATTCCGACGCCCATTTGAAAGAGATCTTGACCCGCACCAGGCG